>CAYYHY010000248.1:0-4010 GCA_964471855.1 uncultured Oscillospiraceae bacterium | reverse complement strand
GGGGAGGAAGAGGACCCCGGCGAGGGACCCGGCTCAGCAGAGGAGGATCCCTCTGAACCCCCGGACGGTCAGGAGCAGGAGACGCCTCCCGGAGACGGCAGCAGTGAGACTGATCCCGGGGAGGAACCGCAGGATCCCGCCGCCGTCACTGTCACCTTCATGGACGGGGATGAGGTCCTGTCCGAAGTGGAGATCCCGGCAGGGTCTCCTGTCACGGTCATCCCTGAGACCGACGCAGAGGGGAACCCTGTCCTCGGCTGGGTCTGTGACAGGAAAAAGGTGAACCCCGCCGAAGCTGAGCTGACGGAGGACACCGTCTTCACCGTCTGGGACGCCCCTTCCATTGCAGACAGCCACGGTCCTTACGTGTCCGGCGTGGGAGACGGAAAGTTCGCCCCGGAGAACCCCCTCACCCGGGCTGAGGCGGCGGCTCTTGTCTGCAACATACTGGAGGACAGCACGCCCGGCACCCTGGATGCCAGCTTCCCGGATGTGACAGCGGACCACTGGTACTATGCCCCGGTCATGACCCTGACCTCCCTTGGCGTCATCAGCGGCCGGTCCGACGGCACCTACATGCCCGATTCCCTGGTCTCCCGGGCAGAGTTTGTCTCCCTGGTCTGCAGCATGTATCCCCTGGAGAAGGAACCGTCTGTGGCCTTCCCGGACACCCCTGAGGACCGGTGGTTCTCCGCCGCTGTCAATACGGCCGCTTCCCGCGGCTGGGTCGGCGGCACAGGGGACGGTCTCTTCCACCCGGACGGAACCATCAGCAGGGCAGAGGCTGTCACTCTCCTCAACAGCGTCATGGACCGGAGCGCCACAGAGGAGACGGCCCAGGTTCTGAGGAACACCGCATCCGCCCCCTTCCTGGATGTGCATCCGGACGACTGGTACTACGCATCGGTCCTGGAGGCCTTCATCCCCCACACCGCTGAAAAGAACAGCCGGGGGGAGGAGCACTGGCTCGATTTCGGCTATGTCAGCAGCGGCTATGAGCCCGGTCTGCAGAGGATCGACGACGCATTTTACCTGGTCGACAGCAACGGCCAGTTCCTGTTCTACCCCGCCGGCATCCAGACCATAGGCGGGAAGACGTATCTCTTTGCGGAAGACGGCTCCATCCCGGGACCCGGGCCGCAGGATACCGGGGATGCCCTGTACTGCGTCAATGAGGACGGTTCCCTCCTGATGGACGGCACCTTCGGATACCTGTACTTCGGCGCCGACGGCCGCTACACCAGCGGCGACCCCCAGATCGACGCCGAGGTGGAGAAGGCCCTGGCAAACTGCATCACACCCGGGATGAACAGGGAGGAGAAGCTCCGTGCCGCCTACTGCTATGTGCGGGACAACTGCCTCTACCTGGGGACCGCCAAGCACTACCCCCGGGGCTACACCACCGAGTGGTATGTGCCAGGAGCCATTAACATGTTCACCCTGGGCAAGGGCAACTGCTACGCCTACTCCGGCGCCTTCCTGTTCCTGGCCCGGAGGCTGGGCTGGCAGGCCTACGGCGTCTCCGCAGGCTACCGGGCGGACAATACGGACCACGCCTGGGTCATGATCGACGGATATATCTACGATCCGTGCCTTGAGTACCTGTACCCCGTCCGCAGCCACAAGTACTATGACCTCTACCGGGTAGACCCGAACAACTCCCCCCTGATCTACTGGTTCCCCTGATGCCTGATGCGCAGACAGCCGGGGAGCAGCTGCCTTTTCCAGCCAGTTCCCTGGCAGGAACTCCGGACCAGACATGCTGTCCTCCGCGGTCTGTGCGGAATTCTGCACCCAGAGACGGCGGCTTCCATCCAGAGCATCTGCTTTACGCCCGACGCAGATCTGGCCCTCTTTCAGATTTTAAAAAAACTGTTGACTTTTCCCGTCCCAGGGAGTATTCTCAGTGTACACAAAAAAAGCTTCGCTTTTGCTGCGGTGCTGGGCATGCTGTGTCTAGATGCAGATTTTCTCTCCGGACAGGGAAACTCGTTCCGATCGGTGGCGCCGCCGCAGGAACCTGTTTCCCTGTCCTTGCTCTGTCTTCCCGCAGCCGGTCTGACCCCGGCTGTTTTCATATTTCATCTTAAATTCCAATGCCGTGTTGCAGCAGACGGCCGCATGCTGTAAAATATCATTCGTCTGCCGGAGGCTTCCCCCTCTGAAGGGCTCCGGCTGCACTGCCCCGTCTCTCCGAAGATGCGGGCATGTTCTGATACTGCAGACTCCCGGGCGGGGGAGACCGCCGCCGGGGGAACTGTACTGGATAAGGAAGGAAGGGAACGCAATGCAGCACAGTACGGCTGTAACGCTGATTTCACTGGTTCTGTGCCTGGCCCTGCTGGCGCCCGCCGTCTCACTGGCGGCTGAATCCGGAGTTGACAGCACAGTCCCCGGCACAGCAGAGACGGCACCTGAACCCGGGGGCGGAGACAGTTCCGGCCTGGTGCAGGAGACGCCTCCGGAGGACGGCAGCGGGGAACCCGAACCCGGTGCCGGTGAGGAGCCCCAGGATCCCGCCACCATTACTGTCACCTTTATGGATGGCGATAAGGTCCTGTCCGAAGTGGAGATCCCGGCAGGGTCTCCTGTCACGGACATCCCGGCTGCGGACGCAGAGGGGAACCCGGTCCTCGGCTGGGTCTCCGGCGGCAAAAAGATCAATCCCGCTTCCGCTGAACTGACAGAGGACACTGTCCTGTCCGTATGGGACGCTCCCGCCCTCACATCGGAACATGTTCCCTATGTGAACGGAACAGGGGAGGGAAGGTTCAGCCCTGAGAACTTCCTCACCAGAGCAGAGGCAGCCGCCCTGATCTGCAACATACTGGCGGACGGCAGCGGAGAAACCCTGAACGTCAGCTTCCCGGATGTCAGCAGTTCGGACTGGTTCTTCAGCAGTGTCACAAAGCTCTCTTCCCTGGGCGTCATCACCGGCCGTCCGGACGGCACCTTTGCCCCTGCAGACCCGGTGTCCCGGGCGGAGTTCGTCTCCATGGTCCACTCCATGTTTCCGCTGGAGACAGCATACACGGTGTCTTTCCCGGATGTGGACGCCACCCACTGGGCCTCTGCGGCTATTCTCTCCGCTGCATCCAAAGGCTGGGTCAGCGGCGGCGGTGACGGCCTGTTCAATCCGGACGGCACCCTGACCCGGGCCGAGGCGGTGACCGTCCTGAACAGCGTCCTGGGCCGGAAAGCTACGGAAGAGACCGCCCAGGTACTGAGGAACACCGCATCTGCCCCCTTCCTGGATGTGCACCCGGACGACTGGTACTACGCAGCTGTCCTGGAAGCCTTCATCCCCCACACCGCTGAAAAGAACAGTCAGGGGGAGGAGCACTGGCTCGATTTCGGCTATGTCAGCAGCGGCTATGAGCCCGGTCTGCAGAGGATCGACGACGCATTTTACCTGGTCGACAGCAACGGCCAGTTCCTGTTCTACCCCGCCGGCATCCAGACCATAGGCGGGAAGACGTATCTCTTTGCGGAAGACGGCTCCATCCCGGGACCCGGGCCGCAGGATACCGGGGATGCCCTGTACTGCGTCAATGAGGACGGTTCCCTCCTGATGGACGGCACCTTCGGATACCTGTACTTCGGCGCCGACGGCCGCTACACCAGCGGCGACCCCCAGATCGACGCCGAGGTGGAGAAGGCCCTGGCAAACTGCATCACACCCGGCATGAGCAGGGAGGAGAAGCTCCGTGCCGCCTACTGCTACGTCCGTGACAACTGTCTCTACCTTGGGACCGCTACACACTACCCCCGGGGCTACACCACCGAGTGGTACGTGCCCGGCGCCATGAGCATGTTCACGCTGGGCAAGGGCAACTGCTATGCCTACACCGGTGCCTTCCTGTTCCTGGCCCGGAGGCTGGGCTGGCAGGCCTACGGCATCTCCGGCGGATACCGGGAGGACAACACCGATCACGCCTGGGTCATGATCGACGACCGTATCTACGACCCCTGCTTGGAGTATCTGTATCCCGTGCGCAGAGGCATATACT
>CAYYHY010000247.1:1928-4021 GCA_964471855.1 uncultured Oscillospiraceae bacterium | reverse complement strand
CAGGAGTACGGCCTTCCCGGTCCCCGCCGGTCTGCCCGTCCCAGGCACCCCTGAGTCCCTGAGTGTCCCGCAAACGGGCATTCCCGGTGAGCCGTATGTGCACATCCGTCAAAAAAAGCGCAGAAACGGTGCTGTCCGCAGCGGACGGCGCCGTTTCTGTTTCGATACTGCATGTCCCGTCCGAAACATCTTCCGGAGATCTGCAGGAACTGCTGCCGGCGGTGTTCTGCCCTGCACTTCTCTTCGAACATCCCCATACAGTACCTGGCACAGTCGGAAAACTGGCAGGTATCGCAGCTTCCGAAGACCCGGCCGGCAGCGGCACAGTGCTGAGCCGGATCAGATATCCGGCATCTTCCAGCCTGTCCTCCAAACATGGTCAGGATCTGCCTGCATCTCCTGTGCTTCCTGACAAGGCCGGCTCCATCGTTCTGATATTATGAGGCAGTCTCCCCTGTCAAGCCGCTGTGATATATGGGGAGCCGATGATCAGGCCCCGGCATCCTCAGTTCTCTCATGCACCTCACGCAGCCCGTCCCGTACAGCACAGACGCCGTAAAGCGCATCCGCACAAAGCATGTCCCGTTCGCTTCCGGACACCCTGCCGCCGCTGCATGGCAGGTCTCTGCATCCGCCGTCCTGAACTGCTTTCTTGACGCCGTATCCGCATAGGTTTATGATTCGTATGTGCTATGACGCAATGGAATATCAGGAGGGTCATCCATGGAACTGAGAACACTGCGCTACTTTCTGGCTGTCGCCCGGGAGGAGAACATGTCCAGAGCTGCGGAGAAACTGCATGTCACCCAGTCCGCTCTTTCCAAGCAGATCAGGAATCTGGAGGACGAACTGGGCAAAAGGCTCTTCACCCGCCACAGCTTCAGCATCAAGCTTACAGACGAGGGTATCCTTCTGCGGAAGCGGGCAGAGGATCTTGTCCGCATGGCCGACAGGATTGCGGGGGAGTTTTCAGCCCTGGAAGACGAGCTTGGCGGAGATCTGTACTTCGGGCTGGCCGAGTCCTGGCAGATACGGCACCTGGCCAGGCAGATCAAGGAGTTTAAGGCTTCTGTTCCCAACCTTCGGTACCACATTACCAGCGGAGACACAGAGCAGGTGACGGAGCAGCTGGAAAAGGGCGTCATCGATTTTGCTGTGCTGGCGGAAGAGCCGGACCCTGCCCGATACTGCTTTGTTCCTTTCCCCGAGGCGGATGTCTGGGGCGTGATCATGCCGGAGGACGACCCACTGGCGGACAAGGAGGCGATCCGGGCTGAGGACCTCGCCGGTCTTCCCCTGTTCTGCTCTCAGCAGGCCTGGGACAGCGACATCACCTGCTGGTGCGGAGGCCGCATGGACCAGCTCCATCTGGAGGGTTCCTTCCGGCTCTCCTACAACGGCTCCCTCTTCGCCCGCGAGGGACTCGGCTATCTTCTTACCTTTGACAGACTGATCGACACCCGGCCCGGCAGCGGGCTGGTGTTCCGCCCCCTGTCTCCGAGGCTGGAGACGCAGATATTCCTTATCTGGAAGAAGTACCAGGTGTTTACGCCGGCTGCGGAGCGCTTCCTGGAGAAAATCTGTGCTGCTTTCCAGACAGAGCAGCCCCGGATCTGATTCACAGCGCCGGTGCATAAGAACTGCGGACCTTCAAAGTCATGTCCCCTGTCCGCTGTCCCGCATGCCGGACCCGCTTCACTCCCTGAAGCAGCCGCCTGGGCTGTACAGTACACAGGAAACAGGGCATGCTGTCTCCGGCGGCGAAGCAGATCCAGAAAAAGAGGAATCACAGTGAACATGCTTGTCATCAACGGCAGCCCAGAGGTCAGAACAGCACCACTCTGCAGACAGTTCTGTACCTGCAGATACTCCACCCGGAGCACAGTTTCGAGAGCCTGCATGCGGCCAGCCGCATCCGCACCTGGGAGCGGGATTTCTCCCAGCCTCTGGAACTGCCGGGGAGGGCTGACCTGGTGCTCTTCTCCTGTCCGTTCTGCACTTTCGTGGTGACCAGTCAGCTTCACCAGTTCATCGACCTGGTGACCCTCCCGGGGACAGGTCCCCGGGTATCCCTGCGCCAGTTCAATGAAGGC
>CAYYHY010000247.1:0-1828 GCA_964471855.1 uncultured Oscillospiraceae bacterium | reverse complement strand
AGGCTCTCTCAGGAATCTGCCTCTTTCTCCACAGCCGGCCTGCCCATATACAGCAGCGTGCCGTCCTCTGCCCTGCTGAACCGGCAGAAGAATTCATCGTAGGCTGTCCAGCTCTCTCCCGGGTAGTTGGCGTGGGTCATGTCCTTCACCGTGCCCACCACCAGCATGGGGACGCTTCTCTCATTCCTGTACACAAACCAGCTGATCTCGCCGCAGACGAAGCGCCGGGGTTCCTCCTCCAGCCGGTAGATCCTCATCAGGTTCCTCAGAAACGCAGCAATGTCCTTCGACACATGGTACTCCAGTTCCCCGTCCCTGCGGTCCACGCAGAGCCAGTCTCTGTCTCCGAACAGGAACAGGAAGGGAACCTGCGGCTCCACAGTCTCCGGCAGAGGCTCCGGATAATCCGGATTGACGACAGCCGACCAGGGAGATACAGCAGCAAACAGACCCGGAGCCTTCATGGCCAGCGACGCAGTCATCATGCCGCCGCTGGACTGTCCGCATGCGTAAATCCGGGACGGGTCCACCGGATACCGCGATCTGACATCCGCAATGGCCGCCAGGATGAATTCGGTGTCGTCGATGCGCTCCCCCCTGTACATGCCGTTCCAGAGAAGGAGGTTCTGCAGACCGCCCGGACGCACCTGGGAGACGCAGGCCTCCGGAAAAACTGCGATGAAATTCCGCTCCTCCGCCACCCTGGTCATGCCCGAGAGGTCCAGAAAGCTCTCTGCACTGCCGCCTCTTCCGTGCATGACTGCAACAAGAGGCGCCGGCTCCCCGCTCTCTTTCACGCTGTCCGGGACATACTCATACCAGATGCGGGTGAAACCGCCGATGTCCATGCTGTGCAGAACGGCGCCATATTCAGCCGGATCCAGATATGTGCGGAGCGCCTTGGTTCCGAAACTGCGGTGGCGCCGGGACTGGCGCAGAAAGTCCCACACAGCACCCGCAAGGGCTGCGTCCGGCTCTCCGTGAAAGCCGGAGGTTATGCGGACCTGTGCGGTCTTCTCCTCGTTGATCTGGCTCTTCCTGCAGACTGTCCTGGGAAAGTATATTTCATCTGCCGTCCGGGAAGAGAAGGGTTCGTCCGAAGCATCGTTCTGCGCCTTCCAGTAGTCGCGGACTGCTGCATTGCTGTCCGTGCAGCTGCCCCATGCCATCCACACAGGCAGCTGGACCTTGTCCCCGCTGACAGCCAGCTCGGATGCCCCCGTATTCTGCGGAGCTGCAGTCACCTCTGCGTTCAGCATTGCAGACCCGTCCAGATCTCCGAAGGCAGCCAGCCCCGACCACTCGCTGGTCATCTTCATGGCCGCCTGCTGTGCTATGACAGCCCCGCGCCCTATGCCGGCTGCGTAGATGTTGTCCTGCATGGTGACGTAGTACTTCCTGGACTGGATCTCCATGTATACCCGGTTCATGTAGTCTGCGTCGCTGCCGTCCGTTTTCCAGCCGCCCTCTCCGGGCACCAGAAGATGGAGGAAGATCTGCTCCCGGTCAGCCAGTTCCTTCCAGGGGCTCTGCTCCAGATACATCAGAGGGTCTGTGCCGTCCGGGGGAGCAACCACGAGGACAGGCTGGTTGTAGTGGAGACCGGGGGTCAGGTAGGTGTAGAAGATCCGCTCCCGGCCCCCTGCCTCGGCGTGTTCCTCAAAGAGTCCGGAAAACAGGCACTTCTTCGGATCGCTTCTGTCGATGTCATACGCTCCCGGACTGCCGGGAAACTGCTTTGCTTCCATGCATACAGATCCTTTCTGTCAGTTCGCCCGGCAGACGGGAAGCACGGCCTTCGGGCTGTGTCCTCCCCAGGTCCCCCGCG
>CAYYHY010000246.1:0-4031 GCA_964471855.1 uncultured Oscillospiraceae bacterium | reverse complement strand
CCTCCCGGGACCGGAACAAATTCTTCTCCTCCGCCGGCAATAAAACACGCCGGGCGTATTGCATTGGCTGCAGATATATGGTTTAATAGCAGTTAACAAATCTGTTAAGTTGCCCAGGTCAACAGATTTGTAAAGCGGCGGTCCCGGCTGCGGGTCCCGCTGCCACGGCAGTCATCATAAAAGGAGGAGAGAGGCATGGGGAAACTGGCGAGGAGGCTGACAGCACTTCTGCTGAGCGCCGTTCTTGCAGCAGGCATCTGCTTTCCATCTGCGCAGGCGGCTGGAACAGGCGCTCCCGGGGGCGGCGGGGAAATCCCGCTGAAATTCGAGAAGGTGGAGACAGAAGGGGAGGAGCAGGAGCAGGACCCGGGTCACTACGGTGAAAGCATGACCGCCCCCGCGGCCGGGGAACCGGCGGAAACTGCTCCGCTGTACGAGGACACTGACATTGTACGGGTTTCAATCCTGCTGAGCGAGGCGTCGACGATTGATGCCGGCTACGCCCTGCACGGCATCGGCGCAAACAGTGCAGCAATGACCTACCGCGCCGGACTGGAGACGCAGCAGGAGAAAATCAGCAGGACCATCAGCCAGACAGTCCTTGGCGGCAGAAAGCTGGACACAGTCTGGAACCTGACCCTTGCAGCCAACGCCATCTCAGCCAATGTTGAGTTCGGCAAGGTTGATGAAATCAAAGCCGTGTCCGGCGTCAGGGATGTAATTCTGGAAACCCGGTATGAGCCGGCCGTGCTGAAGCACCCAGAACCTGCTGATCCCAGCATGGCAACCAGTACCGGCATGACCGGCACGGCTGCGACGTGGGCTGCGGGATACACCGGGGCCGGAACAAGGATCGCCGTTATCGACACCGGCATCGACACGGACCACCAGTCGTTTTCAGACGAGGGCTACAGGCATTCACTGGAGGTGCTGGCCGGGGAGAGCGGCGCGGCATCTGCGGAAAGCTTCACAGCCGGGCTGGATCTGCTGGATGTGGAGGAAATTGAATCTGTGCTGGATGAGCTCAACGTGGAAGTTGAGGATGCAGAGCAGCTCCATGTGAGCAGCAAAATCCCGTTCGGCTACAACTACGTCGACCGGGATCTGAGGATAACGCATGACGGCGACCAGCAGGGCGAGCACGGCTCCCATGTCTCCGGCATCGCTGCGGCAAACCGCTTCATCCCGGTAAAGGATGAGAACGGCAATGTCACAGGCTATGAGGAAGCCCTGAGCACGGTGTATGTCCAGGGTGCCGCACCGGATGCACAGCTTCTTTCCATGAAGGTCTTCGGGACGAACGGCGGCGCCTATGATTCCGACTATTTTGCGGCCATCGAAGACGCCATTCTTCTGGGGGCTGACAGCATCAACCTGTCCCTGGGCTCTGCCGCACCCGGCTTCACCTACAGCGCAGACTACCAGGAGCTTCTTGACAGCCTGACTGCAACAGGGGCTGTCATCACCATAGCGGCCGGAAACGCCGGAGGCTGGGCCGACAACTCCTCAGGGGGCAGCCTTGCCAGCGACGACGTGAGCATGGACACTCTGGGCGCCCCGGCCTCCTACGCCAACTCGTTCACGGTCGCCTCTGCAGACAATGTGGGTGTAACCGGCGAATACTTCACCTGCGGCAGCGGCAGCCGGGTATTCTACAGCGAGAGCTTCACCGGCAATGACGGCACTGAGTTCGGCAATGCCCCAATGAGCTCGCTGAAGGGCGATTATGGCTATGTCTTCTTTGACAACACCGGCGTTGACGGCGAGATGAACAGCCTTATAGATGATTACCGCGAAGCGATTTCTGGAAAGGTTGTCTTTGTCTCCCGGGGTGTCAGCAGTTTCTATGAGAAGCACCAGGCTGTTGAGGAAGCCGGCGGCATCGCCTGCATCGTCTACAACGACAAAAAGGATATCGTCAGCATGGACCTCACCGGCACCACGGCTACGATTCCCTGTGCGATCATTTCCAAGGCGGACAGCGATGCAGTCAGGAGCGCCTCGGAAACGGTTGCTGGTGATGATGGAAATCCCCTCTACTATACAGGAAGCCTGAACATCTCAGGAGACATAGCCAGCGAAGTGCGGCCGGACCCCTGCTCCATGAGTTCCTTCAGTTCCTGGGGCGTGCCCGGCAGCCTCCTGATGAAGCCGGAGATTACCGCTCCGGGAGGGAGCATCTACTCCGTCAACGGCGCTGACAGTTCCGGCACTGCATACGAGAACATGTCCGGCACCTCCATGGCTGCGCCCCAGGTGGCCGGCATGGCGGCACTTGTTCTCCAGCACATTGAGAAGAACGGTCTTGCGGACGGTACCGGCTTCAATGCCCGTCAGCTGGCACAGAGCCTGCTGATGAGCACTGCATCCCCGCTGCAGGATCCGGACAGCGGGAAAAACTTCTATCCGGTTCTCAGGCAGGGGGCAGGTCTGGCAAATGCCGCTTCTGCCGTCTCAGCCAAGTCCTTCATCCGCATGGGTGACGATGCGACTGCCTCCGCCGCAGACGGAAAAGTCAAGGCGGAGCTTGGTGACGACCCCGGCCGGACCGGCGTCTACACCTTCACCTTCACGCTGAACAACATGACGCAGGAGGCCAGGAGATACCTGCTGAACAGCAGCTTCTTTACGCAGGCTGTGAACACGCAGGAGACAGAGACTGAAGAAGGCAGGCCTGCCGAATCCCGGAGTTTCCTCAGCGCTTCCACTGCCCCTGTTGCCGCTTCCGTGTCATTTACAGCTGACGGCAGGGAATGCGCCGCCAGCTCCGGGTTCCACTGCGACCTGGACGGAAACGGCGTAACCGATGAAAACGATGCGCAGGTGATTCTGGATTATCTGGCAGGTCTGAGAAGCAGCATTGATGCCACCCTGGCAGATGTCGACGGGGACGGCAGGGTTACAACGTACGATGCATACCTGATACTCCGGAACCTGAGCCTCGGCAGTTTTGTGCTCCCGGCCGGCGGTTCCGCCGCCATTTCAGTGCGGGTGGAATATCCGGATTCCGTGAAAGACTATCTGGACACAATGTATCCCAGCGGGGCATATGTGGAAGGCTATGTCTTTGTTTCCCCCTTTGCCGCAGAGGACGGCTCGGTCGACGACACAGCGCACTCCATCCCGGTTCTCGGATTCTACGGCAGCTGGAGCGACCCCTCCATGTTCGACCGGGTCAGCTACACGTCCTCGCTGTACGGCGACACGGCTGAGCCCTACACCGGCGAAAAGTCAACCAACAACCTGGTGATCGCAAAGCGGGGCACACCTCCTGTCCGCCTCTGGGCCACCGGCAACCCCTACATCGTGGAGCCTGCCTATCCAGACGGCAGAGAAGCCGTCCGCAGCAGCGACACGTTCTACCTGTGGCGGTACACGCTGATCCGAAATGCCGACGCCGTAGTGGCAAGGATTACAAACCAGAACGGAGAGGTGCTCTACACCGGAACCGTTACGGAAGATGTCCCCTCCGCCTACTACTATTCGAATGTCTCCGAGTGGGTCTATCCGTACAAGGAGTACATGATCAACAGACGGGTAAGCGCACTGGGGGCAAAGGAAGGCGATGTCCTGACCGTCAGCCTGTATGCACTGCCGGAGTACACCACCGGCGGCGATTCTTCAGATGAGAATGTCATCAGCCTGCTGAACAGCGGCAGCATCGGGAAAGGGGCGGTGCAGACATCTGTATTCACAGTGGATGACACGCCGCCTGAGGTGTCCGGGATTTTCAAATACACCACAGGAGACGGCCTCCTTGTCAAGGCCAGGGACAACCAGTGGATTTCCTCCGTGCAGGTCTGGAATTCGTCTGATACGAAGCAGCTGTGCACTGTTCTGTCAGAGCAGACTGCCGCCGGCCAGGCAGCCGACATCATGGTGGATCTCACGAATATCCCTGTAGGGCGCAGCTGCAGGGTGGTGGTGACCGACTATGCGGGCAATGAGTCTGTGTACACGGTTGAGTACAACGGTCAGGAAGAGGATTTCACGGGAAGAATGTTCGGCTTTGCCCTGGCCTCCATGATCGG
>CAYYHY010000245.1:0-4050 GCA_964471855.1 uncultured Oscillospiraceae bacterium | reverse complement strand
CCCCCGTCCGGCTTCAGGATCTGGCCTGTTATAAAGGAGGAACTGCCGGAGGCCAGGAAGAAGATGCTCCGGGCTGCCTCCTCCGGGGTGCCGATGCGGCAGAGGGGGGTCTCCTCCGCCAGGGCGTCCAGGTCCGCCCGGGACAGACCGGCGTTCATGTCCGTATCAATGACCCCGGGGGCCACGCAGTTGACCCGGATGCCGGAGGGTCCCAGCTCCTTGGCCAGGGCCAGGGTGAGACCGATGACCCCCGCCTTGGAGGCGGAGTAGGCGCTCTCGCAGGAGCCGCCGGTCACGCCCCACATGGAGGAGACGGTGACAACGGCTCCCCGCTTCCGGCGGACCATGCCGGGGACGGCGGCCCGGACCGGATAGAAGACGCCGCTGAGGTTGACGGCAAGCATCCGGTTCCACTCCTCATCTGTGGTATCCGTGATCAGCTTCTGGGGCAGGGCCTGGCCGGCGCAGCAGACCAGGGCGTCCAGGGGACCCAGGGTCTCCTCCGCTCTTTTTACCATGGCGGCGGCCTGGGCGGAGTCGGACACGTCGGCCTGCAGGACAGCGCACTCTGCACCCCCAGAGCGGAGCTCCTCCGCCAGGGCGCCGGCGGCATCCAGTCTGCTGATGCAGTTAATGCCCACGCTCCAGCCGTTTTCCGCAAAGATCCGGGCGGCTGCGGCGCCGATGCCCCGGGAGGCCCCGGTTATAAGGACGGTCTTTCCCATCTTCAGCTGAGACTGGTCCGGTAGTTCCCCAGGACCCGGAGATAGGCGGCGGTCCGGGACATGTCCTGGAGAGCGGTCTCCATGCCGGGGGCAGTCAGGCTGCCGGTAAAGTCGATGAAGAACAGATACTCCCACTTCCGCTCGGGGCTGGGGCGGGACTCCAGCTTCACCAGGTTCAGGTTATGGAGCATGCACACCGTCAGGAAGCGGTTCAGGGAGCCCACCTCGTGGGGCAGGGAGACCAGAATGGAGATCTTGTCCGCCCCGGGCCGCAGTTCCATGACAGGGGAGACCACCACAAAGCGGGTGGTGTTCTCCGTATTGTGGTTGGTGCCCCGGTAGAGGATGTCCAGACCGTAGATCTCCGCCGCCCGCTCGGAACAGATGGCGCCCTTGGTGATGTCCTGGCACTCCGCCACATATTTGGCGCTGCCCGCCGTGTCCTGGAGGGGCACCTGCTTCCAGCCGGGGTATCTGGCCAGGAAGCGGTCGCTCTGGAAGAGCCCCTGCTCGTGGGAGTACACATGGGTGATGGTGTCCAGGGTGGCGCCCTTCGGGGCCATGAGGCAGTGCTCCACCCGCACGGTGTCCTCCCCCACGATGTAGTGCCGGTACTCCGTCAGCAGCTCGTACACCTGGCGGATGGCGCCGGTGGAGCTGTTCTCAATGGGCAGGACCGCATAGTCCGCCTCCCCGCAGTGGACCGCACGGAAGACATCGTTGAACTGCTCCAGTCCCCGGGTGCGGGCGGAGGTGCCGAAGAAGGTGAGGGCGGCCATCTCGCTGTAGGCCCCCGGCTCCCCCTGGTACACAATCCTGGGGTTCTCCAGGGGGGTGCGGGCCGCGGCCATGGCGGCGGTGCACCTGTCAAATCCGCTGCTCCCCTGTTCCAGGGGAACGCCGTGCAGTTCCCTGGCCAGGTCCGAACGGCGGCGGAGCAGGTCAAGCAGTTCCCGGTCCAGCTGAACCAGCTGGTCATGAGCGTCGTTTCGCATAGATACTCAGACTCCTTTGACGTTCAGGCGAAAACTGCCTGTACAAAAATCATGTATATGACCGTGGCGCCGAAGATGGAGAGCAGGTCGCTGCCCTTCCACAGGTACAGCAGGACGGCGGCCAGGCCTGCCACCAGAGCGGGGACCCAGCCGGCGGGGGTGGCGAAGGAGATGCCCCGCAGGCAGTAGACCACCAGCATGGCCATGATGGCCGGAGGAAGGACCCGCCCAAGATAGAGAATGACGGCGGGAGGCTTCCCGCCCCGGTCGAAGAGAAGAAAGGGCAGAGCCCGGGTGAGAAAGGTAGCCCCCGCCATGACGGCGATGGTCAGAACCGCCTGGGCGGGCGTCATGGCCCTGTCCATGTCAGCTCTCCTCCTTTCTCTCCGTGCCGGGTTCCAGCTTCGGCCGCAGCAGCACCAGACCGATGACGATGACAGCCAGGGCGGGAACCAGCATGTTCTCCCGGCCGGCAATCAGCAGACCGCCGATGGCGGCGGCCGCGCCCAGCAGGGCGGGGAGATGGCTCCCGGCGCTCTTCCACTGGGACACTGCGATGACCAGGAACATGGCGGTCATGGCGAAATCCGCTCCCTCTGTACTGAAACGGATGGCCGTACCCACGAGTGCGCCAAGGAGGGAGCCCAGAACCCAGTAGCTCTGGTCCAGGAGGGAGACCGTAAAGTAGAAGTCGTGCTCGTCCACATCCGGGGGCGGGACGGCGGAGCTGAGGAGGGCATAGGTCTCGTCCGTCAGGGAGAAGATCATGTACAGCTTCCGCTTCCCCATGCCCCGGTACTTCTCCAGCATGGAGAGACCGTAGACCAGGTGGCGCAGGTTGAGGATGAAGGTGAGGACGGCTGCCTCCAGCGGGGGAGTCCCCGCAGCCAGGAGGGACACCCCCAGGATCTGGGCCGAGCCGGCGTAGATGAAGATGCTCATGGCCAGGGCCCAGAGGGGTCCGTAGCCGGCGGTGTGCAGGAGAAGGCCGAAGGCGGTGCCCAGGGTCAGGTACCCCGTCATCACGGGGATGGTCAGCGGGAATGCCGCTTTCAAAGTTTTGAGGTTCACGGGCACAGCTCCTCTCCGGCATGCAGCGGGACCTGTCCATTTTATTTGCTTTCCGGAGCCCTTGCAACCCCTTTCTTTGTCAGGGGGACAGGTGTCCGCGGCGATAAAGATACAGTTAAAAGTCCCCTGCCGTTCTTGCAATATCGGGGCCAGGAACTATAATATACCTTTTGTGACCAGCGATTTCCATTGTTCTGCCCGGCCCTGCCGGACAGGCAGGCAGGAGGGCGTCTTGAAACAGCTGTTATTTATTTACAATCCCCACGCCGGCAAGGGGATGGCCGCCAAGGAACTTGCTCCGGTCCTTGACGTGTTTACGAAGGCCGGCTGGCTGGTAACAACCTATCCCACCCAGTGCAAGGGGGATGCCCCCAGGGTGGCGGCCGAGATGGGTCCCGACTTTGACCGGGTTGTATGCGCCGGGGGAGACGGGACACTGAGCGAGACGGTGGCCGGGCTCATGAAGCTGGAGAACCCGCCGGTTCTGGGCTACATTCCCATCGGCACAACCAACGACTGCGCCGTAACCCTGAATCTGCCCCGGTCCCCGAAGCAGGCGGCAGCCATAGCAGCGGGGGAGGGCGTTGTCAAAGCGACTGACATCGGCTTTTTCAACGGAACCCCCTTTGTCTATGTGGCAGCCTTCGGTGCATTTACCCAGGTGGCCTACGCCACGCCCCAGGATCTGAAGAACACCTTCGGTCACCTGGCCTATGTGATGAGCGGCATTGCATCCCTGCCCAACATCTCCCCCCGGCGTCTCAAGGTGGAGTATGATGACGGGGAACTGGAGGCCAGCTTCCTGTACGGAATGGTGGGCAACACCGTCTCGGTAGCCGGCATGCACCTTCCGAAGAACGAGGCGGTTGTGCTGGACGACGGGCTCTTTGAGGTGGACCTTGTCCGGGCCACCACCGATATCACCCAGGTGACAGGCGGGCTCACCACCCTGCTGGACCAGAATCCCCCCAGCGCCGGTGCGAGGCACCACTTCAAGACCAGCAAAATAACCTTTACCTTCGATGAGGAGGTCCCCTGGACCCTGGACGGGGAGTTCGGCGGCAAGCTGAAAGTGTGTGTGGTGGAGAACCACAGGCAGGCCCTCCGCATTGTATATGGAAAGTGAATACAGAACCTTCAGCGGCGGTACAGAGCAGTCTGTGCCGCCGCTTTTTTTCATGCCCGGAGGGCGGACTGTCCGCCGGTGTTCCGATGCAGAGGCAGTCAGACAGGCTGCCGCGGGCATGCCGCCGGGAGCA
>CAYYHY010000244.1:0-4060 GCA_964471855.1 uncultured Oscillospiraceae bacterium | reverse complement strand
CCTGGGTGCTGGTGCGGCTGCATCCGGGGCAGCCTCTGAAGCCGGGGTCATGGAGGCATGCGGCACATATCTCGCAGGCGCCTGCGCCCGGACTGATGGGGCGCTTCTTTGCGCTGCCGGTGTCTTCCTCTCCGCTGCCGCCGGTCTCACGGCAGAGCGGAACGTAAAGCTTCCTTCTGCCGCCTGCATACGGGCAGTCCTCCTTGCAGCTGTCACTGCCGCATGCGTACCGCCCCGTGGTTTTCTGCCTGTTGGTGTCTTTCAGGACCATCTCAACCCCCTGCGGGCAGACCGGGACGTGGTTCCCGTTCTCCGTGAAGCCCTCCGGGAGAGGAAGAAGCTCATCAAGGGCCCTGCCCACAAGAGGCACCGCAACAGCTCTGCAGGGCTTTCCGCCGCCGGCGAGCCTGCTGCATGCGCACCTGGCGTCAGGACCGGCGTCCCTGAGGGGGCAGCCGTGCATCTCGCAGCCGTTCCGCTGGACCGGACCCTGGTTCACCATGACCAGACCTGCGGGGCAGATCACGTTTCCGTTCTCATCAGCGAAAAAGCCGTCGCGGATCCGGAGCCGCCTCTCCTTCTCCAGCTCGGCGACGCTGCCTTTGTACTGGTCCAGAGGGACGGAGATGCGGGGACAGCAGCCTGCTTTGGCACAGACCTTTCCGCAGCGGTGGCATGCGCCGCCGTACGGTCTTCCGAAAACCAGGACACCGCGCGCTTTGTCGACCCTCAGCAGCCCCATCGGCAGCCCCGCGAGGCAGAGCGGCCGGTTGTCGCTGCTCAGCACAAACCCGTCCGGGAGCTCGGACTGGTGCGTATTCAGGTCTATGAAGGCATCAATGCCCCTGCTCTGCAGGTATCTGTAGATGGCGTCCGCATCATGTGCGGAATCCATGAGAACCGCATCAAGATGCAGCCCGGGAAAGTACTGCTCGAAGCGGGCGAGTATCTCCAGGCAGGCATGGCTGTCATGCTTGGCAGCCGGAAACAGCATGGCAAACAGGGGCAGCTCGCTTTCCGCATCTGTGACGACGTAGAGATTGTACCCCACGTAGTACGCGTTCTGGCTGGAGCTGTATCCGGGGCCGCAGTCAGGCAGCGTGTAGTACATCTGGTTCCTGTACTGGACCAGCTGGCAGGGGCAGACATCGTCCGTCCTGTACGGACACAGGGCCGCCTCATGATGGCACACGCACTTCTGACCCTCCCCGGCGGCCGGGCAGCGGGAGAACCCGCGGAGCATGGTCGCTGCCGCCAATGGGGTTCCGTCAGTGCCGGCTCTGATGTGAGCCGCGTTTATCGTTCCATTTTCAATGGACCTGTCAAGGGCGGCTGTCGTGAAAATCCTGAGAAGAGTGGCGAATCCCTCCTGTTCCAGGTCGAACACAGTGGTGTTCAGACGCTCTGCAAGCTCCTCGCAGGTCTCGGACTCAACGGATTCCGCCTTCTCTCCGTTTGCGGGGCGCTTCGGGCGGATGAACGACTCCCTGACGTGGCTCGTCAGGTTCGCCTGGTCGAGATTCCAGAGGCGCCACCGGAAGTCGTAGAAGGAACCGGCGCTGGGAAGTCTCTCCCCCTCCCTGAAGCCGCAGATCAGGCGCACGTCCGGGTTGTGCTCAAGCTCAGACTCCAGTATGTGGTAGTTGCCGTAGCCCATGTACCTGCCAAACAGCATTGCCCGGAACATCGTCGGAGGGAAGTGTCTGTGACGGCCTCTGCCGGGCTTGTCGGCCAGCTCGGGCAGGTACTGGACAAAGTCCAGGTTCAGGAGCATGAGCGCCAGTGCAGCACGCACGTACCTGTCTTCAGGATTGATGGGCAGCTTGAGCGACATCAGATATGCCATAACGCGCGTCACGTAATCGGCATGCGTGTCAGGTCTGTACATATGTCACACCACCTTTCATGTCATGCCCTTCCGGGCACGTCCGTCCCGAGTGCAGTGAAGATCCTCTGCTGCATTTCGGTAACAGTCGACAGCCGGAAGGGTCTGCCGGGCTCCTGGATCACGGTCAGCTTCGCCAGCTCGCATGCCGCCTCGTCAAAGGTCAGCTTCAGCCCGCCGTCCAGAAGCTTCTTCTGCACTGCGGTCCTCACCGCCAGCGCCCCCGCATCCAGCAGAAGGAGTGCGGACTGGAGCTCCGCACCGCTGACGCCCAGGCGCTCCGCCCCTTCTGCGGCGGGGTCCAGGCTCACCAGCCGCTCCGTCCTGCCCTTCACGGCATACGTATCCAGCGCCTGCACCGGATCTCTGTCCATGCTGGACATGAGGACGAGGGTTCCGGCCCTGGCGCCGGCCTCCTCTGCGGCGCTGCGCTTCCGCCGGAACTGGTACCTGCCGTTCTTCTCATCCACATCCAGGAGCTTCTGCACCTCCGGGCTGGACGCCGGCAGCCGGCCGCTCTCAACAGCCGCCTCCAGCTCCGTCATCCTGGCAAGGGTCCGGTTCTCTGCCGCTGTCCGGGCGGCTCTGTCCCGGAAGATGTGGAAGAACACCCTGCGGCCGTCCAGCACCCTGGTCACTGAAGCTGTGCAGAGGACCTTCCCGTTCCTGACGATGACCCCGTCCGGGTCCTGGAGCGCTTCCTCCGCCCCGGAGACCGTCTCCGCAGCGGCATCCCACGGAACTGCAGCAGTCAGCCTGGTGTACGACCCCAGGAGATCCCGCACATCCGTGTCAGACCAGAACTCCTCCCCCAGGAGATAGCAGGTCTTTGTCCGGACGGCCCTGCCGGCGGGGGCAAGGGCCTCCGCAAAGGACTGCAGATTCTGCAGCTCGCCGGGCCAGGCCGCACAGAAGGCGGGAATGCCGGTCTCCTTTCCCGCAAGCACAGCCAGCGGCCCCCCGGGACCCGGCACGGCGCAGGCCAGAAACTCTGTCTCCCCCCGGAGCGACGCCAGATGGAGCAGGCACCTGCTGACTGCATCCAGGTCAAGCATCCGGATGAGCTCCCCCAGCTCCTTCTCCTCAAGCGGCCTGACTCCGAATGCGGACTCCGCCCACGGTTTATAAAGGAAGAGGGGCCTCCTCTCCGTGCAGCGGAACAGGGTACACGCGAGGATATCCTCCCAGTGCTCCGGGAAGGCGGTCTTCAGGGCCTCCGTGAGTCCCGCCGCCCCGGCTGCCGCCCTCAGGGCATAAACCGGTCCATAGATGCCGGTCTCCACCGGCCCGGCCTCTGCCGGCGCCGGCTGCTCCGGGGTCTCCGCTTCAGCGGGGGGCTTCACGGCCCCGGTGCCGTCCGCAGGGTTCCCTCCGTACAGCCGGTAGTAGGTCAGGTTGGGAATGAACTCGCCTGTAACAGGATCCTTCTTCCCAATGTAGGTCCGCTTCTGGAGCGTGCGCTTCCGCTCGGGGTCCCAGTATGTGGTTGCCGTGTAGCAGTAGCGCACCCCGTTCTTCGCGACCTGCTCTCCGTAAAAGCTCATGCCGTCACCTCACAGCGCAGGAATCAAGCAGGGCGCATAATTTTATCACGGACGCCCCAAAATGTCAAGATAATTTTATCTGTTCTTTCTACACACATAAAAGCACAGAAAAGCTGGATTTGAGAGCAAATCAGCCAGTTATCTTAAATATTAATAAGATATTGCATTATCCGAAGCAGATCCGGAATT
This sequence comes from uncultured Oscillospiraceae bacterium, assembly GCA_964471855.1. Classification (GTDB taxonomy): domain Bacteria; phylum Bacillota; class Clostridia; order Oscillospirales; family Oscillospiraceae; genus Lawsonibacter. Next base: position 442 of record CAYYHY010000244.1, on the reverse strand, counting down.
GAAAATTCGTCATTCTGCACAATACCTGCACGCCCCCTCAGCCCCTGGACACCCCGCCTCCGGGGAGGGGGCGGGGCAGAAAGAAAGGCCCTGCCAGGGAAGGCAGGGCCCGTACCGGGTATTCACAGCGGAGGTCCGCAGGGCAAAAGAAAAGCTCTGCCCCGTCAGGCAGAGTTCCAGTCCGTATTCGCAGCGGGATCATGGGCAGCCACCCGGCCGCAGGAGGCCGGGCATCCGCATCCCCGCCTGGACCGCCCCCCGGTCCGGGACGGCAGCCGGTCCGCCCGGGGGGCATATGCACACACGGGCCCGTTGTTGAAATCTGAAATCCGTTTTGACACCCTCCGGTCACTCCAGGGGGCCTTCAGGCGATAGGAACGCCTCTTTTGCCGGTCTGGCAAATGCTAGTGGCACAAGGGCTGCGAATTTTCGACATAACACT
>CAYYHY010000243.1:0-4070 GCA_964471855.1 uncultured Oscillospiraceae bacterium | reverse complement strand
TCTCATGATTTCCGGACCGGGTCAGCCGGCTGCCGCCCGTCCTGTCTTCTGGAGGTACTTCACCGGGATGGGTCTGTCCATCTTCCAGAGGATGCTCATGGGCCGGCTCCCGGTGTGCCCCGCATAGGTCACCGTTCCCAGGCAGGTGTAGGGCGCAGGACCGAATCTGTCCTTCTTGCTCTCCCGGACAAACAGGATCACCCGGCTGCCCTGCTCCGCGTGGTGGATGTACCGCTGCCCTGTTCTGCTGGATTCAGAGGTGGTGCTCTGGCTCTGCCAGTGGAACAGGTCCCGGCTGATGGAGTAGTCGTTGTACATGGTGGTGGGGGAGTACTCCCTGTCGGACTTGTTGAGGGTGACGAAGAACACGTCCACCTTCCTGTCCGGCAGCCACTTGACGCCCTCCCGGACGCTTGTGGGGCTGACGAAGTCCATGGCTGTCAGGATCTGGTCCCGTGTGTAGGTGCAGTAGAGGTCCAGGGGGCAGGCAAAGCCCAGGTTCACAGGCTCGTCCACAAAGTCGATCTCCCGGAACTGGTAGTCCAGGAGCTGCTGCAGCTCCTCCACCATGACGGGGCTGGCTGCCAGAGCCGCCAGATTCTGCTTCACTGTATCCGCGTCCCAGGCCTTGTCCCCCCAGACGGAGACATAGAACATGCGGAACATGCGCTGCTCCTCTTCCGTCAGAGCGGCCGGGTCTGCGGTTCCGATGTTCTTCAGGAAGCCCTGGAGGAACCCGATCCAGCGCCGGGAGTCGATGCAGGCCATGCGGGGCATCACCTTTGTCAGGACCTCCTCGGCGGGCTCCTGGAAGTCCCCCCGCACCCGGGCCGCGGCGCAGAGGCGGGAGAAGGTCCTCTTCCCGTTGTACAGCTCCCGCACGTCCATGCAGGTGCTGTCCAGGAAGTTCGCCAGGGTCAGCGGCAGACCGGTATCCTCGGTAAAGGAGGCAATGCGGGCGATCAGACCGCTCTCCCTTCCCGTGGCGGCCTTGATGTTGTCCAGCACATTCTTCATGGCCTTCTTCTCCAGCTGGACGCAGCAGCCGGTGGGAACCGAGGGGAAGCCGTTCTCAATCTCCCTCTTTACGCTCCTGCCCGGCACGGCCAGCAGGGCTGCAAACTTCTCCTCGAAGCGGTACTTGCGGTTGGCCTGGCCGATGAAGTCCAGTACGGTGAGGCACTCCTTCCCCTCCCAGAGCCGGAGACCGCGCCCCAGCTGCTGGAGGAAGACGGTGAGGGACTCCGTGGGGCGGAGGAAGAGGACCGTGTTGATCTGGGGGATGTCCACGCCCTCGTTGTAGATATCCACCACAAAGATGAACTTCAGCTCCCCGGAGATCAGCCTTGCCGCCGCGGTGCGGCGCTCCTCCTCCCCGGACTGGCCGGTCAGGGCAGCGGACCGGATCCCTGCCGCATTGAACTGCTCCGCCATGAACGCCGCATGGTCTACAGAGACACAGAAGCCCAGCCCCTTTACTTTGTTCAGGTCCGCCACATAGCGCCCCAGGCTGGAGATGATGTGGGCGGCCCGCCTCTCTGCCACAGCCCGGTTAAAGAGGTACACCCTGTCCAGCTCGCTCCGGTCGTATCCGCCCCGGCTCCACTTCAGCTCGTTCAGGTCCACCGTATCCGATACCCCGAAGTACTGGAAGGGGCACAGGAGGTGCCGCTCTATGGCCTCCGGCAGGCGGATCTCCGCCGCGATGCGGTTTCCGAACCACTCCAGGATGTTCTTCCCGTCCAGGCGCTCCGGGGTGGCCGTCAGGCCCAGGAGGATGCCGGGCTGGAAGTGCTCCAGAAGCTTCCTGTAGGAGGGGGCCGCCGCATGGTGGAACTCGTCCACAACGATGTAGTCGTAGTATTCAGCGGGGATCCTGTGCTGCAGGGACTGGGATGCGAAGGTCTGGATGGACAGGAACAGGTGGGAAAAGGAGGAAGGTCTGGATTTCCCCGTGAACAGGTCCCCGAAGTTGGGGTCCTTCAGCACCGCCTGGAAGGTGCTCATGCTCTGCCGCAGGATCTCCTCCCGGTGGGCCACAAACAGGAGCTTCAGGTCCCTGCCCGCCTTCTCCCTGCAGCGGCGGTAGTCGAAGGCGGCGATCATGGTCTTCCCTGTACCGGTGGCGGCCACCACCAGGTTGTGCATGCGGTGCCGGATCTCCCGCTCCGCCTGGAGCCGGTCCAGAATCTGCTGCTGGAAGGGGTAGGGGCGGATGTCGAAGAGAGTCAGATACTGTCCCCCCGGACCCCCGTGCTCCCGCTCTGCGTCCAGGGCCTTCGCCAGGCGCTCCTCCTCCGCTGCCGTGTAGAGCTCAAACTCCTCGTCGTGCATGTAGCTGTCGAAGACCGCCTGGATCTTCTCCAGAATCTCCGGCTGGTCCTGGGCCGTAATCTTCAGATTCCACTCCGTGCCGGTGCTCATGGCGGTCCCGGACATGTTGGAGGACCCCACGTAGGCCGTGCTGAACCCGGACTCCCGGTAGAAGACGTAGGACTTGGCGTGAAGCCGGGTCTCCTGGGTGTTGTAGCTGATCCGGACCTCGGTGTTGGGGAGCTTCGCCAGCTCCGTCACCGCCTTCAGGTCTGTCGCCCCCATGTAGGTGGTGGTAATGACCCGGAGCCTGCCCCCCGCTTCGGTGAACCGCTCCAGGGCAGGCCGCAGCTGCACAAGACCGCTCCACTTGATAAAGGATACCAGCATGTCGATCCGGTCCGCTGTGGCCGCCTCTCTGCAGAGCTCCGACAGCAGGGTCGGCTCCCGCCTGTCCCCGGTAAAGAGACTGCTGCGGGACAGGGAGGTCTCCGGCCGCGTCAGCTGCGACGCCTTCTTCATCCCGGAACGGGTCAGGTCCTCTGTGCTCAGCAGAGCCAGCAGCTGCCGGGGTTCCCGCTCCGGCTCCACCTGCATGCCCTCAAACTCCGGCTCTCCGGTGCTGCTGGAGATCAGGCTGACGATGCTGTTTACCAGCCGGGTCTGCCTGGCCAGCCCGTCCGCATCATCCTGGAGCATCTCCAGGGCTCTCTCTGTCACCTGGCTGACATACCGGGTCAGCACCTGGGGCGCCTCGGCGGCATCCAGGCTGGCCTCCGACATGCAGTCACCGGGGACCTTCTTCAGCTCCCTGTCCATGTCCCGGTTCACAACCTGCTCGTAGGCACCTGATTTCATCATGGGCCGCATCACCTCCGGATCGTCCGCTCCTCCCCCTGACCGGCGGAGGAACAACAGTCCCATATTACGCCCCATGGCAGCAGATTGCAATGTCAGAGCGCCGTTTTTTGTGAGTTTTCACAATGCCCCCGGTCCGGAAGTGTACAGGTTGCGGGTTTGCAGACAGGCGAAAAGCCCGGACCTTCAGTGGAAGTCCGGGCAGAGACCGCATGTGCAGTTCAGATCCGGTGCCCGTCAGCCCGCAGAGCAGGGGGGAAGGGAACCTAAGGAATAATAAAGGAGAAGGCGATGCAGTAGGCCAGAATCAGCCAGGGCTTGGTCAGCACCGTGATGATGACAAAGCGCTTTGTGGGCATCCCTGTCAGACCGGAGAGGTAGCACATGACGTCATCCGGCAGCATGGGAAGCAGAAAGCACAGCATCAGGGCAACGGTAAAGCTCTTGTGTCCGTTGACCCACTCCGACACAAGGCGGTATTTCTCCTCCGGCACCATCAGCTTCACCAGGGCCACGCCGTACTTGCGGGCCAGGAGGAAGGCGACGATGGAGCCGCCCGTCAGGCCGATGTAGTTGCACAGAAATCCGCCGACCAGACCGAACATGCCGGTGCCGGCGAAGCAGCCCACAAAGCCGGGCATGAGCGGAATGATAACCTTCAGCGCCTGGATCAGTGTCAGCACCAGCGGTCCGAGAGGTCCAAACGAGGCTATATATTCACGCATGGTCTCCACGCTGTCGAAGCGGCCGGCCATCCAGCCGTGGACCAGAAAGGCAACCGCCGCAATGATCAGGAGAACCATGGCGGCTGAAAAAGCAGCCTTCAGTTTTCCAGGCTTGTTCTTCATACACGTCCTCCAGTTTGGGTTCTTCGGTCCTGGCACTGCAGATCCCGCCGG
>CAYYHY010000242.1:0-4117 GCA_964471855.1 uncultured Oscillospiraceae bacterium | reverse complement strand
AGCCGGCAGCAGCCTGGAAAGCAGGTTTCTCATAGCTCCTCCCTCTCCCCTCACTTTGAAGGGGCAGCTGCATCAATGGCCGGAGGTCCAAGCCCGGCATACTTCTCTGTTACCTCCAGGAGCCTGTAGACATCCAGCCAGGGCTGTATTTCCAGCTCCCTGCCGCAGACCCAGTCACGGAATACACACCACTCCCGCCTGGCGTTCTCCTCATGACCGGATGCAAGGGAATGCAGGGACCGGGCCAGGAAGGACACCATCTCCAGATGCAGGTGAAGCCGGTGCCAGAATCCCTCCTGTACCGGATCATCCTCCGGATTCCTGTCAGACAGCCGCTCCTGCCAGTCTGCACAGATGTCCAGGACATCGGAGAGCCGCTGAGCCGCTTCTTCATTTCTGCGCGGACCGATGCCGTTCACGTAGTCGCAGACTTCCTTCTCACTGAGAGCGGAGAGGCAGTCAAACGCCTTCTTCCATCCAGTCCCGTAACAGTTCCTGAAGTACTCCTCCGTCATGCTGTCAAAGTCCGCATCTGTATCCATCAGTGCATGTCCCATGACGTATTCCGGAAGGGTGTTCGGCATACCCGCCCTCAGCTCCTGACAGCTCATGTAGCCGTTGAGACCCATGGAGCGGAGCTTGCGGACATCGTCGCAGATGATTCTCGCAATGTGCAGATACCCGAAATCTCCGTAGTGTGCTCTGCCCAGGGGATAGTCATAGTCAAAACTGTCCCCCGAAAACAGCTTCTGCCACGCCCGGAGAAACGCCAGGTTGTCCTGCAGACCTGCCGGCAGGCGGATCCTGTTTCTTCTGTACACAGGGATCTGTACAGCATCACATTCCAGCTGATAGGACTCCGAGAATGTCCGGCTGATAGGTGCGAACATGAGGACAAACCGGTCCGGACTGTTGAGCCGCTCATGTACCGGGGGCCACAGGAGTTCCTGATAAAGAAGAAACACAAGCTTCGTATCCAGTCCCTCAGCGGTCAGACTGCTGTCGATGCGGTTCAGCAGCGCCACATACTGGTCAGCCAGTGTAGTCTTCCGGCACTCGCTGCACTCGCAGACGTTGTTGTACTCATCGGCCAGCCATATGTGCAGGTAATCTGCTCCAGGGTTCTCTCTGGCAAAATCCACAACCAGCCGTACAAAGCTGTCAGCTGCCTCCGGACTTGACAGACAGAGATTGGTGTCTGCCGGTATGCCGAGAAAAAGACCTCTTTTCCCGTTTATCTCGGCAGCCAGCGGCTGCAGGTTCTCAGGAAGCGGTGCCTCCCTGTTCCAGCCTGAAGCCTGGTACCCCAGCACCTCTGCAGTCCATCCGTGTCCTCCCCTGTGCAGGAGAAGGTCCCTCTTTCGAATCTCCTGCTCTGCTTCTGCACTGATCCGTACGGCATCTTCCATGGAGAACGGCTCCGGCTCTACTGCTGAACTCAGCTCATGGCGGTACCACCGCTCCAGGAAACCGTACGGAACCTTGAACTGAAGAAAGAAGCTGTTAAAACCCGCCTTCGGAAGCCAGTCAATAAAGTCCAGCAGGTTTTCCCTGGAACAGGCACCCTCGATGCAGACCCCTCTGTGGCGCAGCGACGCTCTCTGTTCATATTTCATATGCAGTGAAGAGCGTGGTACAGCAGGTACAGTCTCGCTGCTGCGTCCCGGTGCCGGGAAGCGGCAGCCCAGCTTCTGCAGACAGCTGTATGCCCCCAGCAGGAGCGCTCTGGGACGGTTTCCTGCAATGCTGCACTCCTCCTCCGTCATATTTACGGAGAAGAAGTCTTCCTCTGTGTCAGGTTCCGGATCGATCCGCATGGAGATCCAGTATTCACCTTCTTCAGCGGAGAGCATGCGGTCCAGGTATCCGGACATTTCCTCGAATGCAAAGGATGCTGCTTCCGGAACGGCAGTTTTGGGAATAATCTTCAAGGAGTTCCCCCTTAAGTCTGAATTCAGTTCGATTGAATATCAGGAAGGTTCTGCCAGAAGCAGAACCTTCCTGAGTGAAATTTGCTTCCAGTATGAAGCTGCTATTCTGCTTTATGGCTCAGCTGACCTGATCAATGGCCTCCTGCATCACATCCAGCAGAACCCACTCGCTGACGTCCTTCGCTTCTTCCTGTGTAATGGTTTCGCCGGCGATCATGTCATTCTGGACGCCTTCATAGTAACCCTCAATGGTTCCATCTGCCAGTCCGGTCTTTATGTCTTCAATATTGAACCAGTGTGCATCGCCCCACTGCAGAAGGTTGGATTCCAGATCGGTGCCAGTCCGCTTGGCAGCGTATCCGGCAACCTCTTCAGAGTTCTCTTCTTTGGAGCCCCAGTCCATGGCCCTGTAAAGTGCACGGCTGAACCGGACAAGAATGTCGCGGTTCTCTTCTGCATACTTGGGAAGGCAAATCCAACTGGACATGTTTGTTGAACCATCCGAAAATTCAATTTCGAAAGATCCTTCTTTCTGTTGCAGACATTGTGAGGAATATGGATTCCACGTGATCGCGATGTCTATGTCGCCCGAAATCATAGCGGGAACTATATAACCGGGTTCCAAATTGTAAAGCTCTACATCGTCACGGGTCAGTCCGCCGGCAGCCAGGGCTGCGTCCAGTGTAGACTCAGAGGAGGAACCTGCACTGTAGCCGATCTTTTTGCCCTTCAGATCATTTACAGACTGGACGCCGGACTCTTTAGTAACAACCAGTTTGTCAGTGGTGTGCACGGAACTGGGAGCAAAGATAATAGCATTGCCCTGGATGCACAGGCGATGGGCACCTTTGCCGATGTACGCCAGGTCAATGGACCCGCCTTCCATAGCGGCTATCTCAGCAGCGCCGTCACCGAACTCGGTTACATTAATAGTAATGCCTTCCTCTTCAAAGTAACCCTTGTTGATTCCTGACTCCAGGGCCCACAGGGAGGCGTAGTTGGGCATGTAGCCGATGTTCAGTGTAATAGGATCCTGCGAAGCGGTGCTGGAACTGCTGCCAGCGGGTTCGCTTGTATCAGAGCTGCCGCCCGGCTGACTGGTGCTTCCGCTGCCAGCCGGCTGGCTGGAACTTGTGCTCCCGGAAGACTGGCTGCCGCTGCTGCTTCCGCCGCTGCTGGAGCTGCTGCTGCCGCATGCAGCCAGAGCAAGGAGCATGCTCACTGCAAGAAGAGCGGACAGGATTTTTTTCATTCGTGATTCCTCCTTGAATCGTTTGCCTGTTATACCCTCTATAAAAACGGACTGCTTCCGTTCAGGCCAGTTTACTTGCGGACCTCCAGATACTCCTGATAGACCTCGTTCCAGATCTCCGCCTTCAGGCGCATGAACTCAGGTTCGCTCTTGGTACCCTGATCCCGGGGATAGGGGATGTCGATGGGGACAATCCTCTTGATGCGGCCGGGACGGGCGGACATGATGACCACCCGCTGAGCCAGGAGAACGGCCTCATCTACGTCGTGGGTGATGAAGAAGCAGGTCTTCTTCTCTTCCTCCCAGGTCTTCAGAAGCTCCGTCTGAAGCTGGGCACGGGTCTGTGCGTCCAGTGCGCCGAATGGCTCGTCCATGAGCAGAACCTCCGGGTTGTTGGCATAGGCGCGGGCGATTGCCACACGCTGCTTCATGCCGCCGGACAGTTCCTTGGGATAGGAATTCTCAAAGTCCTCCAGCCCCACCATCTTGATGTACTTGCGGGCGATTGCCTTGCACTCCTCCTTGGGCATCCGCTTCATCATGGGGCCGAACATGACGTTCTGGATGACCGTCTGCCAGGGGAACAGAGCATACTGCTGGAATACAACGCCACGCTCCACACCGGTACCCTTGATGGGCTTGCCATCCAGGTAGACGGTGCCGCTGGTGGCTTCGTGAAGACCAGCAATGATGTTCAGAAGGGTAGACTTGCCGCAGCCGGACGGACCGACCACACAGACAAACTCATTCTCCATGATGTCCAAAGTAACACCGTTCAGGGCGATCATTGTCCCCCGCTCACCGTGATACTCTTTCTTGACATTGTCGATGTGAAGTTTTACTGATCTTCCCGCTTCTCCTGCCATGATGTCAGCCTCCTTTCTATGAAGTCCACTGCAATGTTCAGCAAGAGACCGATGATACCTATAATTAT
>CAYYHY010000241.1:0-4141 GCA_964471855.1 uncultured Oscillospiraceae bacterium | reverse complement strand
GCCATCCCCTGCTTGTACTTCCAGTGGGCGGCGATGCCGTACTCCGCCGTGCGGTGCATCTCCCAGGTCCGGATCTGGACCTCGAAGGGGATGCCCTCCCGGCCGATGACCGTGGTGTGGAGGGACTGGTACATGTTGGGCTTGGGAGTGCCGATGTAGTCCTTGAACCGGCCCAGCACCGGCTTGAACATGTCGTGGATGCACCCCAGCACGTTGTAGCACTCCGGAATGTCGTCCACAATGACGCGGACGGCATACAGATCAAAGATCTCGTCCAGGGTCTTGTTCTGGGTGAACATCTTCCGGTAGATGGAGTAGATGTGCTTGACCCGCCCGTATACGGTGCTCTGGATCCCCTCGCTGCGCAGCCGCTCCTGGATGCGCTGCTGGATGGTAACCAGAAACTCCTCGTGGGCGGAGGACCGCTCCAGGAGCTCGTCCTCGATCTCCTTGTAGCCCACCGGGTCCAGGTAGCGCAGGGACAGGTCCTCCAGCTCCCACTTGATCTTCTGCATGCCCAGGCGGTGGGCCAGGGGGGCGTAGATCTCCATGGTCTCCAGGCTCTTCTCCCGCTGCTTCCTGGGGGTCTGGTACTCCATGGTGCGCATGTTGTGGAGCCGGTCGCAGATCTTGATCAGAATGACGCGGATATCCTGCGCCATGGCCAGGAGCATCTTCCGGAGGTTCTCCATCTGCTCCTCTTCCTTGGTGACATACTGCACCCGGGAGAGCTTGGTGACCCCCTCCACCAGCGCCGCCACCGGCTCGCCGAACCGCCTGCTGATGTCCGCATGGGTGGCGTCCGTATCCTCAATGCAGTCGTGCAGGAGGGCCGCAATGATGGAGTCCATGTCCAGTTCCAGATCCGCCACAATATCCGCAACTGCCAGGGGGTGGATGATGTAGGGCTCTCCGCTCTTGCGCATCTGTCCGTTGTGAGCGGAGTCCGCATAGGTGAAGGCGCTGAAGAGCCTCCCCCTGTCCAGACCTGGCATGTAGTGTGATACTTTGTCTTCCAGTGCATGGTAGCGTTCCAGAATCGGGTCCATAAAATCACCTCCGGTGAGTCAGCCTTCCAGCGCCCTGCGCAGGCGGATCATGATTTCAGATGCTTCCAGATCAACTTTGTGCTCCCGGCTGCACAGGGTGATCTGCAGCCGGTCCGTGCGGCGGTTCATGCGGATGAGTCCCCGCTCCTCCAGCACCTCCAGACACATCATGGTCCGGACCGGCGCCTCCCGCTTCCGGCGGCTGCGGGAGATGCCCCGGGCAATGCAGTGCAGGTCCCCCTCCACGGGGCTCCGGGAGGAGGCCTGGCGGTTCAGCCATCTCCACAGGTCGGCAAAGTCGCTGCGGGTGGGCAGCAGCACCTCCGCCTCCCGGGGGGTCAGCTCATATCCCGCCTTGAAACGTCTGTAAATCCCCTGCTCCATCTCCGCACGGGTGGGCAGAGGCCTCAGGTCCATAATCTGCAGCTGAACGGTGCGCACGCCCCGGAAGTCGTTGATCTGTGGCGTAAAGGCGATGTCCAGGCGGGAGCCCGGCTCCAGCCCCAGCTCGGCGTCTCCGGCGGAAAACCAGATGGCCTCCAGGGGAACCCCCTTCGCCTCCAGCCGCAGCTTCAGGTGCCGGCCCTGCCCCACCCGGGTCAGATAGAGAAACTGCACCCCGGACATGGTCAGAACCGGCCGGGGGTTTCCTGCCCCCCAGGGTTCCAGCCGGTTCATCATGGTGACGGCTTCCACCGTAAGATCCCCCGGCTGGACCTCCGCATCCGCAGTCAGAACGGAATCCGGCTCCCTGTCTGCGGCCCTGATCCGCTCCCGCAGCGCATCCGCCAGGGCCGGAAGGTTCTCCTCCCTGACAGTAAACCCCGCAGCCTGGGCGTGACCGCCGTAGCTCTCCAGCAGATCCCCGCAGCTCTGCAGCTGCTCAAACAGGTTGATGCCGCCCCAGGAGCGGCAGGAGCCCTTTCCGACGCCGTTCTCCATGCAGATCATGACGGCGGGGCATGAATAGCGCTCCGCCAGGCGGGACGCCACAATTCCTGCAACTCCCTGGTGCCAGCCGGTGCCCGCCAGCACAATCACGTCCTCCTGGGGTTCCTCCTCCAGGATCCTGATGCACTGGCTGTATATGTCGCTCTCCGCTGCCTGCCGCTCGGCATTGAGCTGGCACAGCTGACCGGCCAGCTCCGCCGCCCGCTGGGGGTCCCGGGTCAGAAGCAGCTCTACCGCCATGGACGCCTGCCCCATCCGCCCTGCGGCGTTGAGCCGGGGCGCCAGGGTATACCCCAGAGAGACGGAGGTCATGGTCTTCCCCGAAAACCCCGCCATCTCCGTGAGCCAGGCCAGGCCCAGACGTCTGGGCGGGTTCAGATCCTTCAGCCCCTCGCAGACAATGCGGCGGTTCTCCCCTGTCATGGGCATCACATCCGCCGCTGTGCCCAGTGCAGCCAGATCCCGGCAGGAGGCAAACACCTCCTGCGCCTTCTCCGGTCCGGCTGCAGCCATGGCCAGCTTCAGAGCCACGCCGACTCCCGCCAGACCCTTGAAGGGGTAGGGGCAGTCCGGCCTCAGAGGGTTGACCACCGCGACGGCCTCGGGGAGTTCCGCCCTGCACTCGTGGTGGTCCGTAACAATCACATCAATGCCGTTCTCCCTGGCGAACCGGGTCTCCTCCAGTGCGGTTATGCCGCAGTCAACCGTTATCAGCAGGGTCACCCCCTGCCTTCCCAGCGCGGCAATGGCCTCCTCGTTGAGTCCGTATCCCTCGACCAGACGGCCCGGTATATAGTAGATAACCCGGCCTCCCATCTGCTGCAGAAAGGATGCCATGAGAGCCGTGGCTGTAATGCCGTCCACATCGTAGTCCCCGTATACAGCAGTCAGTTCCTTCCGGTCCAGCGCCTGGCGGATCCTGGCCGCCGCCCGGTCCATGTCCTTCATGCCCATGGGGTCCAGGAGCGGCTCCTCCTCGGGGGTCAGCATCCGGCGGGCATCCTCCGGGGTCTCAATCCCCCGGGCGGAGAGGACTGCGGCCATAAGAGGCGTGATCCCTGCCTCCTCCAGCTTCCGCTTCGCCTCCGGGTGCGGAGGGACCGTCTCCCATTTTTCGTATTTCAGGTCCCCCGCCTCCCCTCTGTGCAGCCGGCTCCGGCGCCCCGGTCCGCCAAAATATGCCTGCTCTGTGTGAAAAGCATGTCTCAGGCACGGTTTCAAAAAATGTAAAGGGACTTTCATTGTACCACAGACTGCCCGCGCCGTTCAAGACGAAAACAGGAGCACTGCACCGTTTTTCGCAGCTTTCAAGTTTTCAGCAGGTTGAAACCGCTGGAAAAACTGCCGGCTGGCATTCCTCTCTCACTTGCCACTGCTGGTTTCCTGTGCTAAAATGTCTGGAAATTCAAGCCGAAGGAGCGCTGTCCCATGCCCGAACCAGTCCTCTCCGCTGTCAACAGACCCTGCCAGTTTTCCTATGAGAACGGCGTTGTCATCACGAAGCTGGTTCCGGAACTCTGCGAGGGAGAACTGAGAGCCGGTCCCTGCAGCATCAATCCCCATGGCACTATCCACGGGGGCGCCCTGGCCACCCTGGCGGACACCGTGTCCGGCTGCTGCGCCTGTTCCAGGGGCGGCAGCTGCGTCACCGCCACCAGCAGCATGGAGTATCTCCGTCCCGCCTCGGGACCAACGATCTTCTGCCGGGCCACGCCCAAAAGGATGGGCCATACCCTTTCCGTGATCCAGTTCACCATGACGGACGAGAACGGAGAGGTCGTCTGCACCGGCACCTATACCTTCTATATGCTTCCTGCGCCCCTGCAGAAGGAAGTACAGAGCCCGGCTGAAAACAGGTCCGGCCAGAACTGACAACTGCTCGTCCTGATCCCCCGCATGCATCCCACATCCGAATGAAGCAGCAGACCTCCCGCAGCAGGCAGGAGGTCTTTCTGTTTATCTGCAGGCCGCAGTCCCATGCAGGTTCGGATGCTGTTATAACCAAATTTCAGAAAATTCTATGTGGCGTATGTACCGGCTGTGTGTTCCCGGGCAACAGGAGGATTGAGGGATGTCTGCCGGCGAACCAGCTGCCAGGTCCAGCAGCAAGTCCCGCCGCAATTCTGTCAGGAACCCTTCTG
>CAYYHY010000240.1:2802-4146 GCA_964471855.1 uncultured Oscillospiraceae bacterium | reverse complement strand
AACACCGGAGGAACCCGCCCCCCGGGAGGAGGAAGCCCCCGCAGAGGAGCCCCCGGCAGCTGAGGAGAGCTCAGAGCAGAAGGGGGAGGAAACCGGCGAGGTCCCTGTCAGTCCCGTTAATAATGAAGAGAAGCCGGAGGAGACGTCCGGCAGCGGACCGGAGGAACCTCCTGAGGCAAACCCGGCGGAGTCCCGCTACGGCATGGTCCTGGTGCCCAGGCCGGCCGTGGACCCGGGTCCCTGCCCCTTCCCGGAGACCGTAAAGAGCCACGGGCTGATCCGGGCGCTGGTGCCCAACGTAAAGGCCTTCCAGAGCAAGGTTGACAGACTGCAGCCCATCTCCCAGTGGATGCTGCCCCTGTTCACCCGCTTCGGGGTCATGGACATCCCCATGCTCCGCAGCGCCGGCCAGGCCCTGGGCTGGGACAAGTCCGAGGACAAGATGGAGGGCTCCTACGAGGAGAACGTGGCCCAGTCCGCAGAGTCCCTGGAGAAGAACAACCTGGCAGTGATGTACGAGGTGCCGGACTGGGGCCCCGTATACTGCCTCAACGACTACTCCTACGCCTGCCTCCACAAGCCCTCCATCATCAAGGGCAAGAACCGGTTCGGGAAGAACTACATCCACTACCGGGTCTCGGACAACCGCTTCACCGGCCGCACCGAGGTAAGCGGTCAGGCCCTCTGGGAGAAGCTCCGCTACGGCACCCGCATCTGCGAGTTCCTGGCCTGGGCCGTGGAGCAGATGGAGCTGAAGACCGCCCAGGCGGTGCAGTTCTATGAGAGCCTGAACTGGTGGGGTGACTTCTACAGCATCGGTCTGCCCGACACGGGCGGGTATCTGGCCAGCACCGTGCTCCTGAGCCGGGAGGAGTATGACGGGGACTACCCGGTCCTGTTCCTGGCGGACACGCCTCCGGAGGGACCCTTCCCCGAGGGTGCCGTGGTTCACTGCTTTGACCGGGAGAAGTACCTGGTGTGGCAGGAGGGGACCTGGCAGGAGGAGAAGCTCTCTGCCCCCGACCTGCAGGAGCAGCCCCGGGTCCTGACCACCGCCCGCTACCCCGCCTGGAACGAGAAGGCGGTAGCCTCCAACCGGCAGAACGCCGGTCTGTCCCCGGAGACGGAAGAGGAGGACACCGGCAGGGGGGAGAAGCAGAGCGGAACCGGGAAGACCCGGACTGCAAAGAAGAAGAAGGAGTCCGGCGAAGCCGGCACAAAGGAGCCTGAATCCGGGAGCCCGGCGCCCTCCCCCGCTCCTGCACCCCCGGAGGAGCAGAGCGAGTCCGAGGACGGACAGGTGCTGATGTTCGGCTTTGAGGCCGGCACGGAACCTGCCCCCGC
>CAYYHY010000240.1:0-2702 GCA_964471855.1 uncultured Oscillospiraceae bacterium | reverse complement strand
GCCGAGAGCACGGGGAAGACCTCCAAAGGCGGGAAGGGAAAGCAGTCAAAGGGAACGAAGACATCCCGCTCCCGGAAGAAGGCGGCCCCGAAACCGTCCCCCGCCCAGGAGGCCGGCGACGGAACGGCGGGAGAGGGCGGCACGGAGGCGTCTGCAGAGCCCCCTTTTGAGGAGCCCCCTCCGCCGGAGCCCTTCCAGGGAGCGTCGGAATTCGCCCGCACCCTGCTGGAGCAGAAGACGGTGTGCACCCCGGACATCCTCATGGACTTTACGGTGCGCCTGCTGGCGGAGAACCGGATGGCGGAGGCCGTCTCCATGGCGGAGGTCATGGCCAGAGCCCCGGGGGAGGCCTTCAGGCCGGCGCAGCACTTCTATCAGATCCTGCGCCAGAGCATCCGGGCCCCGGGGAAGATCTACAGCTGCACCAGCAGCACCATCAACGAGATGCAGAGCGGGCTGACGGGGGACGACCCCAGACTGCGGGACCTGGAGCAGACCATGGTCCTCTCCAGCCTGCTGTGGGCCATGGCCTTCCCCGGCATGGCCTATGACCACGAGCTGTACAACAACGCCACCATGGCCCTCACCGAGGGGGCCGGACCTGTGGTGCACCAGCTGGTAAACCTGCTGGGGGGCGAGCTCAAGGACCTCTCCTTCCAGAACGACGGCCTGGGGTTCTCCCAGATCATCCTCAGCCAGCTGGCCGGCGACGGGCGCCGGGAGCAGAAGCTCCGCAGGCTCATCCAGAGCGCCGGAGAGCTGCGCATCAACCCCACCAGCAACATCTCCCTGCGGGGGCTGGAGAACTGCCTCAAGCTCATCGCCGGACCCGCCAGCCCCCTGGGCCGGATGCTCAGCCTGGTGGAGAAGGACGACCGGACGAAGGCCGACCAGATCGAGGCGGACCTGTTTACGGAGTTCGGGGACCTGGAGAACGCGGACCAGAACACCCTGCTGGAGGAGTACATCGACAGGGCCTGGGCAGAGGTGCGCCGGAACAGCAGCGTCAAGCAGCTGACGGCGGACTCCCCCGCCCGCAGGCAGTGCAAGAAGGCCATTACTGACAGGCTGAGCGTGATCTTCGCCTGGCTGGATATCGTCCACGCCGAGCGCAGCTCCAACTTCACCCAGTACCACGACCGCTACGACCGCATCTTCAGCCAGGTCCGGGGTCTGCTGGAGGAGCTGGCTCAGACCCCCGTATCCCAGACGGACCAGTATGCGGCGGCCTCCGCCGTGATCCTCCGCAGCACCGCGGAGGAGATGCTGGAGACCCTGGCGGAAGGGGAGCCCCGGGACAAGGAGGACTTCTGGTTTGACCTCTGCCTCACCCCCGAGCTGATGCTCACCGAGGACGGGGAGAACGTCATCCTGCCGGAACTGTACGGATACCCGGGTCTGGAGCCCTGGACCTTCCTGCTCCGGGCCGCCGCGGCTCCCGCTGAGACGCCGGACGTGATCCTGCGGGAGATCGAGAACTACGAGAACGACCGCTGGTTCCGCAACTACGGCACCATGGAGCTCATTCTCCGCCGCAGCGGGCAGAAGGTGCCCGACATGTCCACCGGCCTGTCCATCGCCCGCAAGTGCGCGGAGGAGGACCGGAAGAGCCTGGAGGGGGACCTGCGCCTGCGCAGGGCCTACGGCAAGTTCGACGAGGCCACCCTGGAGACCATCAACTCCCTGCTGGAGCTGGTCTATCCCGTCTATCTCCGCAGCAGCAACTTCGCTTCCCTCCGGGGATTCCTGAAGCGGCTGGGGGAGACCCTGGACCGGAGCATCGAGAGCCGGGCCGCCCAGTACTGGAAGAACTTCGAGGCCATGGAGGCGAATCCGGAGTTTGCCGGCGCCCCCATGCTGGACTCCATCCGCCGGAGCCTGGAGAACCAGAACTTCAACACGGCGGACTCCTATATCAACATGCTCCAGGGGGGCATCCGCTCCCTTCCCTCCAGCGACGAGGCCCTGGAGACCACCGCCAACTACCTGGCCCAGTTCCAGGAGTGCGAGGACGGCTACTACCAGGTGTGCCACGCCCACGCCTCCAGCTCCCCCGCCCAGTGGGGCGCCAAGGCCCTGGACGAGATGGAGGAGAAGTACCACCACTGGACCAGCAACAATGACAGACACAGGGGCCTGAACTGGCTGAGCAGCTGGATTGTCCGGCTGGGGACCCCCGGCGCCACCCAGATGAAGATCCAGCAGCTGCTGCTGGGACTGGGCTTTGCCGTGCGGAAGGTCACCCTCCGCTCCGAGACCCGGCCCACCGGGAGCCGCCCCTCCTACGAGGTCTACGACGTGGTGGCGGACCGGACCCCCACCTCCCTGAAGGACTACCCCCACCCCATCTACCGCTTCGGCACCGACCTGTCGGAGCCCATGAACGTGGTGTGCCTCTTCGGCTGCAAGGGGGAGACCACCCTCATCAACACCATGACAGGGATCCAGCCCAGCAGGTCCACCATCGTCCTCATGGACGGGTCCCTGACCGCCGTGGCCCGCCACCAGGTGGCCGCCACCTTCAAGACCAACACCAGCGGCCGCAGCCCCTTCCTGCTCATCGACCGGGTCCTGCTTCTGTACCTGGCCTCCCTCAACGAGGGCGAGCGGATGAAGGCGCTCCTGCGCTGCACCCTGCCCTACACCTTTGAGGTGCTCTACGGCACCGGCAGCGGCGCCGTGCCCGAGGAGATGTTCATCGG
>CAYYHY010000239.1:0-4193 GCA_964471855.1 uncultured Oscillospiraceae bacterium | reverse complement strand
GACCTCTGGTGCGGGGGCAGAAAGTGGTTGCCATTGGAAGTCCCCTGGGGCTGTTCAACACCGTATCCGACGGCATCATCTCCGGCTTCCGCAGCCGCGAGGCCTGCAGCATGATCCAGTTCACCGCCCCCATCTCCCACGGCAGCTCCGGAGGAGCGGTGCTCAACCTGTACGGCGAGGTCATCGGCATCAGCTCGGCAGGGTTTGACGAGGGGCAGAATCTGAATCTTGCTGTCCCCTATGAGGTCATTCTCCCCTTTATCCGGGGTTTCACCGGCTAGACCCGCACAGGGAGGCGACAACATGACACGTTTGTGGTTCAACCACTGGTTCAGCACCGCCTACAATGTGATCCTCATGATCCGGCAGGAGAACCCGGACTTCCAGATCATTGTATCCAACGAGAGAGAACTGACACCCCTCAAGGCGGTGTGCGACGAGTGGTACCAGGAGCCTGTGCTCCCGGATGAGGAGTATGCGGAGTACTGCCTCCAGTTCTGCCTGGAGCACCATATCGACGTGTTCCTCCCCCGGCGGGGCATGGTCCCCGTCAGCAGGCGGAAGGCGGACTTTGAGGCCCGGGGCATCAGGGTGATGTGCGACCGCTACGAGATGGTCAGCATTCTCAGCCGCAAGGACGCGGCCTATGAGTTCCTGCGGGAGAACGGGATCTCCACAGTGCCGGAGTGCAGGGTCGTCAGGACGGTGCCGGAGTTCCAGGAGGCGTACAGTGACCTGAAGAAGCGGTACCGGGAGGTTTGCATCAAGTTTGTCAGGGACGAGGGCGGGAAGAGCTTCCGCCTGATTGACAACACCCGCAAAGGCTACGGGGCTCTCTTCAAGAAGCAGAACACCCGCATGACCCTGGACGCTGTCCTGGAGGCCCTCTCGGAGCGGGAGGTCTTTGCGCCGCTGATGGTGATGCCCTTCCTGTCCGGGAAGGAGATCTCCGTGGACTGCCTGCAGACGGCGAAGGGTCCTGTCATGATTCCCCGCATCAAGGGTTCCGGGCGCATCGAGCAGCTCACCTTTGACCCGGAGATACTGGAGAAGACCCGGGAGATCTTCGACCTTGTCCGGCTGGAGCAGCCCTGCAACATCCAGTTCAAGTATCTGGACGGCAGACCCTGGTTCCTGGAGATCAACACCCGCATGTCCGGGGGCATCCAGATGGCCTGCGCGGCAGCGAAGGTGAACATCCCCGACCTGGCGGTCTCCCGCCTGCTGGGGGTGGAGAAGGACTGGACCATGGACACCACGGAGCGGTACGTCACCCACGCAGAGGTTCCGGTGGTCTTCTGATGGTTCTCTTTGCCGACCTGGACCGCACCCTGATCTGGTCCCACCGGAATACGCCCCCCGGTCCGTTCCGCTGGGTGGAGGAGTTCCGGGGACATCACCAGAGTTTCATGACAGAGGGCACCTGGACATTCCTCCGGGAGCAGCGGGACCTGGAGGTCATTCCCCTGACCACCCGCACGGAGACCCAGTACAGCCGCCTGGCGGAGGCCGCCGCGGCCCTGGGCTGGCGCAGAGCCCTCATCCTCAACGGAGCAGTGCTGCTGGAGGACGGGAAGGAGAACCCGGACTGGCGGGAGGAGTCCCAGTCCCTCTGCACCCCTTCCATGAAAGCCTTCCAGGAGGCGCTCCGGGCGGCAGAAGCCGCAGCCGGAACGGATGCCATAGTAAACTGCGCCCCGTTTCTGTTTTACATCAAGGCGCCGGACCCGGAGGAGACAGAGAGCTTCCTCAGGAGCTGTACGGATATGCAGCAGCTGACTGTCCGGCGGGACGCCCGCAAGGTGTACTGTTTCCACTCCTGCCTGGAGAAGGGCACTGCACTGCGGCGCTTTGCGGCGCGCTGCGGTCTGCCCCGGACCATGGCGGCGGGGGACAGCGGTTTCGACCTGTCCATGCTCGCCGCAGCTGATACCGCATTCTGTCCCGATTCCCTGGCGGAGCGGGTGCAGCAGGAGAGGGACAGCAGGGCCGGCGCTGCCGGGAAGGGTGCCGTGTGCCCCTGCGGCGGCGGCATCTGGTCCGACGGTCTCTGTGACCGGCTTAAAGAATATGTACGAAAGCAGGAAACAGCAAGTGATTGCAGACAGTGAACTGAAATACAGCGTAGGGCCCCTGCTCTACACCCCCGCCCTCAACCGGAAGATTGCCCGGAGCGTAACGGAGGGGAAGCTGGACACCCCCTACTCCCTGTCCATCTGTCTGGAGGACACCATCGCCCCGGACATGGTGCCCCAGGCTGAGGCGCAGCTGGTGGAGAGCGTCACCGCCATCCGGGACGCAGCGGAGAAAGGCACCTGCAGCTATCTTCCCAAGCTGTTTGTCCGGGTCCGTTCGCCGGAACAGCTGGAACGGGTCTTCGACTCCCTGGCGGACTGCCAGGACGTGCTCACCGGATTTGTATTTCCCAAATACACCCTGTCCAATGCGGAGCAGTACAACGCCGGCATGGAGAGGCTGAACGGAAAAGCGAAGCACACCCTGTACATGATGCCCATCCTGGAGAGCGAGGACATCCTGGATCCCCGCACCCGCCACGAGGTGCTGAGCGGCATCCGGGACCGCATCGACTCCGTCCGGGACCTGGTCCTCAACGTGCGGGTGGGAGGCAACGACTTCTGCAACCACTATGCGGCCCGCCGCCACTACGACGAGACCATCTACGACATCCTCCCCATCGCCATGCTGCTGGGGGACATCCTCTCCTTCTTCTGCCGGGACTATGTGGTATCCGGCGCGGTGTGGGAGTTCTTTGCCAGCGACAACGACGAGTGGAAGAAAGGTCTTCAGCGGGAGCTGAAGCTGGACCGGCTGGCCGGATTCATCGGCAAGACCGTGATCCATCCCAAGCAGATCAGCGTGGTCAACGACATGCTGAAGGTGGCCAGCAAGGACTACGAGGATGCAAAGTCCATCCTCAACTGGGACGAGAGCGGTCTGCTGGTGGGCAGGAGCTTTGCCGGCGAGCGGATGAACGAGC
The DNA here is from genome assembly GCA_964471855.1 of uncultured Oscillospiraceae bacterium. GTDB lineage: Bacteria > Bacillota > Clostridia > Oscillospirales > Oscillospiraceae > Lawsonibacter. The sequence continues at coordinate 1,195 of CAYYHY010000239.1, read as the reverse complement.
CCAAGACCCACTACAACTGGGCCGTAAGGACAATGCTGATGGCGGAACTGTATGGAGTTGTCTGAGAGAATGGAAAAGCAGCATCCCCTGGACTCCCTCGTGCGGGTGGCCAGGCGGGAGAACAATACAAAGCGGAGCTACCTGTATGTCAATCCCCTGCAGGGCAAGCATGTGCCGGTGTCCCCCTCCGTCTCCCAGTCCCTCTTCGGGGAACTGGCCCGGAAGCTGGAGGAACAGTTCGGTGCAGAGCGCCTGCTGGTGATCGGCTTTGCAGAGACGGCCACCGCCATCGGGCTGACAGCAGCCATGAAGGCGGGCAATGTCCGCTTCTGCATGACAACGACACGGGAGAACGTCCCGGATACAGACTATCTCTTCTTTACAGAGTCCCACAGCCACGCCACGGAGCAGCGCCTGGCTGTCCGGGGTCTGGGGGAGGCCCTGCAGGAGACGGACCGTGTGGTCTTCGCCGAGGACGAGGTCACCACCGGAAACACCATCATGAAGCTGGTCTCTGCCCTCCAGCGCGCCTTCCCGGAGTACCGGGGCGGGTTTGCCATCGCCTCCATTCTCAACAGCATGCAGGACGCCCGCATGACCCAGCTCGGGGAGCAGGGGATTCCCTGCCTCTGCCTGCAGCGTATCCCTGCGGAGTACAGGGTGCAGGATATCTCCGGTATTGACTTTCTGCCCCTGGAGACGGATACTGTCAAAGAGGGTCCCGGCGCCGATGTCTGTGACATCCAGGGACTTTGGAACCCCAGAACCGTCTGCAGAAAGGAGGATGCGGCATCCCGCTGCCGGTCCTTCCTGGAGCAGATGCTGACCCGCATCTCCCTGACAGGAAAGGAAAAGCGGATCCTGGTGCTGGGAACGGAGGAGTGCATGTATCCGGGCATGTGTCTGGGTGCAGCCCTGGAGCAGAGAAACCCGGACCTGACTGTGCGGTACCACGCCACTACCCGCAGTCCCATCGACATCAGCCTGGCAGAGGGCTACCCCCTGTTTCAGAGAACACCTCTGGACAGCCTCTATGAGGCAGGCAGAAAGACCTTCCTGTATAATCTGGACCGCTACGACCGGGTGTTCGTCGTTACAGACACTCCCGCTGTCAATCCGGCCGGAGCCGCAGGTCTGGTCCACGCCCTCCGTCAGTACGGGAATACGGACATAACCTTCTTCCGCTGGTGCCCGT
>CAYYHY010000238.1:0-4223 GCA_964471855.1 uncultured Oscillospiraceae bacterium | reverse complement strand
CCCCACACCTCGTCCAGCAGCTGGTTGCGGGTGAACACCCGGTTGGGGGAGGAGGCCAGGAAGTAGAGAAGCTCCAGCTCCTTGGGGGGCGCGTCCACCCGCTGGCCGTCCACCAGCAGCTCGTAGGAGTCCAGGTCGATGACCAGCTTGTCAAAGCTCAGCCGCCGCTCCTTGACCTCCTCCTCCGGACCCGTCCGGCGCAGCACCGCATGGACCCGGGCCAGCACCTCCCGCATCTCAAAGGGCTTGACAATGTAGTCGTCCGCACCCTTCTCCAGACCGGCCACCCGGTCCTCCGTCTCGCCGCGGGCTGTGAGCATGATCACCGGCGTCTTGTCCATCTCCCGGATCCGCTTCAGCACCTCCCAGCCGTCCAGACCGGGAAGCATGATGTCCAGCAGCACCAGGTCCGGGTGCATGCTGCGGAACAGCTCCACGCCCTTGTCCCCGGCTCTGGCCACCTGGGTCTCGTAGCCCTCCTTGTCCAGGTACAGATGAAGGAGTTCGGCGATGTTGCCGTCATCCTCTACAATCAGAATCTTTGTTGCCATGGATCACACCCCGCTGTCACTTTTATCGGTTTACGCATCCAGTATACCGCCCCGCGGCCGGGTTTTGGTGAACACGCCGTGAACTCTGCAGGATTTTGAATCCCCGCGGAAATCCGGCGCAGTTTCTCTGCCGTTTCCTCCATTATACCACATGCCCCGCCCGGCTCCAACAGGGTTCTTGCCGGAAATTCAGCGGGAGGCTCTCCCGGGGAAGGCAGCCCCCGGAGAGGCAGAAATTCCTGTTGTTCCGGTGCCCCCGCGGCTGTATAATGAGACAGGGAAAGGAGGAACGCCCCATGTGCACGCAGATTGTCTCCATCAGCCGGGAGTTCGGCAGCGGCGGACGCCTCATCGGCCATCAGCTGGCCGCCCGCCTGGGCATCCCCTGCTACGACCGGACCATCATCCAGCGCACCGCGGAGAAGAGCGGCCTCTCCCCCGAGTTCATCGCCCGGGCGGAAGAGCGCGCCCGGAGCCGCTTCCACCTGTCCGCCATGAATTCCGGACTGGAGCCCGCCGCCGGCGGGACCGTGTTCACCCAGCCCCAGCAGGTCCCCGTCAGCCACCAGGCCTTCTTCGCCCAGGCGGAGGTGATCCGGGAGATGGCGGAGGCCGGTCCCTGCGTCATCGTCGGCCGCTGCAGCGACTATGTTCTGGAGGAGAACCCCCGGCTCCTGAAGGTGTTCATCCACGCTCCCCTGGCGGACCGGGTCACCCGCTGCGCGGAGGAGTACGGCCTGCCCCGGGAGGACCTGGAGAAGTACATCCGCCAGCAGGACAGAGGCAGGGCCAACTACTACAGCTATTTCACCGGTCTGACCTGGGGCGACATGCGCCGCTTCGACCTCACCGTCAGTTCCAGCGCCGCCGGCATCGAGGGGGCCGCTGAGCTCATCGCCCGGCTGGTGCAGCTCCGGGAATCCTGCGCCCCGGCAGAAGGCACCTGAGGAACCGGAAGGACCCGGTCCGGGTCTGACACTTCAGCAGGGAGGAGACGTTCACCTTGGACAGCAGAGAGACGCGCACACCCTGGCGGAAGCGGGTGTTCGAAATCATCGAGGTCTCCGCCGACTCTGACCACGCCGGACGTCTGTACGACATGGTCAACACCCTGTCCATCGTGGTCAACCTGGCGGTCAGCATACTGTACACCTTTGAGAGCGTCCGCACAGCCTGCGGTTCCCTGCTGCTGACCATCGAGAGCGCCACGGTCATCTTCTTTGCAGCGGACTGCGCCCTGCGCATCCTCACCGCAAAGTACCTCTACCCCAAGCTGCCGGAGCCGAAGGCCATCCTCAAGTACCTCACCTCCTTCACCGGCGTCGTGGATGTGCTCTCCTTCCTGCCCTATTTCCTCCCCGTCTTCTTCCCCGCAGGGGCGGCGGCCTTCCGCATGTTCCGGGTGGTGCGCATTCTGCGCCTCTTCCGCATCAATGCCTACTACGACTCCCTGAACGTGATCGCCGAGGTCATATCCAGCAAGAAGCAGCAGCTCTTCTCCTCTGTCTTCATCATTGTGGTCCTGCTGCTGGCCTCCAGCCTGTGCATGTACAGCCTGGAGCACGAGGCCCAGCCGGACGTGTTTACAAACGCATTCTCCGGCATCTGGTGGGCTGTCTCCACTCTGCTCACGGTGGGCTACGGGGACATATACCCCATCACCCCGCTGGGCAAGGCCTTCAGCATTGTCATTACCTTCCTCGGCGTGGGCATGGTGGCCATCCCCACCGGCATCATCTCCGCCGGGTTCGTGGACCAGTACTCCCGCATCAAGCGCATCAGCGACTACGCCAACGAGGAGGACATCCAGTTCATCAAGATCCGCCTGGTGGACTCCGACCCCTGGTGCGGCATGAGCATCTCGGATGTCGGCCTCCCCCGGGGCGTGATCATAGCAGTCATCCAGCGGGGAAAGAAGACCGTGGTGCCCAGAGGGGACGTCACCCTGCTCCCCGGGGACACCCTTGTCCTGGCCGCCGAGTCCGTGGACGACGACCAGCACATCGAACTCAAGGAGGTTGTGCTCCGCAGCCACCACGACTGGGTGGGCACCGCCATCCGGGATCTGGACATCTCCCGCAAGACCATCATCATCATGGTCAAGCGGCAGAACCGGGTCCTGATCCCCAACGGCAGCATGGTCCTGGAGGAGGGGGACCGGGTCATCCTGTACTCCCAGACCCGGGTTACCGATGCTACCGAAATCCAGATATAGCCGAAATGAGGTCCCGGTGTCCGGCCGGAACCTCATTTTCTGTTATTCGGACCCGGGACCTCAGATTCCTGTCAGGTCGAAGGGCGGCGTGTACTCCTCCCGGGCGGAGGTCCGCTCCTGGGTGAAGCCCTCCAGCCCCAGGTTCTCCATGTAGGCCTGGACCGACTGCATCTCCCCCCGCCGCAGGCGGCGGTTCAGCTCCGGCGTCCGGGAGAGATCCCCCCAGGGGGTGTACTGGCTCATGAGGGAGAAGAGAACCGTGCCTCTGGGAAAGGTCTCCGCCACCCAGTCCATCACCGCCTTTGCCGCTGCAGCCTGGCCCGGCAGCACCAGATGGCGTATGACGGTGCCCCGGAGGAGCAGCCCCCGGCTGTCAAAGACGCAGGGTCCTGTCTGCCGCACCATCTCCCGGATGGCCGCGCAGGCGGTCTCCGGGTAGTCCTCCGCCCCGGAGTACCTGGCCGCCGTCCGCCGGTCCAGATACTTCAGGTCCGGCAGGTATATGTCGACCATCCCCTCCAGGCTGCGGAGGGTCTCCACCTTCTCGTATCCCCCGGTGTTCCATACCACCGGCACCCCCGGCCGGTACCGCTCCAGCAGCGCCCGCACCGCATGGGCGTAGTGGGTCCCGCTGACAAAGTTCAGATTGTGGGCCCCCCGGGCCTCCAGTTCCCGGCATATCTCCTCCAGCCGGGCCGGCGTCACCGCCTTCCCGAACCGTCCGTGGCTGATCTTTCCGTTCTGGCAGAAGACGCAGCCCAGGGAACAGCCGCTGAAGAAGACCGTCCCCGAACCCCGGGTGCCGGAAATGGGAGGTTCCTCCCACATGTGAAGGGCTGCCCGGGCCAGGACGGGGGTTTCAGGCATTCCGCAGAAGCCCTCCCCTTCTGTCTCCGTGCGCAGGGCCCCGCACTCCCTCGGACACAGTCTGCAGATCACCGGTCCTGCGCCTCCCCTCTCTGCGTGTTCACATCACCATCAGCAGCGCCCCTGCAGTAATCAGGATGCAGCCGGCTGCAGTCTTCACCGTCATCTGCTCGTGGAGAAACAGTGCGGCGAGCACGGCAGTGAACACAACGCTGAGCTTGTCAATGGGCACCACCCGGGATGCCTGTCCTGTCTGCAGTGCGTGGTAGAAGCAGAGCCAGGAGGCACCCGTTGCAAGACCGGAGAGGATCAGGAAAATCCAGCTCCGGGTGCTGATCTCCCCCAGCCCGTTCCAGGTATGGGTGACAAACACCATGCCCCAGGCCATGGCCAGTACTACAACGGTCCTGACCGCCGTGGCCAGCGTGGAGTCAACCCCCTCGACGCCGACCTTCCCCAGTATGGATGTCAGTGCAGCGAAGACCGCCGAAAGAAGTGCAAAGACTGCCCACATGCAGTATCCCTCCTGCTGGAAATACCGGGAACAGGACTCTTCCTGCCCCCGGGCAGTCAGTTTACTCTCTGCACTT
>CAYYHY010000237.1:0-4260 GCA_964471855.1 uncultured Oscillospiraceae bacterium | reverse complement strand
GACAGCCGGCCGAATCCATTGGATTTCTGGGCTCCCAGCCGGACATCCCCGCTGTTCAGGGCAGCCAGGAATCCCTCCACGGCCTCCAGCTCGTCTTTCTGGTCCTTCCGGCCCATCCAGGTGAGGGTGAACTCCATCACGGCACCGGCACCGATATGGGCGATGTCAAACTTCTCCTTGTTCGCTGCTGTACCTGTCCTTGGATCAATTTTGACCCGGGGGCGGACCTCCTGGACTGCGTCATCGGAAAAGACGCCGTCAGATATCACCAGACGGCCGGCTGTCTTCAGGTCCCCCATGAGGGCCTTCACCGTTTCTTCCGGCCGGCTGTTTTCCAGCCAGTCCCGCAGGGCGCCGGCAATGGAGGTTCCCTGTACAAACGCGCGGCCGGAGCGGTCCCGGAGGACCGTCTCTGTCTCTCCGCCTGTGCCGCCCGTGCGGAAGGGCGTTTCACACTTCGCTGTGATGCGGTAGACGGCCGCATCTGTAAAGACCGCTCCCATCTCAGTTCCCCTCCCTTCGGCTCAGATTGAACAGCTGAATCAGCAGCTGCAGCCGGTCCTGGAGCGAGTCCGGGCAGTTCTGCCGGACGGTCCTTGCTTCTGCATCGTCCCTGCTGTCCTCCTCCGTGACCGTTTCTCCGGTGCTCTGCTCCAGCACATGGTGAACCAGTTCGGAGATCCTGCGGAACCGTGCCCCGTGGCGGCTGCCCCGCTCCGTGGTGTTCTTCTCCAGGAAGGCATACAGGGCCTCCGTGCTCCCGCTGTCCATGGCTGTCTCGCAGAAGGACTGAACAGTCCCCAGCTGGCTTTTGGACAGTCCCCCTGCGCGGACCCGGTCTGCATTCTTAAGAAGCCACGCGTACTTTTTCTGGCGGACCAGGGCGGTGCTGGAAGTCCCGGAAGACTGATGACCGGCGGCTCTTTCCTTCCGGTTCAGAGACTCGAAGACTTCCGGACGCAGGAAGAGAATCTGACCGAAACCCTCTGCCGTGCGGATGCCCAGCCCTGTGCGCTCCGCCCGGCGGATCCGCTCCAGCTGCGGCGCCTGGCTGCATTTCAGCCGGAACATGCTGCCCCGGTCGTACATGGTCACTGCCGGTTCCCGGCATCCCCAGGTGCGGTTGAAGCCGCCGTACTCCGCCACTGATGTGCTGCAGGAGACCAGCTGAACACTGTCAACGCCCAGGAGCTCCGCCAGCAGTTCAGATTCCGGCAGGCCAGGTCCCGGACGGAAGCCGAGCCCGCAGGGTTCCCCCTCCGGTCCCAGCGCGGTCGTGGGGGAAAGGACAGCCAGGTACAGGTTTTCATTAATCTCGGAGGCATCCCGGTACCCGTATCTGGAGATCCAGAAGGGGGCATCAGCGGCCTCGAAGGCTGTCACGGTGCACTTCCCGAAGCCCTCAAACCGGTCTGCACCAAGCCAGATGCTGTCTGTAAACACCGTGCTCAGTTTCTCCGCCAGGTCCGGGTCATCCAGGAGGATAAAGCCTGTAAAGGTCTGACCGGGCTCCAGGCAGCGGGTCTGGAAGGGGCGGGTATCCTCTTCCCCTGATGTCGTGTTCCGCAGAATGCGGGTGACGCCGCCGGTCCGGGCGCTCCAGGAGAGGAGCGTATCCCCCTCCAGGCTGCAGAAGGCCCCCAGCTTTGCCCGCTTGTCGCCTTCCTGTACGGTCCCGGTCTTCAGGATGCTCTTAAAGTGCGCCTCGTTTCTGTCCTCATAGAAGCCCATGAGGGAAGGAATCCCCTCAGTGCCGCTGCTGCAGGGGTATGCGTCCAGGAAACGGGTTTTCTCCGAGAGGAGGCGGATCCGGTTCTCCGCAAACCACTCCGGTTCCCGCCGGGCCAGTTCGCTGACCGCCATGCCCCGCAGGGCGGAGGCGGGAATGAAGCCACGGGTCTCCCAGCTGTTTCCCCTGCTCTGGCTCAGGTCCGTAATGATAAGAGGCGTCTCGGTGCGGAGGCAGAAGCGGATGCAGGACGCCGACGGAATGGATGATACCGGGAGGTTTTCAGCCTCTGTCCTCGAGACCTGGAACCTTACGTGACCGAATCCCCGGCTGCGCATGGCCCCGGCCCATTTGATCCCGGCGAGGCAGCTGGACAGGAGAGGCACATCCTCCTCCCCGCACTCCAGGGTCCCGGCAAAGACCAGCCCCCGGCGGATGCACAGAGCCGAACGGAGGGTTCCCTCCTTAACCATTCCGTTCTCCACCTGAGTAAAGGTCCGCATGGTGAAGCAGTCATCCGGCTCCCCTTCCGGGGATTCCAGGAAGAGACCGGTCGCCGAGATCCTCCGGGAGTCGTCGCCGGTCCAGCCCTCAACGCCGAGGAGCGTGTCTGCAGTGGATGCATCCTGACCCGTCCAGGCCAGCCAGTTATCCATGCTCTCCCGGAGCAGTCCCTTCAGCGCCGTACCGGGGAGATACGGCCAGCCCCGGCTGTCCGTGACAACGCCGATGTCCTCCCCGCCGGGGGAACTGAAGCCGGAGCCGAATACCGCATCCGACAGCAGCTCCATCTCCACGCGGAGCTGTACGCGTCCGTTCACTGTGCCACCTCCCCGAAGGCTGTGAAATGGTCCATGATCTCAATGGCGTCAAAGAATAGACAGCGCTTTTTGACCCTGCCGTCCCTGTCCGGGGGATCAATCTCCCGGAATGCGTCCTTTACGATGGGCTTCCTTGTTCCGCCTGCATCCGGGACCAGGAGCTGCAGCATGTTCTGCATCCTCTCCCCGCGGAATTCCGCAGCGAGTCCGTCGTAGAGCAGACTCTGGATCTCCCGGCTGTGCAGGTAGAAATCCGTCTCCTTCTCCCCCTGCTTCAGGGCTGTACGCAGCTCCTTGACCTTGCTGCGGGCGACACCGTCTTTGTTTGCCTGCAGGGCACTTGTCAGATGCTTTACAAACCCATAGTCCCGCAGTTCTGACGACCGGCATCCCTCCGGAACGATGACAGTCACAGGACGCAGTTCCAGACGGTTCCCGTCCTCCGTCTCATAGTCCTCCCGGATCTCCTGGAGGCTGTCCTTCATCTGGCCGTATTCGATGTGCCAGTCCATGGCGGAGATGCGGCCGGAGGGATCCAGAGACGCACCGAATCTCTTGGCGCTGGAGCAAAGTTCCTCCGCCAGATCGCAGGCCTCGTGGAAGGGGAACTTCGTGTGGACAATGGCGACACCCGCACATGCTGAATAAGGTGCCTGCCCGTCCAGGGGCTTCATCCTGGACAGTTCCTCCAGAAAGATGCGGGAACACTCCAGACCGATGGAACCGGCAGAGACGAAGCATACATCATCACCGGCCAGGATGACGGGGCGCAGGGGCAGAATGCCGTCCCGGTCCGGAAACTCCTCTGCCACCCGCAGGGCCATGTTCCGGAACGCGCCCTCAAAGCTCTCCTGGATGCTGCGGCTGAATGCACGGAGCTTTTCACAGCATCCGTCCCAGCTGCTGCCGGCATCCTCATAGACCCGGTTCACCCGGGTTCCCATGGCGTTGCCGTCGATGTGCACTACGGCGATGAAGCTGTCGTCTCCTGCAAGCTTTTCAAACTGGGCTGGGAACTGCCAGCCCGGGGGTTCCAGACGGGAGAACGGCTCCTCCCGGTACGGGCGCACGGCTTCCTGGACCGGCCGGGGTGCATGGTCCTCTTCCCGGAGTGCCTCCACACCGAAACTGAGACGCCGGAAGGAAGGGCTGCGCAGGGCTTTCTTCTGCTCCAGCTGCTTCGTCAGTTCCTTCAGATTGTCCCCGGGGGTCCTGGCCGGGTCATACTCCATCTGCTTGACGAAGATCTCCAGTCCGTCATACCTGCGGAGAACTTCCTCGGTCACCTTCCTGGCAAAGGCTGACGCCTGCTCATGACCGTCAAACTGAAGGACGGTATGACCTCCGCCGAAGTTGACCAGATTCTCTTCCGTCCGGTACAGATCCCCGCAGAGTTCCTCAAAGAACTCCGGGCTTGTCACATAAGCAATGTCAGCGGACCGCTCTGCGTTTTCCCGCAGTACATTGCTGGAGAAAATGTAGTTCTGCTTCTGGGAAACCTCAAGGATTGTCAGCGTCTTCACAAAACTGGACATCTCCTTCCTGACCTTCTGCTTTCATTGTACTACTTGCCCCGGAGATTGCAACTGGGTTTCAGGAAACATGCGCCTGACCGGTACCGCATGAAGTCCGGGGAGCGGCAGACCGTCTGCCCGGCAGGATCCCGGCAGATGCAGGGGAGGGGAACGGAAGGTCACCCTCTGATATCTG
>CAYYHY010000236.1:0-4282 GCA_964471855.1 uncultured Oscillospiraceae bacterium | reverse complement strand
CAGGGCGTCCTCCGCCTGGGTCCCGGCGCTCTCGCAGATAAAGACAGGACTCCAGCCCCGGCGGGCGATCTCGGAGGCCAGCGGGGTCCAGTCGGGACCGTATCCGCCGTCGTCCTCAAAGGTGCGGTGGAGCTTCTCCCCGCCCCCCGGGGTAAACTCAATGTGGGAGAAGTGGCTGTGGAAGCGGGAGGCCCGCTCTGTCCCCAGCACTTCCTCCACCCGGTCCAGCATGCGGACGCAGGCCTCCAGCCCCTCGTCTCTCCCCAGGGAGCGGGCGTACAGGTGGCCCCAGTCGATGCAGGGCAGCAGGCGCCCGTCCAGGGTGCACAGCTCCAGCACCTCGTCCAGATCCCCCAGCTGGTTGATCTTTCCCATGGTCTCCGGACAGAGGGTGACATGACCCAGTCCCGCCATGTCCACGCAGGCGATCACGTGGCGCAGGGATTCCTTCGCCGTCTCCAGGGCCTCCCTCCGGGTCCGCTTCATGAGGGCGCCGGAGTGGATGACCACCCGCTCCGCACCCATCCAGTCCGCCGCCTGACAGGCAGAGACAATGTAGCTTGTGGTCTTCTCCAGCTGCTCCGGATTCGGATTGGCCAGGTTGATGAAGTAGGGGGCGTGAAGGGAGAGGGTGATGCCGCAGGCCAGGGCACTGGCTCCCATCTTCCGTGCGGTGTCCTCCCGCACCCGCACTCCCTTGCCGCACTGGTATTCATAGCAGTCCAGCCCCAGCTCCGCCAGCCAGGCGGGGGCATCCAGGGAGGACCTGTGCTTCTCCGAGAAGCTGTCGCTGTTTCCAGCCGGTCCGAACTTTGCACTCACAGAAACGGCCTCCTTCTGCCCAGTTCCCGGAAGGGCGTCTCCGCCGCATAGCGGATGTACCGCCCCGGGTTTCCCGCCAGGCGGATGGGTTCCACCAGCAGGGGGGTGACCCCGGCGCAGTTGGCGCCCAGCGTGTCTGTAAAGATCTGGTCCCCCACCATGACCGCTTCCTCCGGCCTGCAGCCCATCCGCTCCAGGGCGGTGAGGTACCCGTGCTTCTTCGGCTTGCCGGAGTGCCCCTGGTACGGGATCCCCAGCCTCTCCGCATAGCGCATGGCCCGTCCCGGCTTCCGGCTGTTGGAGAGGAGGAAGAGGGTGATCCCGTGAGCCTCCAGGTCAGCCTTCCAGGCCCGGATCTCATCCGACGGCTCCTCCACCCTGTAGGGGGAGAGGGTGTTGTCCAGATCCGCCAGCACCAGCCGGATCCCCTTTGCTGCCAGCGCTTCCGGGCGGATGTCGGTAACAGAGGGGTATACGCCTCTGGGGATGAGAGAGAAGGGCATGAGAACACTCCTTAAACAATAAACTGATATCCTGGCTGCGCGTCAGCAGCCGGCGAAATGAACAGATCCAGCCGCTCTGAGCCCAGGTCCTTTGTAAGATCTGACAAAGCCCGGGCCATTTCTGCGCCTCCGCTTGCACCGGCCCCCGGGGCGTGCTAAGGTTGCCGGGGCTGCAGCTGTCCCGGAGGGGGGATCGAATGTACATCAACTACTATTACAGCAGCGGCATCGAGTACGCAAAAGTCAGCGAATCTGTCCGGGAAAACGGAAAAGTCCGGAAGACGGTGAACCGCTATCTGGGCCGGGTCATCGACAGAGAGAAGGGCATCTTCCGAAACAGGGAGTACGGGCTCTACTCTTATGACCTGGAAACTGACCAGATCAGGAGCGTGGATCCGGAGGACCAGCCCTCTGCTCCTGTCAGGAAGAACGATGCGCCCCGGAGAAGAACTTTGGGGCTGCCGTTTGGGGATGTCTTCCTGATTACGGAATTCCTGAAGACGACCGGTCTGAAGGGCGTCATCGATTCCATCCCCTGCAGGAACATGGACACCCTGTATTCGCTCGTCCTGTACTGCACTGCATCTGCGGCACCTTACCGCTTCGCTGCTTCCTGGTGGGAGATGTCCTGTGCCAGGCTGCTCTTCCCTGGAGCACAGCTGGACCCTCAGGGGATAAGGGAAGTGCTTGAGGCTGCAGGAGAAGAGGAGGTCCAAAGAGCCTTCTTTGCAGCATGCCATGCGCTTCTCAGCGGACGCGGCACGGACGGCTGCATGCTGACATGCACCGCAGGAATACCCGCCATATCAAGGCTTCCGTGCACAGCAGTCCTCAGCCCCGGCGGGGAGATCCGTGAAGACATCCGTCTGATCTGTGCGGTTGAGCAGAGCACAGGTCTGCCTCTGTTTTTCCGGCTTGTCCCGGGAAGAGGCGCGGATGCTTTCGCCGCTGTGGAGGCAGTGACCGAGCTGGAAGAGATCGGCGTTCACACATCCATGGTCCTGCTGGACGCCGGGTATTATAACCCTGCTCAGGCAGATGCCCTCCATGAAGCAGGGATTCCGTTTATTGCGGAGATCGTACCCGGGCACAGGATATTCAGAGAGGCTGTCAGGAAACACGGTCCGGCGCTCCGGGACAGTTCCAGTTCCTTTGTTTATGCTCAGAAGCGCTGGTCTGCTGTCGAGACGGAATGCAGGCCTGGAGGGAACGAAGACCTGCATGCTTATGGATACCTTTTCCTGGATAAAGACATGCGCCGCATGCAGGAGGCAGCGGAGGACGGAGATACGGACAGGGATGCAGGCGTCTTTCTGCTGGCCTCCACCAGGAAGCTCAGCCCTGACACTGTGCTTTCCCTCTTCTGCACATGCGGCCAGGTGAAGGAAGTCTTCGAGATCTCTGCGCAGCCCTCCAGGGAAATCCCCTTCCAGGTCCAGACGGAACAGGTGCTGCGGGGTCATCTGCTGCTGACTTTCATATCCGCCGTCTTCAAAAGGCTGCTGTCAGCTGCACTGGAGGGCTCAGGATATACGGCAGAAAGGGTGCTGGCATGCGCCCACAATCTGCAGTGCCTCGTCTATGGCAGAGAAGCCATTGTCAACGAGGTGCCGAGGCAGGTCTCTGAGCCTTTCGAAAAGCTCGGGATCAGGGTGCCGGATACGGTTCCTGTCCCAAAACCCCCAAAACTGTAACCGGCTCTTCCGGGCTGTGCGGCTGCAGGTTCCCCTGTGGCCGGGCGGCCCGTTTCCTTTCCCTGCAGGTGCAGGTCCGATGCCGGAAGGGCATCCGGCGTTCAGCGCAGGGGGGCGTCGCAGAATCCGCAGCAGTCCACCCCCGACTGGCGCTTCACCAGAGGCGGCAGGTAGGGCTGGGTCTGTGTAATGCAGCGGGGGTTTGTACATACCGGACGGGTGCCGATCTCCACGGCCGGGAGGTTCTCCTCCCGGGGCTGGTTGGCCAGGTCGCTGAGCAGGGCCATGCGGGAGAACATGCCGTACCGGGCCTGCTGAAAGTACACCGCCCTGGGGTCGTCGTCCACGTCCACGGCGATCTCGTCCACCCGGGGCAGGGGGTGCATCACCAGCAGGTTCTCCTTGGCCCGCTCCAGCTTGCGCCGGGTGAGAATATAGACCCCGCGGCTGCGCTCGTACTCCAGGGGGTCCACAAACCGCTCCCGCTGGATCCGGGTCATGTAGAGCACGTCCAGCTGGGGGATGACCGCCTCCAGACCGGTGACCTCGGTGAAGCGCATGTGCTTCTCTTTCATGAAGGAGCGCATGTAGCCGGGGATGGCCAGCTCCCGGGGGGAGATGAGATAGAAGCGGATGTCCCGGAACTTCTCCAGGGCCTTGATCAGGGAGTGGACCGTGCGGCCGTTCTTCAGGTCTCCGCAGAGCCCGATGGACAGCCCGTCTACGCTGCCCCGCAGCCTGGTAATGGTAGTGAGGTCCGTGGTGGTCTGGGTGGGGTGCATGTGTCCCCCGTCCCCCGCATTCACCACAGGGACATTGGAGTAGAGAGAGGCCGCCCTGGCCGCCCCCTCCCAGGGGGTGCGCATGACCACCACGTCCGCATAGCCGGAGACCATCTTGATGGTATCCTTCAGGCTCTCCCCCTTGGCGGTGGAGGAGGAGTTTGGGTCTGCAAATCCGAACACCTGACCCCCCAGCCGCAGCATGGCGGTCTGAAAGGAGAAGTTGGTGCGGGTGGAGGGCTCATAGAAAAGAGAGGCCATGACCTTCCCTTTGCAGACGTCTGCAAACGCCTCCGGATGGTCAATGATCTCGCTGGCTCTGGCATAGAGCGCGTCCCACTCCTCCCGGGTCACATCCCCGAAATCGATCAGATGGCGCAAGCTGCAGCACCCCTTTTCCAGTTCTCAACCGGGTATGCTACCACAAAGGCTGAAGCGGCGCAAGACCGGGGGCGCTGTCACAGTGCTGAAAAACCGGGGT
>CAYYHY010000235.1:0-4306 GCA_964471855.1 uncultured Oscillospiraceae bacterium | reverse complement strand
CGCTGATTCAGTCCTGCATCCGGATGCGCCTTCGCCTGCGAAAAATTTGTTGACAGAATTCATCAGCAGATTTACAATTTGCTGTGTGCTGTTTAGACGCAATACTGCTGTCTGACTCATGGAGGAATTCTGTGGGTACAGCGGCAGCTCAATCTGAAAAAACGGGAGGCGTTTTTTTGAGCAGACTTTCAAGCAGAATGGCCGCACTGGCCTGTGCTGCAGCATTGCTGATCTGCACTGCTTCGTGTGATTCATCTGACTCAGCTGACCCTGCTGAGTCATCCGGGTCCTCAGGGTTCACTTTTTCTGTGGATTCGCTGTCAGCCGCACCTTCTTTCATCAGCCTGAAGGAAGGCAGCCAGGACATGGAACTGATCGCCCTGAAGGATTCAGGCGGCGACATCAGGATCGCCTACAATACCTGCCAGTCCTGTGCAGGATCTCCCTATGCCTACTTTGAGCTTGAGGGAGACGTGCTCAGGTGCCAGAACTGCGGGCAGACCTTTGATCTGGCCACCATAGGAGCTGTAAGCGGCGGGTGCAATCCCAAGCCGGTATCCGACTACTCCACAGACGGCAGCGAGATCACGATTCCAGAGTCGGAACTCAAGGCCGCCGCTCCCGAGTTCGAAAACTGGAAGCAGTTCTGAGAACCATGTCCACCGTTCATCGAATTCTGAAAGTAGAGGGCATGACCTGCCCGAAATGTACAGAAACCGTACGCGGCATCCTGGAAAAGCTTCCCGGGATCGACAGCGTCGAGGTCTCCCTGGAGGACTGCCTGGTCAGCCTGAACCAGGACCGGAGCCTGATTACGGAAGCGGAGATGGACCGGGCGCTGCAGAAGGAAGGATACAGCCTGGCCAGGGAAGGGGGAAAAGGGAAGAGGATCGCAGCAGCTCTTTCGAACATCGTTTTTCCCGTCGCTCTGGCCCTCCTGATTGTCCTGGTGTTCCAGCATACGCCCCTGAGAAACCTGGCCTCTGCATTTCCCGCTGCGGAACAGGGGATGAGCCTGGGTGCCGTCTTCCTTACAGGTCTGGCCACCTCGCTCCACTGCATCACCATGTGCGGCGGTCTGTGCATGACTCAGACAGCGGGATCAGAGAGACCCGTCCGCAGTTCTCTCCTCTACAATGCAGGCCGGCTTCTGTCCTACACGGTGCTGGGCGGCATCATTGGAGCCGCCGGTTCCGTACTGGCACTGACGAATACGGCCAAGGCGCTCATACAGATGGCTGCAGCGGTGTTCATGCTGCTGATGGCCCTGTATCTGCTGGGTGCTTTCCGATGGCTGGGCAGGCTGCTGTATGCTTCCGGACCCGTCTCAAAGGCCTGTGCCTCCCTGTCGGGAAGGGCAGGGGTCCTGAAGGCGAAAGGTCCCTTCCTGCTGGGTCTTGCCAACGGTCTGATGCCCTGCGGTCCTCTGCAGGCGATGCAGCTGTATGCACTGTCCACCGGAACCTGGTGGACGGGCGCCCTGTCCATGTTCTGCTTCTGCCTGGGGACTCTGCCGCTGATGGCGGGCTTCGGACTGCTCAGCGGGGCGCTGAGCAGTGCCAGGAACGTTAAGATCCAGAAACCCATGAGGATGCTGTCCTGCTGCCTGATTCTGGTGATGGGGATCTCGACGCTGACAAACGGTCTGTCCCTGCTGGGCGTAAACTACGGTCAGGTCTCCGGGGCGGAAGCTTCCGGCGCAGCGGAGGAAAACGGGATCCAGCATGTCAGATCGGAACTGGATTACGGGGACTACCCCACGATCACCGTGCGTGCAGGAATGCCCGTGCAGTGGAATCTGCATGTGGATTCAAAGAAGCTCAACACCTGCAACGGCGAGCTGGTCATCCCGGCGTTCGGAATCGATGTGAAGCTGGAGCCGGGAGACAACATCATTTCCTTCACGCCGGAGGAGGCAGGAACCATCCCCTATACCTGCTGGATGGGAATGCTGGACGGACTCATCGAAGTGGTCTGACATGCCGGTCTGCGGCGGCTTAAAAACGGAAAGAACACAGAAATCCCCCCGGGCGGAAAGGCTCAGGGGGATTCTTTCTGGATGCATGCGGGTCAGCAGTCAGGGGCTTCCCTCCAGTCTGGAGGAGCAGCCGTGACGCAGATTCGGAGTTGAAAAAGCCCCCGGGGAAACACCCGGGGGCTTTCTGCATGCACAGCGGCGCGGAAGAGGGGATCACTGCTCCTGTTCCTCTTCCTCTTCCCGGGAAGAGAGCTCCACCAGGACCACCTCCGGACGGTTGTTGAGCCGGGGAATGTGCTTGGTGTTGCCCAGGCCGCGGCTGACTACCATCTGGGTGCCCCCGTCCCGGTACACCCCGTCTGTGTACCTGGGGAAGAACCCCTGCTGGGTGCAGAAGACACCGCCGATCAGGGGAAGACGGAACTGCCCGCCGTGGGCGTGTCCGCTCAGGACCAGGTCTATGCCCTCGTCCACATAGAGGTCGAAGAGCTCCGGCCGGTGGGAGAGGAGGATGGTGAACCCCTGTGCCGCCTCTTTCAGCTGATGCAGGTGCTCCGCGGCATACCGGCGCTCGTCTGCCTGCCTGCGGGAGCCGCCGAACCTGGGGTCCTTCAGCCCCAGTATGGTCACCGGTCCGTCGCCTCTGTCCATGTACACGGCGCCGTTCACCAGGACGGCAACCCCCAGCATCTTCAGCCCCTGCTCCAGTTCCTCATACTGCACCAGGCTGGCCTCGTGGTTGCCTGGCACATACATCACCGGCGCGATCTGCACAGCCCGGTCTGCAAACCGCAGCACCATGCTGATCTTGTCCGACAGCCCGTCTGCGATGTCTCCCGTCAGGGCAATCATGTCGGGCCGGGTCTCCTCGACCATCGCAAGGAGCCTGGAATTCTCTCTGCCGAAGCTGGTGCTGTGCAGGTCAGACACCAGGGCAATCCGGAACCCGTTGAAGCTCCCGGGCAGTCTGCCGCTGCCGACTGTGACGCTGCTGAGCTGCAGGGCCCTGTTCTCCCAGACCACATATCCGGCCAGGGCACCGACTCCGGCTGCCGCCGCTGCGATACGGGCTCCTCGGTGCGGTGAGCTGTTTCCCATCGCAGACACCTCCTGATTCTTCTGCTCCACGCAGAGATTCTTCCAGATCTCGGTTCCGGTTGCCGCACCGGGCAGGGGAGACCTGTCCGGCGTCTTTTCCAAACCGCTCCGGGACCACAGTATACACCGCAGGCCGGCTGTTTGCAACACTGAGGCTGATACCTTCCGCCGCCGGCTTTCGCCTCCAGGACAGCCAGAAAACCTCCGGACGCGTCTGCCGCACCCGGAGGTCTTCGTCTGTATCGGTCTGATTCTCTGCATGTCTGCCTCTCAGGACGCATCTTGCCCCCTGCAGCTGCGGAGCAGCTCCACATCCGTCCACTGCCGCTTCTCCCCGCCGGCCGTCAGGATGGCCTTCTGCTTCTCCGGCTCTGCTGTCCGGGGGAACCCGTTTATGCAGTCTGCCAGCTGGGAGTACTGCATCCCGTCCGCACAGATCCCAGAAAGCGAAACTTCCGAGCGGCTGGAGAGCTCCTCGAAAAGAAGCCAGACGAAGCTGTCCTCCCGGGTCAGGGTCACGGCCTCCCGGGCGAAGCTGGTCAGCCGGAAGCACACGCTGCCCTGGTGCCCCGGCTGGAATACAGGGGCGGCAAGGACAAGCCCGCTGCGGACCCAGGGGTCCCGGAGGGCAGCCCTGGCCACCAGGCACTCCGGCATGGAGAGCTCCTCCGCAGAACAGACGTACACGGACTCCAGAGGCTCCAGCACGCAGGAGTCCGCAGCCTCCCCGCTGCCGGGAAGGGAAAAGCTGCCGGTACGCAGGCGGTATCCAGCAGGCTCCAGGCGCGAGGCATCAAAACCCCGGATGAACCCCGTCTCGCTCTGCAGGCGCGCTATGTACCTGTCGGCAAGTATCACGTTCCATACACCTCCTGGGGAAGAAAACCGCCTGCCCGGACTGCAGGCAGGCGGCCTCCCGTCCAACATAAGGACACGCGTCCGCCAGGGTCCCCTCCCCTGGTTTCAGCTGATATATACTATCACAGTTAAGAAACCGCTGTCAATAGCCGATTTTATGATTTTCTGTTTGATATCTGGTTTTTTATGATTCATGGATTCAATTGAACAAATATCATTTTGGACCAAAGGTTGTGCAAAGTCTTTACGCAACTGTGACAGCGTGCAGATCCCTGCCTTCTTCCTGCCCGGACCCGCCGGCTGCGGCACCCGTCCGGGGAAGGGGAGAGGTGCGGTCTGCTGCCCCCGGGGCCCCGCCAGGGATCTGCCCTG
>CAYYHY010000234.1:0-4310 GCA_964471855.1 uncultured Oscillospiraceae bacterium | reverse complement strand
CAGATACGAAACTCCCCCGTCTGCCTCTGCGGGGGAGACACAGCAGAAAGGAGGATACTGCCCGCACATCCGGGCAGTGACCGAACATGAAGCAGAAACATGGCAGACTGATCGCCGGTCTCCTGGCCGCCGTCATGCTGCTGGGCATGGTTCCCGCCGAAGCCCGGGGGGAGACCGTCAAGCCCGGCAGCATCCTGGTGCAGGGCCAGGTGTACGGCACCGACATGCCCGTCCCCGGGGTCATGTACCAGGCGGAGGGCACCGGCGGCGCCTACGGCACCGTTCAGAAGGCCGCTGACAGCAGCGGCTCCGTGCTCTTCGACGACCTCAGCCCCGGCACCTACGTGGTGAAGGCCGTGGGAACCCCGGAGGGGTACCAGGCGGTCACGGGGGCCCAGACCATCAAGGTCCTGGAGGGGGAGCAGGAGACTGCGTCCTTCCTCTTCCAGAAGAGCGCGTCCATCGTAGTCCACGTGCTGGACAATGCAGGGCACGGTCTGGAGGGGGCCTTCATCCAGTTCCGCAGGGCGGACGGCACCATCTGCGACCAGCAGACCACCGGCGGGGACGGCTACGCCGCCTCAAAGGCTCTGGAGCCCGGCTCCTATATTGTGGAGGAGCTCTTCGCCCCTGACGGCTGGACGCCGGACACCCGCTTCCAGACTGTCACCGTGGAGAGCACCAGCGGCGCCATCGCCGCCTTTACAAACAGCCGCCTCTCCGTGCTCACGGTCTGGGCCACAGACGGCAGCGGGATGCCCCTGTCAGGGGTCCAGTTCGCTGTCAGTGACTCCGTCACCGGCCAGGAGGTGGCAAACCTGGTCACTGACGAGTCCGGAACCGCCACCACCGGCTCCCCCCTGGTGCCCGGCGCATACATGGTGAAGGAACTGGCCGTCCCGGAGGGGTATCTTCTCACCTCCTCCTCCCAGGCCAGCGTCTCCGTAGGGGTGGACAGAGCCAGCGTGGTGCGGTTCACCCACACGGTGCAGGACACCATTACCGTACAGACCCTGGATATCACCACCCGGGAGGCCATCGGCGGCGCAAAGTACGAGATATACAACCTGAACAACGACCTGGCGGCGGAGATCACCACCGGCCCTGACGGCACCGGCTCCTCCGGTCCCCTGGAGCCCGGGGACTACCTGGTCAAGCAGGTGCTGGCCCCGGAGGGGTACAAAATCTGCTCCGAGAGCCAGCTGGTCAAGCTGGTGTCCGGGCGGGTTCTCAGCTGCACCTTCCAGAACTACAGACTCACCGGCATCACCGTGGAGGCTGTAAACCAGGCGACCCACCAGCCGGTGGCCGGCGTGGTCTTTGAGATCTATGACGCCGACGGCAAAAAGGTCTTCGAGGACACCACAGACTCCACCGGCGTCCTCACCACGGACACCCTGCCGGCCGGGAAGTACACCATCAAGCAGATGAACACCCCCGAGGGCTTCTCCCCGGTGGAGACCGTCAAGATTGTCACTGTCACCTATGACAGCGTCACCCCCGCCGTCTTCGAGCTGAAGGCGAAAACTGCCCTCTCCATCGAGCTGGTGGACGCAGAGACCCGGGAGGGTCTGGAGGGCGGCCGCTTCAAGGTCCAGGACATCGGCGGGGAATACATCACCACCGCTGACACCGACGAGGAGGGCAGCGTGCTCCTCTCCGGTCTGACGGCAGGGAAGTACATGGTAACCCAGGTGGAGGCCCCGGAGGGCTACCTGCTGGAGGGGAACTACCAGTGGGCGGAGCTGAAAACCGGGGAAGAGATCACCGCGGTCAAGTTTGTAAACAGGAAGATCTCCGGCCTGCTCATCCGGGCTCTGGACCGGAACACCGGCGCCCCCCTGGCAGGAGCAGCCTTCGACATATATGACGGGGAGACAAAGCTGGTGAAAAGCGTCACCACGGACAGCACCGGCACCGCCTCCGCCCCGGATCTGGCCCCCGGTTCCTACCTGATCAAGGAGACCGTCAAGCCGGAGGGCTATGAGGCGGACACCCTCACCCAGACGGCGGAGATCAAAACCGGCTCGTACACCACCCTCACCTTCAACCATGTGGCACAGGCGGGTCTGGTGCTGAAGGCCGTCTCCGCCCAGACCGGGGAGCCCGTGCCCGGGGTCACCTTTACCGTACTGAAGCCGGACGGCTCCCTGCTGGGGGAGTTCGTCACCCCTGAGAGCGGGGAGGTCTCCACCGGCAAACTGGAGCCCGGAAGCTATACCGTACACATGTCCAAAGTCCCCGAGGGGTATCTCCTGGACGCCTCCTCCCGCACCGTCATCGTCCGCACGGACGCGGTGCTCCAGGAGATCTTCACCCTGGACAGCGTCTCCGGCCTCACCCTGCGGGTGACTGAGAAGCAGAGCGGGGAAGGGGTCTCCGGCGTAAAGATCCGGATCGTCGACGACACCGGCGCCCAGGTCACCGCCCTCACCACCGGCGACGGCGGCTTCGCTTACTGCGAGCTGAACCCCGGGGTGTATACGGGCATCATGACCGATGTCCCGGAGGAGTATGTCATCGACCCCTCCCCCTTCACCTTTACCATAAAGGCCAATGACAGGACCCGGCTGGAGCTGGAGATCGCCCGGATCTCCCACATGCGCATCCAGGTCATCGACGCCCTCACCCAGCGGGGCGTGCCCGGGGTGGACATCGAGATCCTGACCGAAGTCAACAACTATGTGGGCCGGTACCGCACGGACAATGAGGGATATCTCTGGCTGGACCAGGTGCTGGCCGAGGGCCGCTACAGGCTCAACATGCTCTCCGTCCCCGAGGGGTACATCCGGGACACCCAGACCAAAACCGTTGAGGTGGTCCTGCAGGAGAGCACCGACGTGAAGTGGCCCATTACAGCCATGCAGGGTCAGCTGACCATCACCACCCTCTCTGACACCGACAATGTCCTCATGGGTCTGGCCAGGGGCAGCCGCCTCTCCGGTGCCGTGTACTCCATTACCGACATGACCGGCAGCCGGGTGGCCACCATTTATTCAGACTCCTACGGGGAGGCCCACTCCGGTGCCCTGGCCCTGGGCACCTACTATGTCCAGCAGATCCAGGCGCCCTCCGGGTTCCTGCTCAACGGGCAGCGGGTCACCGTGCGGGTGAGCTCAAAGAATGACGCCATCCGCATCACCGTCCTCAACAGGAGCGGGAACTTCTCCACCTCCATCGAGGCCCACGGTCCCAAGACCGCTGCAGCCGGATCCCAGGTGAAGTTCTACTGGACCAACATCCGCAACAGGAGCAGCGTGGCTGTGGGGAACTTCTGCTGGAGCGTGGTCATCCCCACGGACGGCGCCCGGGCCGGCACCTTCCACACCGGCACCTACACCGGGACCCCCGCCGTGTACTATATTGAGTACAGGACAAACACCTCCGACTGGCGGCTCCTGGCCTCGGGCCTGAGCTCCAAGTCCCAGTACAGCTACGACCTGAGCTCCCTGGCTCTGAACCTGCAGGCAGGGGAGTATGTCACAGGCATCCGGACCGTCTTCCCTGCAGCCCCCGCGGGCATGCACGAGTCCATGGCCCCTGTCCTCTATGTCACGGTGCTCCCCGGCCTGGTGAACGGATACCAGCTCATCAGCCGGGCGGAGTGCAGCTGCCAGGGGCAGGCGGATGCCGCCGCAGCCCAGTCCGGCTCCTATGGCGCAGCCTCCGCAGGGGATGCCTTCACCTCCGGCAGCTGGACCAGTTCCAGCTCCCAGTGTACAGTGACGGTAACCGTGCCCCAGGCGCCTCTGCCTCCCGGACTGCCCAATACCGGATACTGATCCCCCTTCCTGACTCCTCCGCCCTTCCCCCGGGAGGGGCGGGGGAGACCCCGCCAGTCCGCCGCACTGAAGGTTGATAACGAAACAATGAAAGGAGATCTGACCATGTACCGTGCAGTCACCATCGCAGACTATGTCGTAAACAGGAGCAGCAGCCAGGGGAACCCGGTGACCGCTCTGAAGCTGCAGAACATCCTCTACTGCATCCAGAAGCAGTTCCTCCTGGAGGGCCGCCGCGCCTTCTCCGACGAGATCTACGCATTTCCTTCCGGTCCTGCGGTGCCGCAGGTGATGCAGAACTACAAATGCGACGCCTGCAGCCCCATCGAGCCCGGCCCCTCCTCCGCAGCGGAGCCCGTAGCCCCGGGTGACCGGGCCATCATTGACAGAGTCGTGGACTCCGGCACCGTACCCGAGTTCATCCCCAGCTCCCGGAAGGTGGGACAGGCCTGGAGGACCGTCTGGCACAAGAGCCACGGCCGGGGCCGCATCCCCTGCAGCATGATCCTCCGTCTGGGATGAGTCCCC
>CAYYHY010000233.1:0-4334 GCA_964471855.1 uncultured Oscillospiraceae bacterium | reverse complement strand
ACAGACGGGAATGCCCTCACCGGCGGCACCTATGTGTGGGACATCGCCGATATCAGCGCCGCAGTAACAGACAACACAGACTACGGATACACCTACCATCCCGCCGATACCAACTACTGCGCTGTTCACGGCACGGTTCATGTCACCTTCAAGGCGGACACCCGGAAGATATCCGCCACAGTATACAACCTGCCCGACAGCACCGGCGACTATGCCTCCCTCGATATCAAGGCCAGCGGTCTCAAGCCCGGGGAGACGGTCCTCTTCTACAGGGACGCCGCATGCACCGACCCTGTCAGCGGGGAGTTTGCAGTGACAGCTGCGGAGGGCAAGGCGGAGATCCCCCTCGACGCCGATGCCCTTGCCCCTGAAGGCGGCAGCATCTACGCAAAGGTCAGCAACCGGACGTCCTCCCAGCCGACAGAGCTGAAATACGCAGCCGAATACGGCACAGAGATCAAAGATCTCACGGTCAAGGCCGGCAGCCTGGCCCGGCCTGTACCCGCAGACACGGCCCTGAAAAACGTCACCGTCACCTTCCCGGAGGGCACTGACATTGCAGAGGCATCCGGCACAGGAGCAGATACGCAGATCAAGGGCCTGAAGGCGGGAACCGTGACAGCCACTGTCACCGCTGAATATGCCCATCCTGATGCAGCCGGTCATCCCGGCGTCACCTTCTCTGTCACCCGGACCATCCAGGTCACCGTAACCTCAGTCTCCTCCGGAGGCAATGGAGGCAGCGGCGGCGGAGGTGGCGGCGGTGGAAGCGGCAGCGGAGGCTCCGGCGGAGGTGGCGGCAGCACCACCACTCCCCCTCCCGCTGAGGAAGCCCCCTCCCTGAAGCCCGGCGCATCAGCCGGCTCTTCCGGCGAAGCCACAGCGACGGTAGATTCCTCTGCTGTGGACAAGGCGGTTGAGGACGCAAAGGAAAACGGCAGAGACGAGATCGTCGTAGAGCCCCAGATCAGCGGCAGTGCAGACAAGGTCACCGTGGAACTGGACAAGAAGTCGGTGGACTCCATGGCCAGCGAGACAAACGCAGGCCTCACCGTGAAGACGGACACCGCCAGCGTCACGGTGCCGAACGCCAGCCTGGAGGGCATTGCAGAGCAGTCCGGCAAAAAAGTGACTGTCTCTGTAGCAGAGAACAAGGACTCCTCCATCGGCATCGAAGTTGCCGTAGACGGAACCCCTGTGGATTCCCTGGCCGCCGGTCTGAAGGTAAAGCTGCCTGAAGTCACCGAAGGCAATGTCCTGGTCATTACAGACGAGAACGGCAATGAGACCATCGTCAAGAAGTCCATCGTGGACGGGGACGGCGTCAAGGCTCTGCTGGACGGCTCCTGCACAGTGCGGGTCATCGACAACAGCAAAGACTACAGCGATGTGGATTCCGGCGCCTGGTACGGCAGCGCCGTGGACTTCGCCAGTTCCCACGAGCTGTTTGTAGGCGTCTCCGACAGCGCCTTTGCCCCTGAGCTCCCCATGAGCCGGGCCATGCTGGCCACCGTCCTCTGGCGCTTCGAGAGCGGAGTGCCTGACGGCGGCGAGGACATCTTCCCCGACGTGGCGGAAGACTCCTGGTACACGGACGGCATCGTCTGGGCCAGCAGCCACGGCATCGTGCACGGATACGACAGCGGCTCCTTCGGCCCCGACGACAGCATCACCCGGGAGCAGCTGGCGACCATGCTGTACCGGTACGCCGAGGACACCGGCATGAGCACCGCAGCTTCCGGCAGCCTCACCGGCTTCAGCGACAGCGGAGCGGTCTCGGCCTACGCCGAGAAGGCCGTCAGCTGGGCAGTCGGCCTGCACCTCATTGAGGGCAAGGGAGACGGCGTGCTGGATCCCGGCGGAGAGGCCTCCCGTTCGGAGGTCGCAGCCATCATGATGCGCTTCACGAAAGAAGCTGTAAAATAACACCGGCACAGGGCGGCAGGTCACTCACCTGCCGCCCTGTCTCAGTCCGGATACAAAAACGGAGCCGCGGACATGTATCCGCAGCTCCGGAAAAAGCCTGTTGAGCCTGTCTTACTTCGCAGCCTTGGCGGCCTTGATCGCCTCGATGAGCATGGGGGTAACCTTGAACAGGTCGCCGCAGATGCCGTAGTCGGCAATCTCGAAGATGGGGGCCGTGTCGTTCTTGTTGACGGCGATGATGCACTCGGAGTCCTGCATGCCGGCCTTGTGCTGGATGGCGCCGGAGATGCCCAGGGCCACGTAGATCTTGGGGTGCACGGTCTTGCCGGTCTGGCCGACCTGGTGGTCAGCGGAGAGCCAGCCCGCGTCAACGGTGGCACGGGAGCCGCCCACAACACCGCCGAGGACGTCAGCCAGCTCCTCAGCCAGCTTGATGCCGCCCTCTACGTCCTTGCTGATGCCGCGGCCCACGGAGACGACCACGTCGGCACCGATGAGGTCGACCATCTTCCTGGCGGCCTTGACAACCTCGACCACCTCGGTCTGGATGTCGTCCGGAGTCAGGGAGAACTCGGGCTTGATGATCTCGCAGGCGTCTGCCTTGGCCTGGTCATAGACGGCCTTCTTCATGACGCCGGGACGGACGGTGGCCATGGCGGGACGGAAGCGGGGGCAGATGATGGAGGCCATCAGGTGGCCGCCGAAAGCGGGACGGGTCATCTTCAGATCCCGGGACACATCGTGCTTCTCGCCCATGACAATGGCGGAGCTGGTGGCTTCGATGCGGGCGTCAGGAAGGGTGGAGGCGCTGTGCAGGAAGTCCTTGTAGATGCCCATGTCGATGTCCAGGTGGGTGCAGTCAGCGCACAGACCGGTGTGGAGACGGGCCGCGCAGCGGGGACCCAGGTCACGGCCGATATTGGTGGCGCCGATGAGCATGACCTCGGGCTTGTACTGCCGGATCACGTCGCAGATAACCTTCGTATAGGCGTCGGTGGTGTAGGTCTCCAGCAGGGGGCTCTCGCAGACATAGACGCCGTCGGCTCCGTAGCCGCCCAGGTCCTTGGCCAGCCCTTCCACGTTGCTGCCCAGCAGCAGGCCGTACAGCTTGGTGTTCAGTTCGTTGGCCAGACGGCGGCCCTCGGAGATAAGCTCATAGGAAGTTCCCATCATGGCGCCCTGGCGCTGCTCGCAGAATACCCATACGCCGCCCTTGAACTCCTGGATTGCGGAGCTATCGTAGTTAGACATGTTCTTCCGGTCTCCCTTCTATCAGATCATATGCTTGGCGGCCATGATGCCGGCCAGGGTCTCGCAGGTGGAGCGGTCGGCGCCTTCCAGCATCATGCCGGCGCCCTTCTGAGGAGGCGTGAAGGAGGTCAGGATGTTGGTGGGAGAGCCGCTCAGGCCGATGGTGCTCTTGTCGATGAGGGGATCGTCCTTGAGGGCGTTGTAGTCCAGAACCTCGTAGGGCTTGGAGTAGGCTTCGAAGATGCCGCCTACGCTCATGTAGCGGGGGGTATTCAGTTCCTTGATGCAGGTGATGAGGCAGGGGGTCTTGACCTTGATGGTCATGTAGCCGTCCTCCAGCATCCGCTTGATGGTGAGGGTGTCGCCGTCCTTCTCGATCTCGGCGGCATAGGAGACCTGGGGCAGGCCCAGCTTCTCGGCGATCTGGGGGCCGACCTGGGCGGTGTCGCCGTCGATGGCCTGGCGGCCGCAGAACACCACGTCCTCGGGGCCGATGCCGATCTTGTTGATGGCGGCAGCCAGGATCTGGGAGGTGGCATAGGTGTCAGAACCGCCGAACTCGCGGCCGGAGACCAGCACGGCCCGGTCGCAGCCGCGGGCCAGCAGCTCCCGCAGCATTCCCTCTGCCGGCGGGGGACCCATGGAGACAACGACGACTTCGGCGCCGGTCTTGTCCTTGAGCTGGAGGGCAGCCTCGACAGCGTTCAGGTCGTCGGGGTTGGTGATGGTTGCCATGGAGGCGCGGTTCAGGGTGCCGTCGGGGTTGACAGCTACCTTGCCGGAGGTATCGGGGACCTGCTTGACACAAACAACAATCTTCATTTCCATATGCCTCCTATCTTATTTCACGCCCAGGTTGCTGGAGATAACCATCCGCTGGACCTCGGAAGTGCCCTCGTAGATCTCGGTGATCTTGGCGTCGCGCATCATGCGCTCCACCGGGTACTCACGGGTGTAGCCGTAGCCGCCGAACAGCTGGACAGCGCGGCGGGTGACATCGGAGGCGGCCTCAGCAGCAAACAGCTTGGCCATGGCAGCGTCCATGGAGTAGGGCTCGTGATTCTGCTTCTTCATGGCTGCGGCATACACCAGATACTGGGCAGCCTGCATGCGGGTGTGCATGTCAGCCAGCTGGAACTGCGTGTTCTGGAACTGGG
>CAYYHY010000232.1:0-4357 GCA_964471855.1 uncultured Oscillospiraceae bacterium | reverse complement strand
TACAGGAAAGCGGAGACGGCACAGGACCGTCTCCGCAGGGTGTCTGCAGAGTATCAGAAGCGGTGGACCCAGCTGGACAGGAACAAGACCGGGAGCAGCCAGACGACCATGTAGAACAGGAGATTGAGAGGGGAGAGGGAACCGTAGGCGGACATGTACGTCAGATAAGCTGTGATCGCAAGTCCCAGTCCGGAACCCAGGCAGCAGATCATGGCGCTGGAAATGGTGGCTCTCCGGAGCCGTCTGGCCGAGGTGACGGCCTCGGCAAAGGGGAAGAGACCTTCCCGGCTCAGGACGGCTGTGAGGGTGTCATCGTGCTCCTGGTCCTCGGAGGAGAGCTCTCTGCGGCGCTCTACGGGAGGGAAGTCCATCTTGTCGGCGGCGATCCGGAACCGCTGCTGGAGCATGGCGGGGATCAGGTTGAAGTCCCGGGTGGCCAGGACAGGACCGATGCGCTCCCGCATCAGCTCCTCCAGAGAGGGGAGCACCGTATCAGGGAGTGCATAGTTCAGAGCGAAGATGCCGGCCAGCTCGCCGTTGATGGCGCAGAAGACGGCGCTCCGGACGTTCAGACCGTGGGGGAGAGGGATCTCCATCAGGTTCATGAAGGCTGCGCTGCCCACCAGCACCCGGTCGCCCCGGATAAAGGCGGAGAAACCGCCGCCCTCGTAGCAGGTGAGCTGTCCTGTGGTGCGCATGAGACCGCCCAGTGCACGCAGCTGGTCATGGAAGAGGCGGGTCAGAGGACTGCCGGAGTCCCGCATGATGGTGGCCGTATAGGCCACCACGCGCTCCCTGGGGAAGTCTCCCAGCACCTTGTAGCCGTTGAGGGTAACGCTTCCGGGAGGGAAGAGGTCGCTGTCCGTAATGAGGACCCTGCAGCCCCGCCGGGGGGCTGCCAGCCCCGGCCAGCCGGCCAGGGCGGCGCCGGAGCGGGTGAGACGCTGGGCGACCTTGAGGGAGGAGCGTCCGTAGGCGATGCTGGCGCCGTATGCGGAGGCCACGGTAAACAGGCAGGAGAAAGCCCATACCATGTCCATTTTATGCTGCCAGCAGGCCACCGGTGCGCCGATGATGCAGACAAGAAAGAACAGGGGAGCCGCCTTGCGGAAGATCAGCTGGGCTCCGTCATCCGACTGGATCCCGCTGCCGAAGCCGTCAGATGTTCCGTTCCATTTTGTATATGTGTCCCTGCCGTTCCACTTCCCCCGGTCCAGGGTGACCCGGTAGGGGGTGGCGGTGCCGCCGGCGGTCTTGCAGGAGATGCGCATGCCGTTTCTCTTGCATATGGTGCCGTGGAGGTTGACAGCCAGAGCCCCCAGGACCACCACTGTCAGGGGGAGCCGGGTCGGCTCCTCCTTCTGGAGGGCCAGCATGACCCCGTCCGCTGTGGTGAAGATGCAGGCGAAGAGGAGCAGCATCTCCATGCCGAACCGGCCCTGTACAGCCCGGGAGAGCCCGATCATCAGCAGGTCTCCGCTGAGAAGGGTGCCCAGGAGCATCAGCCCGGCTGCAATCCAGCAGTGGGCCCGCAGCGTGTCGAAGGGGGGATCCAGGGTCACGTCCATGTAGGGAAGAACAACCTGCAGGAGGGAAATGAGAAAGATCAGGATGGTGAGCGTACGCCGCAGGGCCAGACCCTGCAGACCCTCGGCATAGAGATGGGCCAGGCGCCTGGGGGAAGCATCCGGGGCAGGGGGATCGGAACTCTGACCGGCCAGACGGGCGTGGGCGCTGAGGAAGCTGGCCAGGCGGCCCTTCTTCTTCCTGCGGGGCGCCTCCTCATAGTCCTCGTCTTCTTCGTCCTCCGGGTATTCCCCGTCCTCCTCATCCCAGCCGTAGTCTTCCTCTTCTTCCTCGTCCCAGTACTCCTCCCGGCCGTCGTCCTCCTCTTCCTCTTCTTCGCCGTAGTCCTCCTGGTCGGTGCCGGGGATCAGCCGCTCCAGACGCTGTGTCTCGTCCAGGTCCACGCTCTCATCGCCGGCGAACAGCTGGTCGGCGTAGCGCTCCCCCCGGTCTCCAATATCCTGGATGATGGATTCAATGCGGCTTCTGGGTCCGGACTCCGGCTCCTCCCCCTCCTCCGGGGGTTCCTCCATGTCCGTTCTTGTTCCGGGAAAGTTTACAATGCGGCCCTTCTCTTCCCCTTCCTCCTGCTCTTCTTCATCAGAGGAGAGCAGGACACCCATGCCTCCGGGGGGCACCCGGTACTCCGCCAGTATTTCCTCAATGTTGTAGGAATTTCTGCCCTGCAGCTGCTCCGGTCCCCTGGAATCCTTATTCAGTTGTTCAGGCGGTTTCCTGCGGCTGCTCATGTTGCAAGTGTCCTTTGCAAGTGTACTGGT
This sequence comes from uncultured Oscillospiraceae bacterium, assembly GCA_964471855.1. Taxonomy (GTDB): domain Bacteria; phylum Bacillota; class Clostridia; order Oscillospirales; family Oscillospiraceae; genus Lawsonibacter. The sequence continues at coordinate 2,012 of CAYYHY010000232.1, read as the reverse complement.
TCCTGCTGTCTGCGCTTGGCTGAGGGCAGGGAAGAGGCGCAGCAGATGCGGCTGCTGCGCAGGGAAAGGGTAGATGAAGTTCTCCCCGCCGGGACGGCCGGAGCTGCCCCCGGGCGGAAGAGAACGCTGTGTCAGCGGGTCCTCTGGCGCACGGCCTCGTATAAAACGACGGCGGCAGCCGCAGAGGCGTTCAGGGAGTTGATCTGCCCGAACATGGGGATGGAGACGGTGAAGTCGCAGGTCTCGGCTACCAGGCGCCCCATGCCGGCGCCCTCGCTGCCGATGACAATGGCGGCGGGACCCTTCAGGTCAGCGCTGTACAGGTCCGTCGTGCCCCTGCTGTCCGTGCCGAAGACCCAGATCCCGGCCTTCTTCAGATCCTTCAGACAGGCGGTGAGGTTGGGAACCCGGGCTACGGGGACATAGGAGACAGCTCCTGCGGAGGTCTTGCCCACAATGGCGGTGAGACCGGCGGAGCGGCGCTTGGGTATGATGACCCCGTGGGCTCCGGCCGCATCCGCGGTGCGGATCACGGCCCCCAGGTTGTGGGGGTCGGAGATCTCGTCGCAGACCAGGATGAGGGGCTTCTCCCCCTTCTTCGCCGCCGCAGCCAGGATATCCTCCACGGAGGCATACTCCCGTACAGCGGCCAGGGCGATCACCCCCTGGTGGGAGTGGGTCCGGCTCATGCTGTCCAGTTTCCTCCGGTCGGCGTCCACCACCACGATGCCCTTCTCCCGGGCAGTCGAGGCGATGTGCCCCAGAGCGGCGTCCGTCTCTCCCTTTGCAATGTAGATCTTGTCGATGGGGACTCCGGCCCGGAGCGCCTCTGTAACGGCGTTCCTGCCTTCGATGACCCCGTCGTTTTCCGTTTCCGCCGGGGCGGACCGGCGCAGAGGGGGACGGCTGCTCATGGATTCTTAAACCTCCCGGGAAGACCTGCTGCATACGCACATGCGTATGCATGCGCTTGACATATACAGTGGAGTATAGCACACATCCCGGTTCAATGGAAGTGGCAAAATTGGCGTCCACGGGAATTCTGTCACCTCCGGCAGCCGGGGGCAGATTCTTTCAGGGTCCGGCATCAAATGCGTCATAAATTGTTTACAGGGCTGCAGGAGAGAAAACTTGTTTTTGTTTCGTCCGTGTGATATCATGAACGGCGTATTTTGACTCGCCGGGAGACGCCCGGATACTTGAGATTTGCGGAGGGAAATTCCCTTGAAACCTAAAAAAGGAAACGACGACAACAACAACAGGAAGACTGCATTCGGGATCGTCACCCTGGTCCTCTGGGCCCTGGCTTTTGCCATGCTCCTGCGGGCCTGCACCGGCTCCGGTGACGATGCCAACAAGATGATGGTTGACTACTCCATATTCAAGCAGTGGGTGGCTGCAGACCTGGTGAAGAGCGTGGTTCTGGACTCCAGCGAGTACGTCATCACCCTGAAGGACGGCTCCGAGGAGAAGGCGCTGGACATGATCCCCAGGGAGGAGGAGACGGAGGATCCCTCCGGACAGGCAGCCGGCGGTCTCTTCGGTCCCATCGGCATGCCGGGCACCACGGTCACGGATTTCGAGGTTGAGTATGTGACCACGCCTCCTCCGGTGGAGGACCCGGATCTGATCCCGCTCCTGGAGGAGCATGTGGTGTCCTTCCGCACCAGTCCCCCTGACAGTTCCAACTATATCCTCTCCCTGCTGCTGACCACCATCCTGCCCATCGTCATTATGGTGGGCGCCATGATGTTCCTCTTCCGGGGCATCGGGAAGGGGGGCATGGGAGGCATCGGCGGCGTAGGCAAGGCCAACGCCAAGGTGTACGTGGAGAAGAAGACGGGGGTCACCTTCCGGGACGTGGCCGGACAGGACGAGGCCAAGGAGTCCCTGCAGGAGATCATCGACATCCTCCACAACCCCATGAAGTATACGGAGATCGGCGCCAAGCTGCCCAAGGGCGCCCTGCTGGTGGGCCCTCCGGGCACCGGCAAGACCCTGCTGGCCAAGGC
>CAYYHY010000231.1:0-4377 GCA_964471855.1 uncultured Oscillospiraceae bacterium | reverse complement strand
TGGGATGACGGCTGAACTCCGGCCTGCAGGACCGCCAGGGGAATGCCGCCAGAGCCCCGGATCCGGGGACCGCATGCTCCAGACCCGGCATGGGAGCGGACCGGCTGCTTCTCCCTGCTGGAAAAAAGCTCTGAAATTTCCGAAGAAAATCTGTGCAGACGGGAATAAAGGTCAGGGGTCCTGCATAGTACATGGAATGACGGCCAGACTGCCGTCCGGATGCGGTCTGAGAGGACCGCAGGGAAGTAACTGTGGAAAGGAGTTGTCTAATGAGCAAGTCAGTCGGCCGCAGGGTCGTGGTCCGCACCCTCCTGCTGGTTCTGCTCCTGGCCGGGATGATGCCGGCGTGTCTGCCCGGGAATCAGATGTTCCACCCCGCTGCTGCCCTGGCGAACGCCGGGGGCAATGCCGCGGCCGGGTCCCAGACCGGGGGAGGCGGAGGCGGACACGGGCTCAACGACCTGTGGGATGAGGTGGGCGCCGGCGGGCAGGGCATCGGCTCCGGACTCACCGGCGGGAACACCAATCTGGACACCGTAGTGGACAAGGCAAAGACACTGGCGCAGACCATCACCAGCGTACTCACCATCATCTCCTTTGTCTGTCTGCTCTACTGGATTTCCAAGCTGGCGCTGAGCGCCGGGAACCCCACGACCAGAAGCCGGGCCCTGACGGGAATCCTCTTTGCAGGCATTGCGCTCTCTCTGTTCGGAGGGTCCTGGGTAGTTGTGAGCTTCTTCTGGAACCTCCTGAGCTCGTAGGAGACGGAGCAGATCAGGATCAGAATCCCCGGCAGGGTTCCGCCCTGCCGGGACAGGAAAGGAGGTGAACAGCATGGCAGTTCCCAGAATCGCAGCCCAGATGAACCGCACGGATGCGGAGATCCTGACTGCCCTGAGCCGCATGCGGTGCCTGACGCAGGAGCAGATCGGCAGCTGCGCCGCCGCCTCCATGGACGGCAGGAGCCTGGCCATGCGGCTGGCGTGGATGGACGGAAACGGTCTCATTGAAACCGTCAAGTCGAAGGGGAACCTGACCTGCTGGTATCTGACGCCCAGGGGAGTCAGGGTTCAGCGGGCTCTGGCGGAGACCTTCGGGATGCCGCCGGGGACGCTGGCCAGCTCCGTTCTGAGGATGGACCCGGTGATGGTGCCCCATCAGCACGCCCTCAACAGATTCTCCATCAGGCTCCTGTCGAAGTTTCCGGAGTACGCATACGCCTACCGGGACGGGGTCTCCATCGGAGGCTTTACCGCCTGCAGGCCGGATGCAGTCCTGGAGATCCCCGGACTGGACCTGTTCCTGGAGATGGACATGGGCACCGAGCGGCGGCGGGCGCTGGCGGAGAAGGCAGACCACTACAGGCTCCTGATGGACGACCGGGCGGCAGGTGACCTCTGCCCGCCCCCTGCGGCGATGTTCTTCATCCTGAACAGCCGCGGAAACCGGGACCCGGTCAGAAAGCAGCTGGTATCCCAGGCCTTCGCCTGCACCATACCGGATCTCATGGATGAGAGGCTGCGCATCTTTGCCGGCGGGGAGGAGGAGCTGCTCCAGCAGGCGGAGCGGCTGCTGTCCCGCATCCGGGTCACGCCGGCGCAGCACCTGCAGGCCGGAGCCTATCCTGCAGCAGGGACCCGTCGGAAGTTCGAGGACCTGCAGCTTGTCAGCAGGGGGATGTCCTGGCCGGTCTGTCTTCTTACAGAGGAAGGCAGCAGATGGGTCCTGGCCGACTATGACCGCCTGGGCCTCTCCGCACTGAACCTTGCAGCCCGGTGGCATATTGCCGCGGCCGCGGCGGAAGGGCCGGCGGGGGAGGAACCGCTGCTGGTCATTGTACGGGCCGGCCGCCCCTTCCGGGCGGAGGAGCTCCGGAGCATGCAGTGCCTTGGAGCCAGGAATGTCTGGTACTGTCCGGACAGCTGGCACATGTGCAGAAGCATTGCGGACAGTCTCTACACCTTTGACCCCCTGGGCAACCGGCTCCGCTACTGCGGCCGGGATGCCGCCGTTCTCAGCGCAGAGTAAGCGCACCGCGCAGGAATCCGGCCCCGGAGGAAGTGCTCCTCCGGTCCGCCGGATTCAGGAAAATGACACAGCCCCTGGCAGCAGGGGCGGGAAAGGAAAGTGACACTATGAAGAACACCATCAGCGAAGACGCGTCCGGCATCCGGAAGGACGCCGGCGGGTCCGCAGACAGCACCGCCGCCGGCATCAGCCGGGAGGCGGAGAAGGAGATCCCGGCCGGGAGCGGCATCGGGGAGGGAGCGGGCGGCAGCCCCTTCCGCCTCCTGTCCAGAGTCATCTTCGGCAGCTGGTCCGGCATTGACGCCGGCTCTGCAGGTCTGCCCCTCCGGGAGCTCGTCTGCAGGGAGGCCGCAGCGGACGGGGAGATGGAGCTCCTGGCCCGGGCTCTGGACGAGCTCCCCGAGCCGGGGAAGATGGGGGACTGGGACCGCCTGGCCTTTGAGTACCGGCGGTACTTCACCTCGGTTATGCTGAACGTGTACGGGAGCCTGCGCTGCCTCACTTCAGAGCAGCTGAACTCCCTGGTCAGCCACTGGGCCTTCCAGGAGTTTGTCCAGGACTGGACGGCCTTCGGCCTGGAGAGCGGAATGCTCCAGTCCGGCCGGGACAGCCTGGACCGGATGTACTTCACCCTCACCGAGAGCGGTGTCCAGTGCCAGCGGGAGCTGGCGGACGGGTACGGGATGCAGCGGTGCACGCTGAAGGCCCCGGTGACGGACCCCGCGGCGGCGGCCCACCAGATCGCCGTCAGCAGCTTTCTGCTGCGCCTGACGGACAGCCGCCTGCGGCACACCTTCCGCTTCTTCGGTACGGACAAGTTCCTGGGCTGCGGTCCGGACGCGGTGCTGGAGCTGGAGGACCTGGACCTGCGCCTGACCGTGGTTGTCCGCGACGGGTCCGAGACCGCCGGCGATTTCCGCCGCCGGCTGAAGATGCTCGGCCGCTTCAGCACCCTCCCCTTCCTGAAGCCCCTGGACCGGCAGGCCGTGTTCCTTGTGCTGGACGGCGGGGACCAGGAGGAGAACACCGCCCTGGTGGACGAGATCGCCATGAGCTCCTGGCAGGAAAGCATCAGCCGCAGCGCACCCCTGATCTGCGCAGGCAGCCCGGAGGAGATGGACATGGCCGCCCGTACGGTCATCGCCCTGGCTGACAGGTGCCGCTGGGGGAGGAGCTTCTCCAGCAGCACCGGAGCGGACTGCGACGGCCTCACCTGGGAGGAGGAGCGGTGGGGTCTCACCCCGGACCGGGGCGCGGAGAACGTCCTGTTCAGCTGCCAGGAGAGGATTGTCCCTGCGATGGCAGTGCCGGAGACTGACCCCGCCGGAAATCCCGTCCTCTGGTACGTGCTGGACAGCCGGCTGGCGGGGGTGTGGACGGTGCACGCCGCTGCCGTTATCGGCCGCGCCATGTCGCTGGTGCGCCTGAGCGGGAAGCACGGGATCTCCAGCGCCCTGGCGGTTCCCCTCCCCGAGGGCCGGGACTGCAGCCTGGAACTGCTCAGGACCAGCGGCTGCCTGACCATCCCGGACCTGTGGTTCTGCCCGGAGAACTGGGCGGAGTACGGGAGCATCACGGACGTGCTCTTCCGCTATGACGGGGAGGGCCGCCGCATCCCCTGGACCGGGGACAGCACCGGAAGCAGCAGCTGATGGCCAGGAAGCTTGTTTTCGCTCTCCAGGTTCTCCAGGCGGAGGAGACGCTTGCCTCCATGCTGCCGGCGGACATCGCCCCCGCCGGCAGCGCAGCCTGGCGGGAGGCGGTTCTGCCCCTGCTGGAGGAGACCGGCGCGGATATCCTTCTGTACCGGGAGGAGCTCCGGGGCAGCGCGGACACCTTTGAACTCATGGCGGAGATCCGCAGGAAGTGCCCCGGGGTCCAGATCATCTTTCTGGCGGCCCCCAGGAGCCTGCCATCCTCCCTTCTGTCCCGGCTGGTGTGCATCGGCATCTACGACATCCTCTGCGGGGAGGCCATCCCCCTCCAGGAGATGGTGGACTGCATGGTGCACCCCAGGGACTTCAGCCAGGCCTCCGTCTTCCTGGACCTGCGTCTTGCGGAGGACCTGCTGCCCCCTGCGGAGGAGCCCCCGGCGAAGCCGAAGAAATCCAGGCGGGGGTTCCGGGACCTGCTGGGCAGGCTGGGACGCCAGACGAACCCCGCCGGCAGTGCCCCGGTGCTGGTGCAGGAGACCGACGGGGAGGAGGAAGTTCCCCCGGAGGGCGGGGAAGAGGAGGCCGGTTTCGAAGCGGAGACAGGCGGAGAGCCCCGGGCGGAGGAGGCCGTGCCCCCGGACATCCCGGCTCCGGAAGAGGAGCGGGAGGAAGAACCCCCGGCAGAACCCGCCGC
>CAYYHY010000230.1:0-4383 GCA_964471855.1 uncultured Oscillospiraceae bacterium | reverse complement strand
GAAATCAAAGAGATTGCCTGACCAGTCCCCCGAACCTGACCAGATCCTGTTGGTCCAGCGCACGGCTGGATCCAGCGTTTCCCTGTAGTCCAGAAAATACCGCGGAAATTCGCACAGGATCTTGTGCTCACGTCCAAACATCAGCAGTCCTGCCACTGTAGGGTGCAGGACCCCGTCCGTGTCTGCGGTGCGTGCAGCCCCGATCCGCTCCAGGTATTCGCCGTACTCCAAGTCTCTCCAGACGTCCGCCCCGTAAAAAACAACATGCCGGTTCCGGAAATTCTTCACAGACGACGGGTCCAGAGCGGACAGCGGAATGCTGGTGAGGACCTTCATGTCAGACGGCTCCCCCGGCTGGTCACGAAGCATTCCGAGAACCTCGCTGCGTGTACAGTGACAGTCGCCCTCTGCGCTGCGCCGGAAAGTGCCCGTGAACATGTCCCCGTTGATGAACACCGGCTTCTCCTCCCGGCTGGCACGGGGGACGTGAACAACCAGGACTGCATGCCCTTCCCCGGTCTGGAATGTCTCCACGTCCTTGTCTGTCAGCAGGTTGACGGAAACTTTCCCTGGATTGCTGACCGTATTCCAGAGATCTTTTCTGAGCTCTGCCACATCAGTCAGACCCGTTGGTCTCCAGGATCCGTCCTCCTTCTCCTGGACCCCGAGGATGATAACTCCTCCTTCGCAGTTAGCAAAGGACGAATACGTTTCCCAGAGGGATTGAGGCAGACCTCCTCTGGCCTGTTTGACCTCCAGCCGGTTGTCCTCCCTGTAGCTGTCGAACTGCGAAAGCTCAAACAGCATCATCGTCACCTCCTCCCTGCTGCTGGGGGGTCCCCTCCGCTCTCCTGCCGTTTCCGGTCTGCGGGAGCTCCTCCCCGGCTGCAGGCGCCATGGAGTCTCTCCCCTGGAACTTTGCCGGGGGACTCACTGGATTCGCGCCGTCCGGGTTCCCTGCCGGAGCAGAGAACCATCCGCAGGGCAGTATGGCACATTTCCTGCTCGTTTTCAAGATTTGTTCCGGCCGCCTCAGGAGCCGGATCTTTCCGTCCCCTGCCGGCAGCGCTCCACAAAGGTATCAATCAGACCCTGCTGTACCGGGTCTGCAAAGGCCATCATCTCCGGATGCCACTGCACCGCCAGGAAGAATCTGCCCTCCGGGTTCTCTGCCAGCTCCACGGCCTCGATGATGCCGTCTTCTGACCAGGCCGTCACCTTCAGTCCTTCCGCCGGCGCATCCACTGCCATGTGGTGCAGCGAGTTGACGCCGGTCTCCCTGCACCCCAGGAGGGAAAAGAGGAGGGAGTCCTCCTGGATGCAGATGCGGTGGGACGGCTCTTCCCTGGGATACATGGTCAGGGAGTGGGACCCGTGCCCCGTATCGGGGATATGCTGGATCAGCGTTCCTCCCATGGCCGCATTGATGATCTGGATGCCCCGGCAGATGCCCAGCACCGGCTTGTCCGTCTCCTCCAGCAGGCAGCGGAGCATGAATCCCTCCTGCCGGTCTCTGAGGGGGACCACCCGCCCGGTGCGGCCTGCGGACTTCTGTCCGAAAAACATGGGGTCCACATCGCTGCCGCCGCTGAAGATCACCCCGTCTGTCAGGTCCAGCAGTTCCCTGCGCAGCGCCCCGTCCTCCCCGCTGACCACAGGGAGAACCACCGGGATGCCCCCGGCCCGGACCACGCAGGTCACATAGTCGTCTGCGATCAGCTGCCACGCCTGCTCCCTGGCGCCGATCCCCTCGGCGAACTCTCCGGAGCCGTCGAAGCTGTAGTTTGCCGTAATGCCGATGACTGGTTTCCTCATCCCGCACTGCCTCCCGCCGTTTTCTCTGCAACAATGTACCGCCCTGGAAACCCTGCGTCAACTGGCAAAACTGCCAGATATCCTCCGCAGAAGACCGCCTGTCCTGCAAATATGGACACAGAAGGGGGGAACTGCTATACTGGAGCCGCTTTGTACGGGGAAGGCGGTGAGGACATGGAGGTTGAGCTGAGGCTGGAGCCCGGCCGGGAGGAGCCGAAGGTGATTATCCTGGCGGGCGCTGAGACGGAGGACATCCGCCGTCTGGCGGCGCAGCTGACCGGTCTCCTGTCCGCACCTGTCTCTGTATGGGACGGAGACAGAACCTGGAAGGTCCCCCAGGGGGACTTCCTGCGTTTTTATACAGAGGGGAAGGGCGTCTCGGCCCAGACTGTGTCCGGCACCTGCACGGTCCGCCTCAGGCTCTACGAACTGGAGCAGATTCTGGACAGAACCCGCTTTGTCCGCATCTCCAACTCGGAGATCATCAACCTGGACCGGGTCACCGCTGTGGACCTGTCCCTGGCCGGCACCATCTGCATGACGCTGGACGGGCACACCCGGGCCTACGTATCCCGCCGCTACCTGAAGAAAATCCGGGAAACCCTGGGGCTCGGAAGGAGGAATCATGCATGAGACTGTCCAGACAGTGGATTGTGCGCATTGCTTCCGGCGCTCTCCTGGGCGCCGTTCTGGCCCCCGCCGTGGTATGGCTGATCTGGGGTCCCGTGCAGGGCGGTTCAGCGGCTGCGGGCGCAGTGCCCTTTCCAGTGACTCCGGGGATGGCGGAGGCCTTCGGGTCCCTGCCCCTGGCCGCTGCAGTCCAGTCCCTTCTGGGTGCCCTGTTCGGCGCCGTGGTCATGGTCGCTACCCTGCCCTTTGCAGACGAGGGGCGGGAGCTTGCGCTGCGCAGTGCACTCCACTTTGTGTTCACCGCCGCATCCTTCTCCCTCCTGCTGGGTGTCTGCCGCTGGGTGACTCGTCCTGCAGATATTCTCCTGTGGGTCTTTCTGCTGGCGGTCCTCTACCTGCTGGTCTGGACCGGACGCTGGGTCGGCTGGTACATGGAGGTGGTCCAGCTCCGCTCCCTGCTGGGGCTCCCTCCCGGACCCTCGCCCCTGAAGTGGCGGGAGACGCTGCCCTGTGCACCTCTGGTGCTCCTGGTCTGCATCCCGCTGCCCCTTCTGCTGGCAGTCATCGACCGCACCCTCATCCCGGACGTCCCGGTCCTCTCCCAGTTTCTGTACCCGTATCTTTTCCTGCCGGTCAGCGGGTTCTTCTCCGGTCTCTCCCTGGGCCGGCGCCATGGGTTCTGCCCCCTCTGCCCTCTGCTGTGGCTGCTGCTGGCGGTCCCCGCCAGTCTGATCCTCAACGGCGGACTGGAGCTGTTTCCCTTCCTCACCGGTCCCCTGTCCGCACTGGCCGGCTGCGCCGCCGGACAGTTCTTCCGCCGCAGACCCGCCGGCAGAACCTGATTTTCCGGTCCTGCCCTGGAAGGAGGTCCTTCATATGCTGCATCCCGTGCCTCTTTTTCTCCCTTTCCTCCCTCAGCCCGCCCTGCCGGTCCGCATCCTCCGGCTTCTCTCCCGGCTCACCGGCATCTCCGTCCCTGCGCTGCTGCTCCTGTTTGCCGCTGTCCCCGGTCTGTCCGGGATTCTCCAGTACTCCCTGACCCTGATGGACAGTCCCCCCTCCCGGCAGCAGGCTCCGGCTCTCGCCGCAGGGGTCCTGACCCTGCTGTGCCGGGCCGGACGCCGCCTGCGTCCCGCCACATACTGCCTCTCCGGCGGCTCCGGGCTCCTCCGCCTGGCGGATCTGGACCTGCTCACTGTCAGCGCGGCGCTGGCCCTCTCCGGCATGATCGCCGGTCTGCTGGCCGCCCGCAGGAATTCAGCCTGAGATGGCCGCAAAGCTGAAAAAGGTTCTGGCAGCGGCTGCCATCCTCGCCGCCGCAGCTGCGGCCGGCTGCGGTCTTTTCCTCCTGCACGCAGAGGCTGCCCTGCAGGAGGCAGACTGTGTGGTGCGGATCGCCTTCAGAGGGCTGGAGAACATGTTCCACTGGCCGTATGAGTACTACGCCCTGGACGGGGGGACAGCCGTGCGCATCCCCTGCTTCATGATGAAGGAACTGGACCCGGACCCCCGCAGCACAGGCAACTGGGGCAGCACGGACATCTGCTTCTGGTACACGGAACTGATCCGCTCAGACAGCCCGGACAGCTTCGCGTCCGGCGGCTGGCTGGAGAGCACCCTGGGACCGGAGTGGCGGATCCGCTGCAGCAGCCGCAGCAGCTCCTCCCGGGATCCCGGGGAGGAGGAACTGGCGTTTCTGTGCCGGACTGTGGAGGCCCTCCATGCCGGGGACCCGGACGGTCTGGAGTGGGCAGACCGCAGCTCCACCTGCACCACAGGCTTCCTGACCATCCGCCGGGGAAACATAACCTATCTCGAGGACGACGGCCGTCTGCTCCTGCCCCTGAAGGACGGCAGCTTCCTGAAGCTGATGGACTGCCCGGAGGGCGGAGTGTACGACTTCTGGCTGTTCCTGGACTGAGACCCGGCGGGGGAGGG
>CAYYHY010000229.1:0-4412 GCA_964471855.1 uncultured Oscillospiraceae bacterium | reverse complement strand
CTGGATGAGCCCCTCTCCGGCGTGGACATCGAGGGGGAGCACCAGCTGCTGGAGATGCTGGACGAGCTGAGAAACCAGTACGACCTGTCCATCTTCCTCTCCACCCACGACTTTGCCACCCTCAGCCAGTTTGCTGACAAGGTAATCCTTCTCAACCGCCGGGTGCTGAAGACCGGCACCCCCGACCAGGTCCTCTCCTCCCCGGAGTTCTACTCCACCTTCCACCTCCGGGTGGGCAAGAAAGGCGGCTGACTATGGAGCTCTGGTATGCGGTCGTAGACCTTCTCCCCTTCGAGTGGGCGGAGCCGGGCTCCATGTTCTTCATGAAGAACGCCCTCCTGGCTGTCCTCGTCATCTGCCCCCTCTTCGGGCTGCTGTCCACCATGGTGGTCCACAGCCACATGTCCTTCTTCTCCGACGCCCTGGGGCACTCCGCCTTCACGGGGATGGCGGTGGGGGCCCTCTGCGGACTCAGCGAGCCCACCTGGGCGGCGGTCATCTTCTCCCTGCTCTTCGCCTTCCTCTTCAACCTGGTCCGCCGCCGCACCGCCCTGGCCAGCGACACGGTCATCGGCGTCTTCTCCTCCACAGCGGTGGCCCTGGGCATCTTCCTCTCCACCCTGGGGGGGCGGTCCTTTACAAAATTCAACAGCCTGCTGGTGGGGGACATCCTGTCCGTAGAGCCGGCCAAGATCGGTCTTCTGGCCCTGATTCTGCTGCTGGTGCTGATCCTCTGGGGCGTCTCCTTCAACAGGCTGATGCTCTCCGCTGTCCACCCGGCTCTGGCGGACAGCCGGGGAATCCGGGTGTTCTGGCAGGAAACCGCCTTCACGGCGGCCATCGCCGTGGTGGTCACCCTCTCCATGACCTGGGTGGGACTGCTGGTAATCAACTCCCTGCTGGTGCTCCCCGGCGCAGCCGCCAGGAACATAGCCCGGAACATGTCGGAGTACCACTTCTTCTCCATCGCCGGTGCCGCCGTCGCCGGCATAGCCGGACTCATGACCTCCTACTACGCAGGGGCCTCAGCCGGCGCCTCCATAACCCTCTACCTCGCCCTCTGGTTCGGCGTCACTTTCCTGCTGCGCCGGAAGGGCTGAGAGGTGCAGAATGAAAGCCGCACTCCCCGGAACCGTGCCGGGAAGTGCGGCTTCTTTTCATGTTCGCAGCGCAGGTCAGGTCCTGTCGTTCTTGGCCCGGTTCACTGCAGAGAGGATGGCGCGGAGGGGCGCCAGGTTGATGTTGTGGGAGAGGCCCACACCCCAGTAGAGGCGGCCGGTGCGCTGGTCCTGAAGCAGGATGTAGGCGACGCCCTGGGAGTCGGAGCCGTTGGTAATGGCGTGGGACTTGTAGTCCAGGAAGGTGAAGCGGGAGATCTTCTCCCCGCGGATGGCGTTGAAGAAGGCGTCGATGGGACCGTTCCCCTCGCCGGTAACGGTGAACACCGTGTCCGTGTGGCGGAGGGTGCCCTCAAAGGTAACGTGGGAGTGACCCTCGTCGTCGATGGTCTCGTGGAAGGTGTGCTTTACCAGCTTGTAGGGCTCGTCGGCCTCGATGTACTCCTTGTGGAACAGCTCGTAGATCCGCTCCGGCGGAATCTCCTTCCCCACCCGGTCGGACTCCTTCTGCACGATGGCGCCGAACTCTGGGTGCATGGCCTTGGGCAGGTCAAAGCTGAAGTTGTGCTCCATGATGTAGGCGGCGCCGCCCTTGCCGGACTGGGAGTTGATGCGGATGATGGGCTCGTACTCCCGGCCCACGTCTGCAGGGTCGATGGGCAGGTAGGGGACCTCCCAGTACTCCGTGCCGGAGCTCTTCATGTACTGCACGCCTTTGTTGATGGCGTCCTGGTGGGAGCCGGAGAAGGCGGTAAACACCAGCTTGCCGGCGTAGGGCTGCCGGTCCCCCACGGGCATCCGGGTGCAGCGCTCGTACATGTTCTTGATCTTGTTTATGTTGGAGAAGTCCAGCTTCGGATCCACACCCTGGGTGTACATGTTCATGGCCAAGGTCACCATGTCCACGTTGCCGGTGCGCTCCCCGTTGCCGAACAGGGTGGCCTCGACCCGCTCCGCTCCGGCCAGCAGACCCATCTCGGTGGTGGCCACGCCGGTGCCCCGGTCGTTGTGGGGGTGGAGGGAGATGATGGCGCAGTCCCGGCTGGGCAGCTTGCGGATGAAGTACTCCAGCATGTCGGCAAACTGGTTGGGCATGCAGTTCTCCACCGTGGTGGGCAGGTTGAGGATGATCTTCTTCTCCGGGGTGGCATGGATGGCTTCCACCACCGCCTGGCAGATCTCCACGGCGGCATCCATCTCGGTACCCATGAAGGACTCGGGGGAGTACTCGTAGCGCAGGTCCATGCCGTCCTTCACAGCGTCCTGGGACAGCTCGTAGATGAGCTTCGCCGCATCCACGGCAATCTTCTTCACGCCCTCTACGTCGGTCTGGAACACCACCTTGCGCTGGAGGGTGGAGGTGGAGTTGTAGAAGTGGAAGATGACGTGCTTTGCACCCTTTATGGCTTCAAAGGTCTTCTTGATCAGATGCTCCCGGGCCTGAACCAGCACCTGGATCGTCACGTCGTCCGGGATGTGGCCGCCCTCGATGAGCTCGCGGCAGATCTCATACTCGGTCTCGCTGGCGGAGGGGAAGCCGATCTCGATCTCCTTGACGCCGATGTCCAGCAGCGTGTGGAAGTACTCCAGCTTCTCCTGGAGGTTCATGGGGTCCACCAGGGCCTGGTTGCCGTCCCGGAGGTCCACGGAGCACCAGATGGGGGCTTTGGTGATGACGTGGTCCGGCCAGGTGCGGTTCTCGATGGGCTGCGGCTGGAACGGAATGTACTTCTGGAAACCGGGTTTTGTCATTTTGATAATCCTCCTTGGGGCCGGGACAGCAGAAAACGCCCTCGACCTCATGATGTAAGGTCAGGGGCGTGAAAGTGACACGCGGTACCACCCTGGTTCAGCTGCCGGTTTCCCGGTCAGCCCTCAAAAGCCTCCAGCAAGGCTCCAGTCTGTAACGTGACTCCACGTTCTGCCCTACTCCGTTCAGGCAGACAGCTCGGGGACCAGTATTGCACAGGTGTTCCGCACCGGCTCGCACCATCCGCCGGCTCTCTGAGCGGTCCGCTCCTGTCTTTCTTCCCTTCAGCGCCTTTCGTGCTGTGTATTCTAACGGAAAAAATCTCCCCTGTCAAGCGCCTTTTTCTGTGCACTTTGCAGAACTGCGCCGCCCGGACGGGACCCGGACGGCGCAGAGGGGGAATTCTATTTCTTGACGTTCTTGATGGTGACATACTCACCGCTTACATAGCCCACAGCGGCCTGCTTGTCCTCGCTGAGGTACTGGACATAGTACCAGCCGTCCGTTTCTTTGGTGATGATGACCTCGCTGTTTGGATTCAGTGAACCGACAATCTTGTAGGTCGTACCAGGACCGACACGAACGTTCAGTCTCTGACCGTTGGTTTCGCTTATAATTCCCACTTTGGACGCCGGTTTGCAGCGCACGACGCACTCCGCCTTCTCACCCCCGAAGGATGCGGTGATGTGTGCCGATACAGTGGAACCCTTGGTGGAGAGGTTGGTGACTACGCCCTTCTCGTTCACAGCGGCCAGCTGCGGATTGTCGCTGCTCCACTTGACCTCCCCCTTCTCCGGGACAGGATCCACAGTGGCGACCAGCGTGGCGCTCTTGCCGGACTCCAGGGTTATGTCCTCCTTGTTGATGGTAATGGTGTACTTGGTCCCCGGATCTTCTCCGGGATCCTCACCCGGCTTATCCGTGCCGGGATCCTCACCGGGTTCATCACCGGGGTTCTCGGTTCCGGGATCCTCACTGGGGTTCTCGCCGCCGGGCTCTTCTCCCGGGTTTTCAGTGCCGGGGTCCTCACCGGGATTTTCGCCGCCGGGCTCTTCTCCCGGGTTCTCCGTGCCGGGATCTTCGCCGGGGTTCTCACCGCCAGGCTCCTCTCCGGGATTGTCCGTACCGGGGTCCTCTGGACCAGGTTCCTGCACCAGTTCAGAGGTCAGGGCGTTCGCCAGCATCTGGGCCATCTCGCCCCGGGTCATCTCGTTCTTCGGGTTCAGCTCATCGCCGCTGCCCTGCACCAGCCCGGCATCCACCAGGGTGGCCGCAAAGCCCACTGCGTAGCTGGCGATGTCCTTGTAGTCGCTGAACTTCTGGAGGTTGGCGATATTGCCTACCGCCGCCTTGATGTTCAGCATCTCCAGGGAACGTCCCAGGATGGTGAAGGCCTGCTCCCGGGTCAGCTTGCCTCTGGGGCTGAAATTGCCGTCAGTGCTGCCCTGGATGATGCCGGCCTCAGCGCCCCAGCTGACACCGTCATAGAAGTACTGATTGGAGCTGACATCGTTGAATTTTGCGCCTTCCTTGTAGGCGGGCTT
>CAYYHY010000228.1:0-4414 GCA_964471855.1 uncultured Oscillospiraceae bacterium | reverse complement strand
TCCTTCCTTTACTGTCCTCCGTCCCTCTCCCCCAGGAGGGGCTCCCACCAGTCCCTGTGTTCCAGGTACCAGCTCACTGTCCTCTCCAGTCCCTCCTGGAAGGGGATCCGGGGACTCCAGCCCAGCTCCGTGCGAAGGCGGTCTGTATTCAGGGCATAGCGGCGGTCGTGGCCTGGCCGGTCCTTTACGAAGGTGATGCAGCCCTCATCGGCGCCCAGCAGCCGGCACAGGGTCCGCACCAGCTCCAGGTTTCCCGTCTGGCAGTCCCCGCCGATGTTGTACACCCGCCCCGGCTGTCCGCGGAGCAGAACCGCCTCCACCGCTGCGCAGTGGTCCTCCACGGCAATCCAGTCCCGCACGTTCCGCCCGTCCCCGTAGACGGGAAGGGTCTTCCCCTGCAGGATCCGGGTGATCATCCGGGGAATCAGCTTCTCCGGGTGCTGCCAGGGTCCGAAGTTGTTGGAGCAGCGGCTGACCGTGACCGGGGTGCCGAAGGTGCGCCAGGCCGCCAGCGCCAGCAGGTCGGCCGAGGCCTTGGAGGCGCTGTAGGGGGAACTGGGCTTCAGGGGGCTGTCCTCTGTAAAGGAGAGAGACGCGGGCTCCAGGGGCAGATCCCCGTACACCTCATCCGTAGACACCTGGTGGAAGCGCCGGACCCCGAAGGTGCGGCAGGCGTCCAGCAGCACCTGGGTCCCCAGCACGTTGGTGTGCAGGAAGAGCTCCGGGTTCTCAATGGAGCGGTCCACATGGCTCTCCGCGGCGAAGTTCACCACCCAGTCCGGGTGCTCCTCCCGGAAGAGCTCCATGATCCCCTCCCGGGAGCAGATGTCCAGACGGCAGAAGCGGAACCGGGGGCTGTCCAGAACCTCGACCAGCCGGGCCAGGCTCCCTGCATAGGTCAGGCTGTCGGCGCAGACCACGCGCCAGTCCGGATGCCCGCCCATAATCTGCCGTATGAAGCAGCTGCCGATAAACCCCGCTCCCCCTGTCACCAGTACAGTCACTGTCTCTCCCCCCTCTGAATGGACAGAGCGCCGGACCTGGGCCCGGCGCTCTGAAACTGTCTATTCGTCGTTGCTGGAGTCGTCGTTGCCCTGCCTGAGGTCTTCCTCCTCCTCAGGTTCGGAGTCCTCGTCCGGAGCTTCGCCGTCGTACTCGTAGTCGTCCTCATCCCGCCCGGGGTCCTCCCGGTCTCCGGGCTCCCTGTCCATCTCTTCCGGCTCCCCTTCCACGAAGACCTCTTCGTCTTCGCCGTACATGGGCTCTTCCTCTTCCTCCAGGTCATCCTCCAGCACTTCCTCCTCTTCCTCGGGGGGCTCCACGTGGAGGACCTCATACCACCTGCCGTCCCACTGCCAGAGATCCGTCTCGGTGGCGAAGAAGGCAGGACCGGGGGTGGGGAAGGGACCGTCCGGACGCTCCGGGGTGACAAAGAGGGCGCCGCCGGAACCCGGGTAGAGGGTCTCGCCGGACCGGGGGTACTCCCTGAGATCGTGGTATACCGTGCAGAGGCTCAGCTTGCTGTTCTCCCCCGGCACCTTCACCACATAGTGGCCGTTCGTCCAGTTCAGGGAGTTGAGCACGGACACCAGGGTGTCGGAGGACAGGTTCTTGACCCCCCAGGCCCCCTTGAGGCAGGTGAAGTAGGTGACCAGGGCCGCGTTCCGGTCCCTGGCGTCCAGCAGGGCGTCCCGGTCCATCTCCTGCCAGCCGAAGAGGTCGTGGCTGCCGATGGCGATGTGGAAGCCCCGGTCCCGGTCGATGTGGATGCGGAAGAGCTTGCTGGCGTCGCGCTGGATGGCGTCCTCGTGGAGGCAGCGGTAGGCGTACTCCGTGAGGCAGTAGAGGGGGTTCTGCCCCTCGATCTTGTACTCCGCCGCCAGGTTCTGCTTGGCCAGCAGCCACAGGCTCCGCTCCATCTGGATGTCCAGGTCGTCCCGGTCCTTCCAGGGGGTGTCCCAGCCCATGATGCTGCAGAAGGCCAGGGTCAGGTCCAGGTCCAGAACACCAAGCTGGGTCAGGGCGGGGAGGAGGATGCGGCAGGCCTTGGGCAGGCTGCTTACTTTCTCCCGGAAGTCCTTGAAGGAGTCCCAGGCCTCCCAGAAGGGGAAGTCCTCGTGGTCCGGCAGGGTGAAGGTGCTGCGCAGCACAGCCCCCGGCTCCTTCTGTACAGACACGGGTGCTGGGGCCGGCTCCGGTTCCGGCTCAGACTCCTCCGGCTCCTGTGCAGGAGGCGTGCTCTGCTTCGCCGGGGTCTCCGGCTCGGCGTTCTGCACCAGCTGCTGGGCTGCAAACCGGTCCTGCACCGGCTCGCCTTCCGGTTCGTACTCAGACCCGGATTCGGGTGTGACGGCGGGGCGGGCCGCCTCGGGGGAGGGCTCCTGGCGGGTCTCCGGCCGGCGGCTGTCCGCAGGGCGCCGCTTCTCCCGGTACACCAGCTGCCCGGCCAGGACGGCGAAGGCCATCTGATAGCCGAACTGATCCCTGAGAGCGAAGACCTCGGCCCGGTCCGGGGCGGGGCTCTTTACAAGCTCCGTGAACTTCCGGTAGCCGTCCAGACGGCCGTCCTTCTCCATCTGCTCCAGCTCCTCGTCCGAGCTCCCGTACAGCTCGTCCTGGAGCCTCTGCAGCTCCGCCTTGTGCTCCTCGGCGGTGGATTCGATGCAGAGGAACTTGAAGACGGCGTCCGCCATCCGGCGGCGCAGCTCCTCCTGCTCCCGCTTCTTCCGCACCTCCTCCAGAAGCTGGTCCAGTGCGTCCAGGCTGCGGCAGTCACCGATGTCGATGCCCTCCTGCTGGATGGAGCGGAGCAGACGCTGCTGCTCCAGGTCAATATCATTGAGCAGACGGACCGTCTCGTTGAAGTCCTGGTTGGTCAGAAACTCTCTGCGGGCCAGCTTCCCGGCCACCAGGTTCACCTGCTTCTCCGCCCGTTCAAACTGTATTCTCAGGGAATCCATACAATCACATCCCGCTTTTCTAGATTCTTGCACCGCTTGCTGTGCATTTTAGCAGAAAACCCCGCAGAAGGCAAGCTCTGCGGGGGTATTTCGACATTGAAATCACATTACGTCATCCACTGGAAGTTCTCCCTGCCGGCGCCCAGCTCAAAGTGGTACTTTACGATCCCCAGGTCCAGCTTCGTCAGGGGACCCCGCAGGGCCTCGGCCTTCACCCGGTCTCCCCGGCAGGTGAAGCGGAACTTCTGCTGGTTGACCGCCGTGGGCGCCAGCATGGCCGCCTCCAGGCCCCGCCGGAACCAGTCCGGCATCTCCCCGTCGCAGCGGTACAGGTCCTTCATGTCCCTGTTCCTGTGGGGCTTCCCCTGGGTCTCTCCGTACCCCAGGGCGATGACGGCAATCAGGGACTCCCCCGGCTGCAGGCTGACAGGCACCGCCTTTCTGCTGTAGGTCAGGGCGACCCAGCAGGTGTTGAGCCCCATGGTCTGGGCCATGAGCACCAGCTTCTCCCCGAAGTACCCGGCCGCCTCCTCCATGCCCTTCTTCCCGGCGATGGCGAAGTAGTTGCGCACGTTCCGGAAGCTGCCGTACTTTGCCATGAACGAGGAAAAAGCCCCGGGCTCATTGGTCACCAGCTGGATGTTCAGCCCGCTCTTCTCCCTGAACTCATACGCCGCCTTCTGCAGAAGCGCAGCCTTGGGTCCCTCGATCTCACGGTCCGTGTACCGGCGCACCGAGTGGCGCTCCTGCATGGCCTGCATCAGATCTGCCATGGTCATCCCCCTCTGAAAAATCGGTCCAAATCCAGACAGATTTTAACCGCATGCGCCCCCGATGTCAACCGGAACAGAGGCGCTTCCTCCCCTCTCCCGGCCGGTTCTCCGCCGCCTCCGGTCCCGCATCTTCCCTCTGTCTCCCCAGCTTCTTCACCCGCAGCCGCTCCCCCGGATCCCGGTCCCCGTCCTCCCGGCGGCACACCGCTCATCCGCCATGTGTCTGTCTCCAGCGTCCTCTTCCTCTGCTGTCCGCCCCGCGCGGTCCCCGCAGGTCCCTTCCTCTCCCTGCATAAAGGCAGGCCGCTCCGGGTCCCAATACCACAGAATTGCAACCCCGGATGTGCATTCTGTCAATCAGTCCCGGCCGCCGGTCCCCTGGGATGTCTTCCGAAGCCCGGCCGGAACGATCCTCGCCTCTCCGGCATCCGGTCCCGGACCCAGCTCCGTTTCCTTCCCCTTAAACTGCGGAAACGGGGATGAATCCGCTGAATTTCCTCGTTTTCTGTTATTTCTGGCAGCAGATTTTGAGCTTTCTGTTTAACATAAGAAATCATTATTGTAAACTTCATTCAGCCGTCTTCTTTATTCCTCCTGTCAGACTCCTTCTCCAGCCTTCCGCTTCGATTTCTGAAAACAGGTTAAGTTGTACACATTATCCACAGAGTTATCCACAGCCCC
>CAYYHY010000227.1:0-4428 GCA_964471855.1 uncultured Oscillospiraceae bacterium | reverse complement strand
CACGGAGCCGGGTCTTTTTCTGTCTCCCGGGGAAAGAATTCCTCGGTCTGCGGAATAAAAATCCGCCGCCGTGCATATCATGTCAGAGGAAGAACACGGCAGACTGCCTGCGGTGGACCAGCACAAAATGGTACAGCAGGGGAGGGGAGAGGGGGGCTTTCCAGAATATGGAATCTCCTGAAAAGGTTCAGGATTTCGGGAAAACCTGTCAGCTGAAAACTCGGGGCAGAAATCCTGTCAGCGCCTGCAGGCAATGGGTTTGGAGGCTGTTTTCCCTGCAGATGTTCTCCGCCGGAACGTTGCAGATTTTGAGTTCTTCCCCCTCAATTTCCCACTTCTTAAGCGGGTTGATAAAATGGACATGGCCGCCGGAAAAAGCTGCTCACACTTCCTACAAATCGCACAGGGAGGTCTTGCCCCGGGTCCGGGGCAGATGGTACAATGCTCTTATTCTGCAGTTCTCCGGCACCGCACGCACCCACTTGAGAAGAGGGTTCTGTTCTGTGCCCCGGCCGGTGTTTCCTGCAGATCCGGTCCAGGCGTGTGTGCCTGGTCAATACCGACAGACAGAGGGAGATGAACAACGTGAAGACAACCACCAGACGATTTCTCAGTCTCCTGCTCACTCTGTGCATGGTGCTCTCTCTGGCACCTGCAGCAGCGCATGCAGATGAGAACGAGACCCCCGTCACCGAACAGACCGAGTCTGCAGTCCCCGAAGACCCCGCCCGTCCAGATGACACAGCTGGAGAGCCTGCTGACACCCCCGTGCCCCAGGCTCCGGCTGAAGAGTCTGACATCGCTGAACCTCCGGCAGAGGTTCCGGATGGCGGACGGACTGAAGAACCGCCTGATGGCAGCCTGAACGCCGGCGGACAGGAAACCGGCTCCGCGGAAGTTCCGGAACAGCCCGGTCATGCCTCGGGAGAGGAAGACCCCGAAGATGCGGGGGACAGCCCGGAGGCAGAACCTGGCGGAGACAGCGAGGACGATCCTGACGCAGATACAGAACCGGGACCGGAGGGAGAGGAAGAGCCTCCCGCAGATGCTGAGCCGGTCCCGGACAGTGATGAAGTGTCTTCCGGGGAGTCCGAAGAGGCGGCTCCTCTCCTGGAGATTCCCGAAGCGCTGGGTGAGATCAGCATCACCATCAAGCACCATATCCCTGACAGGAACAGCAGGTTCCAGGCTGCCCTCAAAGGTGATGAAACCTACACCATTGAGATGACCGAGAACGCCGCCAGGAAGGAGACCTCCGGTTCCTATCTGAAAGGGATTCTGCCCGGCACCTACACCCTTGAGATCACAGGGGAACACTACGTGCCCTACACGCAGCAGCTGGAATTTAAGAACAACCGCTTTGACATCACCCTGTACAACGACGATCTGGTCAACCAGGGGCGCAAGGACAGACTCTTCGGCGTCATTGCCCTGGGCGACTTCGATGAGAACGGCAAAATAGACGACGCAGATGCCGACCTGGTCCTGGATCATTTCACTGACACAGCAGGCGCAGACAGCACCTGTGACATGAACGGAGACGGGAAGGTCAACCTGACCGACCTGGCCTATGTTGTCCGCAACCAGGAGGAGCCCCCGAAGGCAGCACCCGTGAGCACCGCCTCCTCTCTGGCCCTGAAGGCCACCGCAAAGGCAGAGATTACCGGCACCGCTGCGGTCAAGGGAACAGATGCGGCAGATCCGAAAGACGTCATCCTCTCCCACGGCACGGACACCTACGTGGAGTTCAAGCCGAAGAATGCCGGCGCCATCAGCGAGTCCAACCCGGTAGAGATTGCGCTGGAACTGGCAGGGGAGGAGAGCGCGGCCCCTGCGGTCGAGGCGGAGGCCATCACCATTGCGCCCCCTCCCAGCTCCCTCAATACCATCACAGACGGCTGGCTGACCGTGGAGGGAACTCTGAACGGCCGGACCGTGACCTGCGAAGCCCGCCTCCAGGAGAGCGGCGCCCGGGCTGCCGGCGGCAGCGGGAAATACAGGAGCATCTCCAGCGCCCCTGCCATGGCGGCCGCCGGTGAGACCGTGCCTGCCAGCGACGTAACCGTTGAAAACGACGGGACCATCGTCATCAATCTCGGCGCCAGAGTGGCAGTCAAGAAGGTGAGCATCCGCGTCACAGAGACCTCCGGCGGAGACCTGGCCGACATCGCCAGCGTTGAGTTCCTCGGGAACTTCGCTGACAGAATCCCCGAGCCGGACCTCTCCATTCCCGAGATCATCAGAGACTCCGTGTCCAATACAGAGGGCGAGTACAAGAATCTGACCTTCTCCTGGACGCCCCAGACCAATGTTACCGGCTATGAGATCAGCATCCGGGGTCCCGGCCTCAGCGTGATGCGCTCAACAGACAGCACGACCTACACATTCGAGAGCGATTCCTTCAACGGGAAGGTGGAGGCCTTCGAGACCTACGAGCTCAGAGTCCGCTCTGTCAGCGGCGACTGGAGGAGTGAGTGGTCGGAGCCCCTCCAGTACGAGATTGAGACGGACGCCCTTCCCCAGGTCCCGGAATATGTCCAGGCAGTTTCCGGCGTCCTCAGCATCAATGTAAGCTGGCGGGCCCTCTGGGACACCGAGTATTGGTCAGTCCACTACAAGACCATCTCCGAGAGCACCTGGAGGGTGATCAGCCCCGTTGAGACCTCCTCCTGCCGCATCGACGGCCTTGTGGGCGGCGAGACCTACGAACTGTATGTTGTGGCCCACAGCAGGAACGGGGCCAGCGCCCCCTCCGTCCCCGTCTCCGCCCGCGCCCTTGCGGCGGAAGGCGTCAGCATGCCCACCTTCGGACTGATCAACATGGATGCGCAGCACAGAATCTCCGCAGACAGGATCAGATCCATCAGCGGCGTAAACAGCCTCTCCTACAGGCTCTACAAGTACGACGGCACATCCGTGTCCAACACAGAGGCAACAGACGCTGACTGGAACGTCATCGTGGACAGCAATCCGGCCACCTACCTGGCCATTGACGACTGGGACAGCGGCGTTGTGTACAGCAACTTCCGCGGTCCGGTCATCCGCTTCACAGAGAAGATCGACATCGGGTCCATCCGCATTGCCCCCAGCGAGATCTCCAGCTACAATCTCGGCGGCGTCCGGGTTGACTGGCTGGATTACTCCGGAGGCGGAGAGCCGGTCAAGAGGCAGATGCGCTGCGACCTCTCCCTCAAACGGGACAGCCAGAACCGCAGGTACTTCGAGGCGATCCTGGAGGATCCCGTCCATACGGACTGCATCGAGGTACACACCACCAACAGCTACGGGTCGGCGCGGCTGATCACCATCACGGAGATCGGCATCTACGGCATCAACAGACCCCTGAGAGATGCCCAGGCCCTGTACACCGACAAAACCGAGGTTCAGCTGAAGGAGGGCGTGACCCAGGAGGACATCAACAGGATCCGCGAATCCCTGTCCGTCAACGACCCGGTCACAGGGGACGAAAACCCCTGCAGGGCTGCGGTTGAGAACCTCCTGACCTTTGCAGAGGAACTGCTGGCCGAGACGAACCTGGATGACCCCGTTCAGATCGACACCACAGTTACCAGCAGAAGCGACGGGCACCTCGGCTTCGCCCAGGTCCTGTCCGACAACCAGCCCCTGGGATACGTCACGCCGGCCAGCGACGGTCAGAACGGCCACATCTTTGTCTACGTGGGCAGCGACACGGAGACCCGGGGCACACGGTCGAACCTCACCCTGGTCATCACCCAGTACCACCCGGAGGTCGCATACTGGGCAAAGGAGATCCCCCTGAACGTGGGGAAGAACGAGATCACGGTGGACAAAGTGATCAGCACCGCCGGCAAGGAGGCGGGAGGCGCCCTGTACATCCGCTACAGCGGGAACGCCGGCGCGGTCCAGTACAGCGTCCGGGTCCGGGGCGCCACAAAGATCCCCATGCTCAATGTGGACGGCCTGAGCGGCGAGGCCCGCTCCTCCGCCATCAGCCGGTATGTGTCAGAGCTGGAGACCTATGTCGCCGGTCTGGAGGCCTCCCATGAAAGGCTCCACCGGGGAAGCGGCAATCCAAATGTGGCCTTTGACTACAACGAGAAGGAATGCTTCCTCAACTCCACCGAGATCGTCATGGACAACATGATCTTCAGCATTCCCGCCACCGAGGTGCTGAAGGGCCTCGGCAGCGGCGACAGGGCTGACTGCCTGGCGAAATCCATCGAGGCCATGGAGCAGGAGATCCGGCTGTTCTACCAGTTCAAGGGGCTCAATGAGAAGGCATCTGACTCCGACCGCTTCCCCTCCACCCGGCTGAACATCCGCTATCATCAGATGTTTACAGGGGCATTCATGTACGCCGGCGGACGCCACATCGGCATCGAGTTCGGCTCCTGCAGCGGGCTGTTCGGAACGTCCCCCGTCACCGCCGATGCCGACGGCAGATAC
>CAYYHY010000226.1:0-4468 GCA_964471855.1 uncultured Oscillospiraceae bacterium | reverse complement strand
CCAAAAGGTATCCCCAAAGAATCGCCGCCGGACCTGTGAATCCTTCTTGCAATGAAGGGCTCACGGCAATATAATGTCAATGGGACGGTTCCGTTCCTGTGATTCATCGATGAAAGGAAAGTGCCATGGAATATCTCAAGGTCAAAACCAGAGCTGGCACAGATCCGGAAGAACTGCCGGCAGTGCATGTCAGCTGCCATCCGGCGGATGCGGGACGCACCCTGGACAGCATCTGCAGTGCCCTCCTGGAGGTGTGGAACTGCGCCGTGTACTGGACGGAGGACATGACCTCCCCCGTTCCGGACGCGGAGCTGTCCCGGATGAACCTGTTCATTTTTCCCGTCTCCTCCCGCTTTCTCAACGAGCCGAACCGGGCTGCGGATGCAGACCTCCCGTTTGCAGCGGAACACAGGATCCCGGTTCTTCCTGTCCTGACGGAACCCGGTCTGGAAGGCAGCATTCCCCTGCAGGAGAAATTCGGCCGGCTCCAGTGCCTGAGCTGCCTCCCGGTCCCTCCGGAGGAGCTGACCTTCCAGGAGGCCCTGACCCTGTACCTGGACTCGGTCCTGTTCAGCGATGCGCTGGTCAGAAGAATCCAGGACGCTGCTGAAGCCGGCACACTGCAGGCGGACAGCACAGACCCTGAGGGCATGTACCTTTCCGGGCTGGCCTGTCTGTACGGAATCAGCGCGGAGCCGGACCGGTCCCGTGCCCTGGAGCTCATAACCCGGGCAGCGGAGGCAGGTCTGCCGGAGGCCATGGGGACTCTGGCTGCCATGTACCGTACAGGAAACGGCGCGCCTGTGGATTTTACGGCTGCTGTGAACTGGCAGATCAGTTATGCAGGCGCTGTTGAGGACAGGCAGGGTTCGGATTCGCCGGAAGCTGTGACGGCCCGGTACAGGCTCTTTGAATACTGCCGGGACTTCGGAAGACGCAGCGAGGCGGAAGCGTTCCTCCTCGGCACCCGCCAGGACACGGACGAAAGCACCCTGTCCGCCATGGCGCTCCTGGCCTTCCAGCTGAATGACAGCGGAAAATACAGGGACGCCCTGGTCCTGGCGAAGCAGGCATATGCCTGCATCCGGGAGTTCTGCCCAGCAGATGAGCGGTCTGCCGTGGACTGCCTCGGCGCCATCGGCTCGTACTGCATGAGTGCCGGCGAGTATGAAAAATCCAGGGATCTGCTCGAGAGAGCGCTGAAAGGAGAGACAGCCCTTCTGGGCGAAAAGGACCCGTACACGCTGGGCATCATGGCAACTCTCGGGCTGACATACCTCTACCTGCGCGACGCGGCAAAGGCGAAGGACATGCTGACCAGGGCCGCTGCCGGCCGCGGGGAGGTCCTGGGGGAGGAGAACCCGTCCACCCTGGTCACCCTGAGCAACCTGGCGACTGCATATGGGTACTCAGGCGACTTCGAAACGGCCGAAGAGATACTGGGGAATGTTCTGGCAGTCCAGCGAAGGACCCTGGGGGACAGGGACCCGGGCACGCTCAATACCAAGTACCGTTTTGCGATGCTCTGCCGGTGGTCAGGCGAATCCGCGGAGGCCCGGAAGCTGCTGACAGAGGTGCTGGAGGTCAGCCAGGAGGTCCTTGGGCCGCACCATCCCGATACGGTCAGCATAATGTCCGCCATCGCGGCGTGCTGCATCGACGAAGGGGACTGCCGCCAGGCGCGTCAGATGCTGGAAAAGACAGTGGCTTTGGACCGTGAGATACTTGGCGCCAGCCATCCGGAAACGCTGGACGCGGTGAAGGATCTGGCGGTGGCGTGCTTCCTGGACGGCGAAAAGGAGAAGGCCCTGAAGATGCTGCGCGGCGTTCTGGCAGACCTGCGCAGGACCCTGGGTGAGAAGCATCCGTCCACCCTGGACATCATGTTCACCCTGGGTCTTCTTTACTCCAGAGCTGGTCTGAATTCCGAGGCGGCAGCCATTCTGGAGCAGACAGCGGCCGGCCGGATCGAGGTCCTGGGCAGAGACCATCCGGAAACACTGGAGACGCTGAAGACCCTCGAGAGGGTCAGAAGGACGTCCAGTAAACCGCCGAAAAAGCACAGCAGCAGAAAAAAGAAACGCGGGTGACGGCTGACTGATTCCCGGCGGCACAAACACCCCGGCGGTACCAGGATGGAAGCCGCTGACCTGCCTGAGGCTGCCGCGGTCAGGGGTGGATGGGCTGACCAGAGAAAGAACTGCGGACCAGCTGAACCCGTGTTCCTGCAGGGCGTCAGACATGACTGTGTCCGGGTGCTCACTGTCAGCAGATTCCCCGTCTTCTTCGCTCCTGCCGGTGCTCACCCGGACCTGCGAAGGCGCGGCGATGCGCATCCCGTCATCAGCGGCCTGCTGTTCTGCGGAGTTTGTTCTCTGAGCAGATGACTGTTCAGCGGCAGCCTGCCGGGGCTGCTCCGATGCAGCAGCTGGACCATTGGGCATGCACCAGGAGCGGGGATGCAGTTCCTGTCCTGTGATTCATCGATGAAAGGAAAGTGCCATGGAATACCTCAAAGTCAGGACCAGAGCAGACACAGGTCAGGAGAAACTGCCGGCAGTGTATGTCAGCTGCCATCCGGCGGATGCGGGACGCACCCTGGACAGCATCTGCAGCGACCTTCTGGAGGTACGGAACTGCGCCGTATACTGCGCGGAGGACATGTCCTCCCCTGTTCCGTACACGGAGCTCTCCCGGATGCACCTGTTCGTTTTTCCCGTCTCCTCCCGCTTTCTCACCGTCCCGAACCGGGCTGCGGACGCGGACCTCCCGTTTGCACTGGCACACCGGATCCCGGTTCTTCCAGTACTTGCGGAACCCGGCCTGGAAGACAGCATCCCCCTGCAGGAGAAATTCGGCCGGATCCAGTGCCTGAGCTGCCTCCCGGTCCCTCCGGAGGCTCTGACCTTCCAGGAAACCCTGACCCTGTACCTGGACTCGGTCCTGTTCAGCGGTGCGCTGGTCAGAAGA
Source organism: uncultured Oscillospiraceae bacterium (assembly GCA_964471855.1). Lineage (GTDB taxonomy): Bacteria > Bacillota > Clostridia > Oscillospirales > Oscillospiraceae > Lawsonibacter. The sequence goes on along the minus strand of CAYYHY010000226.1, from coordinate 1,498 downwards.
ATCCAGGACGCCGCTGAAGCCGGTACGCTGCAGGCGGACATCGAAGACCCTGACAGCATGTATCTGTCCGGGCTGGCCTGTCTGTACGGAATCAGCGCGAAGACGGACCGTATCCACGCCCTGGAGCTCATAACCCGGGCAGCGGAGGCAGGTCTGCCGGAGGCCATGGGGACTCTGGCAGTCATGTACCGCACAGGGAACGGCGCACCTGTGGATTTTACGGCTGCCGTGAACTGGCAGACCGGCTATGCAGGCGCCGTTGAGGACATGCAGGGTTCGGACTCGCCGGAAGCAGTGAGAGCCCGGTACACACTGTTTGAATACTGCCGGGACTCCGGGTGGACCCCCGAAGCGGAGACGGTTCTGCTCGGCACCGGCCAGGACACGGACGAGAGCTTTGTGTCAGACATGCTGACCCTGGCGGCTCAGCTGGATGGCAGCGGAAACTGCAGGGATGCCCTGATCCTGGCGAAGCAGGCATATGCCTGCATCCGGAACTTCTGCGCAGAAGACGAGCGGCCTGCCGTGGACTGCCTCGCCGCCATCGGCTCGCACTGCATCAGCGCCGGCGAGTATGAAAAATCCAGGGATCTGCTCGAGAGAGCGCTGAAAGGAGAGACAGCCCTTCTGGGCGAAAAGGACCCGTACACGCTGGGCATCATGGCAACTCTCGGGCTGACATACCTCTACCTGCGCGACGCGGCAAAGGCGAAGGACATGCTGACCAGGGCCGCTGCCGGCCGCGGGGAGGTCCTGGGGGAGGAGAACCCGTCCACCCTGGTCACCCTGAGCAACCTGGCGACTGCATATGGGTACTCAGGCGACTTCGAAACGGCCGAAGAGATACTGGGGAATGTTCTGGCAGTCCAGCGAAGGACCCTGGGGGACAGGGACCCGGGCACGCTCAGTACCGGGTTCAGTCTTTCGCTGCTCTGCCGCATGCGAGGCGATTCCGCTGCGGCCCGCAGTCTGCTGACAGAGGTGCTGGAGGCCCGCCAGGAGGTCCTCGGTCCGAACCATCCAGATACAGTCAGCACAATGTCCGCCATCGCAGCCTGCTGCATCGACGAAGGGGACTTCCACCAGGCGCGCCAGATGCTGGAAAAGACCGCGGCTTATGACCGGGAGACATTTGGCGCCAGTCACCCGGAAACGCTGGACGCGGTGCACAATCTGGCGGTGGCATGGACCATGGACGGCGAAAAGGAGAGGGCCCTGAAGATGCTGCGCAGCGTTCTGGCAGACCTGCGCAGGACCCTGGGCGAGAAGCATCCGTCCACCCTGGACACCATGTACTACCTGGGTCTTGTCTGCTACAGCGCGGGTCTGCATTCCGAAGGGACAGCCCTGCTGGAGCAGGCAGCGGCCGGCCGGATCGAGGTCCTGGGCAGAGACCATCCGGAAACAGTGCAGACACTGAAGATCCTGGAAGGGCTCAGGAGGCCGCCCAGCAGACAGCAGAGAAGGCACGGCAGCAGGAAAACGAAACGCAGGTGAC
>CAYYHY010000225.1:1525-4493 GCA_964471855.1 uncultured Oscillospiraceae bacterium | reverse complement strand
TCAGGTGTGGCGGTACAGCCTGCGCTCCATGGAGAAGATCCTGGCGGTAAAGCCGCCGGGTTCCGCGCTGTCCAGGTTCTCCCGGAAGATCTCCATGCGGCTGTCAATCATGTCGATGTGGGAGAGCAGCTCGGCCTCTGCGCAGAGGGGGCGGACGGCGGCGCCGTACTCCGGCTCCCCGTGGTGGGAGAGGATCATGTGCTGCAGCAGCACGGACTTCTCCTCCGGAATATTGAGCTCCCGGGCCACCTCCTCCACCTCCCGGGCCCCCATGTACAGGTGACCCAGCAGCTGACCCGGTACCGAGTAGTCGGTCACAAGACCCAGGTCGGAGAAGTTGAACTCCCTCGACTTGGCCATGTCGTGGAGCAGGGTGCCGGCCAGCAGGAGGCTGCGGTCGATGACGGAGCTGTACAGACCGGCCAGGAAGTCCGCCATGCACATCATGTTTGCCGTGTGCATCAGCAGGCCGTGGATGAAGCCGTGGTGGACGCTCTTTGCGGCGGGGATGGTCTGCAGTTCCCGGCCGTGCCGCTCCAGCATGGCCAGGCAGACGGTGGCGTAGTCGGCGTCGGTCATGGAGTCCACCAGGGAGGTGATCTTCCGGTAGTACTCATCCTGATTGATGGGGGCCACGGGGACCAGGCGGGAGAGGTCCACCGCATCCTCCGGGGTGCGCAGGCGGATCTTCTCAACCGTGAACTGCGGCCTGCTCTTGTACTCGGAGACGGTGCCCTGGACCTTGATGACAGATCCCTCGTCGGCCTGTCCGACGGGTCCGCTGTAGTCCCAGACCTTGGTGTCCATGTCGCCGGTGATATCGGAGAGGGTGGCGGCGAGGAAGGGCTTGCCGTTGACGGACATGCGGCTGGCGGCGGTTTTCAGGATGTAGAATCCCTGATACTTGCCGCCGATGGTCATCTCCGCGATGGGCTTGTTGTATTCCAAATCAGGCACCTCCTTCAGGGGTTGCAGCGCTTGCAGGGCTCGTAGCCCATGCTGATGAGTTCATCCCGGGTCCCGGTAAAGTAGCCCTTGTTGGACTCCTTCATGGAGTCCACGCTGGAGCAGCTGGGATAGTGGAACTTCTTGGTGTTCTTGTTGTATATGTAGTCAGTGCCCTGGGGTGCCGGGTCAGCCGCAGGGGGTGTGACTGGCTCGGAGGCCGGCGGTGCGGGTTCCGTGTTCCCTCCGCCTCCTGTGCCGGTCCCGGTTCCCGTTCCGGTGCCGCCGCCCTGGGAGGGCGTCACTGGTTCACCGGACAGGGCGCTGTCTCCGGTGGCGTAGTCGATGGTGACCCCGGGCTGCACATTGTAGGCGAAGACGCAGAAGCAGACGCCGTCGCCCCGGTCCTCCACGGACCAGCCCTCCATGAGGACGCCCCTGGCAACCAGTTCACTGCCGGAGAAGACAGGTGTCACCCGGTAGGCCACATGGCCGTTCGTCTCCTTTACGTAGTCGGCGGTCAGGTTCTCAAAGGGGAGCATCCCCTCGATGTTCAGGTACCGGGTGCCGGTGATCAGGTTCCGCTCGTTTGCGTTCTCAGCAGACAGCTGGTAGCCGATGAGGTGGCAGCGGTTGTACAGATACTTGCCGTCTACAATGTCGTACTTGACCGTATGCCAGCCGGTGGGCTTCACCATGCCGATGGACCCCCGGTCCTCCGTGGGCATGATGTCCTGCCCCACGCAGGCGTAGGCGGTGCCGCAGCGGCCCAGGCTGTCCAGGGGGCTGTAGTTCTCCACAGAGACAGGGGCGATGGAGGAGGTGTCAAAGAAGGGAACATTGCCGTTGACGGCCTCATATGCATTCCCGGCGTAGGCGGGGACCATGCTCAGGTCGAAGGTGCCTCCCGTGTTCTGCGGCGGTTCGGGGGTCACCGCAGGGGCAGGATCTGCGGGGGCGGGAGCGGGAGAGGCGGCGGCGCCGGTCCCGGGATTCGAGGGAGCAGGGGCGGAGGACGCAGCGGATCCGGTGCCGGAGGAGGCAGGACCGGTCCCGGTTCCAGTGCCGGAGGGCACAACGGCCGGTGCCGCGGGGGCTGTGGCCGTGCCGGTACTGCCGGCAGGGGCAGAGGAAGATGCCCCCGTCTCACTGCTGCTTTCCGGCGGGGAGCTGCTCTCTTCCCCGCTGCTGGAAGCAGAGGAGGAAGAGGAACTGCCGGCACCGCTGCTGCCGGAGGAAGAGAAGCCGCCGCTGCGGCTGGCAGACTCCGAGCTGGAGGAGGAAGAGCCGCCGGCGGAGCTGCTGTCCCCGCCGCTGTCGCCGCAGCCGGCCAGCAGGGAGAGGGACAGAATGAGGGCGAGAAGGAGCGCCGCAGCACGTCTCATTTCCGGTACACCTCCATGGTGATTTTTTCATGGGAGAAGCCGGGAAACTCCCGGGTCTCCTCCAGCGTAAAGTCCGAAAGGGGGATGTCCAGCCAGACGTCCGCAGGGTAGTGCCGGTTCCAGCGGAAGAGGACCAGTCTGGATATGCTGCTTGCCCAGGGGGCGAGGGGCCCCTCCTCCAGGAAGCAGATATCCTCCTCTCCTGCAGCAGCGGCGGGGCTGTCGGAAATCTGGAGCTTCTCCTGGTCCTCCGGCTGAAACTGGCGGGCTGTATAGGGAGTGACCAGCAGGGGGCGTCCGTCCGCCAGGCGGAACAGTTCCTCCCGGAGCACCCGGTCCTGGCTCTGCCGCCTGTGGTTGAACATCATGCCGAGTCTGTCGTCGACGCAGACAGTTGCAGTCATTAAAGTGCCTCCTTGGTGTATTTCCTGTACTTTCTGCTGTACATGGAAACATCTTCGGGTTCATTTTACACCTCCCGTGCACTCTGCGCAAGAGTCTGACGGTCCAGCAGACTGCGGCCGGAAGGACAGGGTCAGGCATGCGGCCTGCCGCATCCGGGGAAGGGCAGACGCCGGCGGAGAAAGACAGACCCGGCGGGTTTTCCGTCTGTTCTGCCGTGCAGAAAGGTCTCCGGC
>CAYYHY010000225.1:0-1425 GCA_964471855.1 uncultured Oscillospiraceae bacterium | reverse complement strand
TCCGGCAGGGGAGCGAACTTCATAGGGAATTAATATGTGCAGGGTTGTAAACCATCTAATATCATGGTATAGTTGACGCCGGCTGCTGAGACGGGCGTTCAGCAGCTGACAGGAGGCTGCTACCATGCATTACAGCATTTTTCAGCAGGTGCTGTGCCTGCTGATGTATTCCTTCCTTGCCTGGTGCCTTGAAGTTGCCTGGTACTCACTGAAGGACGGGCACTTTGTCAACCGCGGTTTTCTTTCGATGCCCCTGAGCTATCCCTACGGCATCGCCTTTGTGCTGCTTCTGCGGCTGGTGGAAGCGCTGAATGGAAACTATGTTCTTGAATTTGTCGGTGCCATGGCCATTCTGCTGGTGGTAAAGAGCGTATCTGCAGCCTTTACCCGGCAGGTGAGCCGCATGTCCCAGTGGGAGCGGGAGAGGCTGAGCGACCCCGGTCCTCTGGATCTGGCAGCTGCGGCTGTTATCTCATTCGTCATGGTTCTGATCTGTCATGTGGTCCACCCGGTGCTGATGGCGCTTGTGATGCTGATCCCCCACATTCTGGTGCAGATTGTGGTTGTGGCAGTGGCGGTCCTGGCCGCAGTGGACTTCGTCACCGTCATGTACGCAGTGCGGCATGACGCGGCGGAGCCGGAGAACCTGAAGGAATACCGGAGCAGGTCCCAGGGGGCCGCCGACCGGATTACCCGGCACATCTGGAGGCGGCTGCAGAAGGCCTATCCGGGAATAGAGACAGACCTCAGGAACGAGGGGCAGTATGTCTTCGCAAAGGGCGTCTGTCTGGACAAACTGGTCTGGGTGTTCTTCATCACTGCAACGATCGGTGCCTTTGTCGAGCTGATCTACGTGGGCCTGCATGACCACCGCTGGATGAGCCGCTCCAGCGTGGTCTACGGCCAGTTCAGCTTCATCTGGGGACTGGGGTCCGTGCTCCTTACGGTCTCCCTCCAGCGGTTTGCAAAGAAGTCCGCTCTGTGGGTGTTCTTAGGGGGCTTCATCATCGGCGGCACCTATGAGTACCTGTGCTCCGTCCTGACGGAAAGGCTGTTCGGCACCATCTTCTGGGACTACAGCAAGTGGCCTCTGAACATAAACGGACGCACCAACGTGATCTTCTGCTGCGCCTGGGGCCTGCTGGCCGTGGTGTGGGTCAAGAAACTGTACCCCGTACTGGATCGGCTCATTGAGAAGATCCCCCCTGTGGGCGGCAAGGTCATCACCTGGATTCTTGTATTTGTACTGGTCTGCGACGGTCTTCTGACCGGAGCGATCCTGATCCGCAACGACACCCGGAAGGAATATCCGGAACCCAGAAACTTCATTGAGGAGTTTCTGGATGAGACCTACCCGGACTCCTTCGTTGAACACCGCTGGCCCAACATGAAGGTACGGCCGGGGTCGGAAGCCGGCGGGCAGGG
>CAYYHY010000224.1:0-4513 GCA_964471855.1 uncultured Oscillospiraceae bacterium | reverse complement strand
GGGATGTTCAGGTTGTAGCCGTTGTCCTCTATCTCCTGCATGGATGCCACATGGGCGAACCTCTCGATATCCTTCCGCTGGCGGTAGGCATCGACGATCTTCCCGATATGCTCATCTTCCAGGGTGTTCTGGTTCTTGCCCGGCTTGAACTCTTTGCTGGCGTCGATGAACAGTATGTTGTCCGTGTTGCCGTTGCGCTTGCTCTTCAGCACCAGGATACACACCGGAATGCTGGTCCCGTGGAACAGGTTGGCAGGCAGACCTATCACGGCGTCCAGCCGGTTCAGGTCCCGGATGATGTACTTCCGGATCGTCTCCTCGGCACCGCTGCGGAACAGCACGCCGTGGGGGAGAAGCACAGCGATGCGCCCGTCCTCGTCGTCCATGTGGTAGATCATGTGCTCCAGGAACGCCATGTCTGCGGCGCTCTTCGGTGCAAGCCTCCCAGCTCCGGCATAGCGGGGATCGTCTTCGAAGCGCTTGTCGGCGCTCCACTTCAGGCTGTACGGAGGATTGCAGACCTGGATAGTGAGCTTCAGATCTCCGCCGGGGCTGTACCTCGCATACAGGTCGTCGGTCAGCGTGTCGCCCTTGTAGATGTCGAAGTCCTTCCAGTCAATCCCGTGCATGATCATGTTCATGCGGGCCAGGTTGTAGGTGGTGGCGTTGTTCTCCTGGCCGTAGAAGTGCACCGGGAACCTGGTGTTCTTCAGGTGCTTCCTGACCTCCAGCAGCATGGAGGCGGAGCCGCAGGTGCAGTCGCCTACCGTCCGGGCCTCGTCCAGACCGTCAGCTGCAAGGGTTGCGCAGAGGCGGGACGGTCCCGCCGGGGTGAAGAACTCGCCGCCCTTCTTGCCGGCATCCGAGGCAAAGAGCCCGATGAGGATCATGTAGGCGGTTCCCAGCACGTCAAACTGGGACTCCTGCAGGTCGAAGTCGATGGAAGCGATGCGGGTCATGACCTTCCCCATGAGAGCCGTCCTGACCTTCACGCTGTCCCCCAGGTCGGGGTCATCCAGGCGCATGTCGTTGAACAGACCGTCGAACGCCTTGCTGGATTCCTGCCCCAGGGTGGAACCGATGAGTTCCTTCACTGCCCGCTCCAGGTCCTGAATGCTGAACCTGTCCTTCTCATTCACGGGCTTTTCGATGCGGCGCACCAGCTCCGTGAACAGGTTCTCCGGCCTGATGATGTAGCCCAGCTTCTTCAGAGACCAGTCCTCCACAACGGAACGGTACTCCGGGTCAGCAAAGGCTGACGCATAGGTCATCCCCTCGTCGTCCTTCAGCAGCTCACCCTCCACGTACAGAACCGTACGCTCCGACAGATAGCGGTAGAAGATGATCCCCAGGATGTAGTTCTTGAACTTGCTGGCGTCCATGTTGCCCCGCAGGTCGTTGGCAATGGCCCACAGCTTCTGGGAGAGCTCGTTTGCCTGGGCCTGGTACTTCGCTGAATCCGCCATGACTCATTCCCCCTCTGCTCTGTATTTCCTGTATGTCTCCGACACAAACCGGCAGACAGTGTCCACCAGCCTGGATGTCTTCAGCAGACCCAGATGGTAGACCATGAGGCGCTGCCGGACGTCGTCCTCTGAGATCTGCTTTGCAAAGGCATACTCGCTGAAGAACTCGCTGACCAGGCCGGCGTCGATGCCGTGCCCGGCGGCAAATGCCTGGATCTCCGCCTGCAGCCGCTCCCCCTCATACTCCGCGTATGCCTGGAAGATGTCCGCCTCAGCCGGCAGGGCGAAGAACCGCTCGTGAATGAAGTCCTCCAGCAGGTCCCGCTTGAGCATCACGCCCTCGTTGTCGGAGCGCTCGATCTCCCGCAGGATGAGGTCCACGTCCGCCTGCACTTCCTCTTCCGTCTTCTTCCCTGTCCTGGCCTCGCCCAGAAGGCGCATGATGTAGGCCACGTTGATCCGGTCCGTCCGGATAAGCTCCACATCGAAGTCGATATCCAGCAGGAAGGGTTCAACATCCCTTCCTTTGGGATCCGGTTTGTACATCAGATACCAGCTCCGGTATCCGTCATACTCCTCCTCGCTCAGGACAACCGCCAGATCGTCCCAGTCAAACTTGGAGAAGGTCTTCAGCACGGCCAGGGTGCGGGCCACCTCGCGGAAGGCCAGCACGAACTCCCGCTTTTCGTTCTCGTCCCGCAGCTGTCCTGCATCCTCCACAGTGGGCGTTACACTGCGCAGGACAGCGACACGGTCCATCCAGCGCTGGAGGTATGTCTCGTATGTGGGAAGCTCCATCGCCTCCGGTTCGGCGCCGTCGGAAAAGCGCCGGAAGGCCTCGTCCTGCCAGGCCTTTATGTTCCGGAAGGTGATGATCTGCCCGAACTGCTTCGTGGGCTTGTCCACCCGGTTGGTGCGGCTGTAGGCCTGCAGGAGGGAGTGCCACACAAGGTTCTTGTCCAGGTACAGGGTGTTGCAGGGTCTGCAGTCGAAGCCGGTCAGGAACATGTTGACCACCAGCAGGATGTCCACCTGCGGCCGGTCCTTCTGCTTCATCCGCTTGGCGATGTCCTTCCGGTAGGCCTCGAAGGTCTCCACGGAGTAGCCGGTGCCGAACACGGCATTGTAGTCCTCCATGCAGCGGGAGAGCAGTTCCCGGGAGTGCTCGTCGGTCCCCTCGTCCATGTCCTCGTTGGCCTGGAAGGTGAAGATGGCGGCTACCCGCAGGCGCTTCTCCTCCGGGAGCAGGGCGTTCTGCCTCCTGAACTCGTCATAGTACTTCCCCAGTGTCTGGATGGAGTCCACGGCGAAGAGGGCGGTATAGATGTCCTTCCCCTGGGGGTGCACATGCTGCTCATGGTGGGCCAGGATGTGCTCCACGATCTTCTCGATGCGCTCCTGCTCGTGGTACAGACCGTTCAGGTCGATGTTGTGCTCGCTGCAGTACGCAGGATCGTCGATCTTCTCCGGGTCCAGGCCGTTCCTGGCTGCATCCCTGGCAAACACCGTCCGCTGGTATTCCACGGAGAAGCAGAGGACATTGCCGTCGGCGATGGCGTTGGTGATCATGTACCTGTGCAGGCAGGGCCTGATCTGGTCGGAGCCGGTGCGGAAGACATCGTCTGTCATCTGCCCGGAGGGTCCCACATTCTCCCGGAAGATGGGGGTTCCGGTAAAGCCGATGAAGTTCGCCCTGGTGAAATGCTTCTCGATCAGGGCATGCATCTTCCCCACCTGGCTGCGGTGGCACTCATCGATGATGAAGACCACCTTCCTGTCACGCCAGGCATCCATGACAGGTGCATACCTGGGGTTCTTCACCGCATTGGCCATCTTCTGGATGGTGGTGACGATGAGACCCCTGCCGGAATCCCTCAGCTGCCGGACCAGCACCGCGGTGCTGTCCGTGCTGTCCACGCAGTCCTTCTCAAAGGAGTTGTACTCATCCACCGTCTGGTCGTCCAGGTCCCTGCGGTCGATGAGGAAGATCACCTTGTCCACCGCCGGCTCGTCCCGCAGCAGCTGCGCCAGCTTGAACGAGGTGAGTGTCTTGCCGGAGCCCGTGCAGGCCCAGACATAGCCGTTCCGCTTGATCTCCAGGACCCGCTTGAGGGCAGCACGCACCGCATAGATCTGGTAGGGGCGCATGACCATGAGGACAGGCTCGGTGGTCTTGATGACCATGTACCTGTTCAGCATGTTTGTAAGGGAGACCCTGTGGAAGAAGCGCTCCGTGAACCTGTCCAGGTCGTTGATGCGGACGTTGTTCTCGTCCGTCCAGAAGAAGGCCAGGCTCTTGAGCAGCGGATTGTAGACGCCGTTGAGCATCTCGTTCTCGTTGCAGAAGTACTTCGTCTGCACGGAGTTGGAGACTACAAACAGCTGGATGTACCGGAACAGACCCCTGAAGGAGAACTTCCGGTAGCGGTTGATCTGGTTGATGGCCTCGTTGATCTCCATGCCCGGGCGCTTCAGCTCAATCTGTACGAGAGGCAGACCGTTGATGAGAACCGTCACATCGTAGCGGTTCCTGTAGACCACATCGTTCCTGTGGTCAGGGTCCATGGTGACCTGATGTGTCACCTGGCAGATGTTCCTGTCCGTATCGCCGGAAAAGAAGTCCAGATAGACCTTTTCCCCGTTGTCCAGGGTCAGGACGTACTTGTCCCTCAGCCGCTTTGCCGACTCGTACACGGTCTGGCTGTCCAGATAGAGCAGGACCCGTTCGAACTCGGCATCGGAAAACGAGGCCTCGCCCTTCTTCTCAATGAGGCCCTTTGCATTGAACGCCGCCAGCTGCTTCCGCAGGTTGCGGAGAACGCCGTCATAGTCCCCCAGTTCGACATACCTGTAGCCGAGACTCTCCAGGCGGTCAATGAAGCTGGATTCGACCTCATACTCTGAAATATGGGCCACAGGGCAGCACTCCTTCCGGTGCCGGTCACACGCCGCTCCGTGCGTTCCGGCTGACTCATGTGCGCCAGGCTTCCTCACAGGAAACCCGACGATGCCGATACTGTACCATATTCCCTCCGGAAATGCAAAGG
>CAYYHY010000223.1:0-4561 GCA_964471855.1 uncultured Oscillospiraceae bacterium | reverse complement strand
CGAACATCTTGAATTATACAGCCCCCGCCGTTCATCTGCAACAGATGCGCGCAAAGCTGACAGAAAATTCAGAAAAAATCAGAGGGCACGCCCGTTTCCAGCCGTGCCCTCTGTCCAGCTTACATGACCTGTCAGTCTTCGATGTCGAGCCGCTCAATCCGGAAGATCACCGGACGGGTGCCGTCGGAACAGCAGGCGATCATGGTGTTCTCCTCCTTCATCCAGCCCTTCATGATGGATCCGCCCTGCAGACCGGTGTAGATGTACCGGGAGATGGCGTCCCAGGCCTCGGAGCAGTGGGGCAGCTTCGGTCCTCCCGCCGTGGTGTCCGGATCCCCCGCCGCATGGACCAGGGTTCCCAGCCCCATGTGCCAGAAGTCGTCCCTGTCTCCTTCCCGCTCAAAGAGGAACTCGTCCCCCACGCTGTACACGGGGCAGGGTCCGGACTCCGGATCTGCACAGTACCGGCTCTGCAGCTCCGGGTAGAGCTTCTTGTCGACAACTGTCACTTTCACTCTGTGCTTCATGCCTCATCCCTCCTCGGGTTCTTCCCTGCGCTGTCCGCATGCGCCTGACGTTTCCGGTGCCAGTCAGATGCAGAGCCGCAGGCGGATGCATGCGCCTGCGGCTCTGACAGAAATCATGTCTGATGCGGCTTCATCCGGACCGGATGCCGTTCGTCACTCCAGGTTCTTCTGAACCAGCCAGCCCTCGGTGCCGTCCTCCAGCCAGACCTTCACCCAGACGTAGCCGCCCCGCTCCTCGGTCTCTTCGCTGACATACACGGCTGTGCCGGCGTTCAGCTTGGCGATGCGCTTGAACTCCTCACCGGGACCGGGCCGCAGGTTGGTGTCCGCCTTCAGGACGGCAGGGGTGCCCATCTTGGTCGGGTCCACGGTGTCGCCGGAGCTGTCACCGGAACTGTCTCCGGGGTTTCCGCTGCTGCTGCTTCCACTGCTGCTGTCTCCGCTGCTGTCGCCGCTGTCAGCAGGTTGCGTGGATACCTTTGTGTTGTTCTCGTAGGTCTCCTTGGTAATAACCGTGCCGGAGATCACGGCGAACTCGCCCTCGCGGCTGCCGTTCTGGAAGGTGCCGACAAAGTAGATGCCGCCTTCCTTCATGACGCCCTTGCCGTTGGGCACGCCGTCCGTCTGCTCGCCCCAGTAGAGGTTCCCGTTGGAGAGCTGCAGGACCTTCTGGTCCTCCGGGATCTGGGCGGAGCTGTCGCCGGAACCCTTCCCGCCGGAAGTCACCTTTCCGAAGACAACGCCCACGATGAGGCCCACAACGAGGCACACCGCGCCGCAGAGAAGCAGCATGGTGTTCATGTTCTCCAGGTTGAAGCGGCTGTTTTTCCTGCTGCTGCTCTTGCTCCGGCTGCGGTCCCTGCTGCTGCTGCGTTCCCGGGTCCGCTCCCGGTCCTGGTCATAGAACGCATCGTCATTCCGGCTCCTCCGCCGGTCATCCAGCTCCCTGCGGGTGTCATAGTCGCTGTAGCTGTAGCTGCTTCCTGATGAAGAAGACCGGCGCTGGGAACTGCCGGAGCCGTAGTCCGAAGACCGCCGGCTGCTGGAACTGGAAGAGGAAGATCTCCTCATGGAATCTGAGTCAGGCACTGAGCTCCTCCTTTGACTGCTGGACGCCTGCAGGATATCCGGTTCAGAGGCTCTGCTCCGGGCCGTCTGTCCCGCGGCTGTACTGATGATGGACTTCTCTCTGTCCGGCCTGCTGTTCAGCTGGGTGAAAAACGCAGCCTTTCCGCCGTACTTCTTGAAATCGATGCCCGCATACAGGTCATCAAACTTGGTGCCGCAGGTCCGGCACTTTGCCGCCTGCAGACTGTTGCGGGTGCCGCAGGTACACAGCCAGGTGGGATCACCCGCCAGTTCAACCGGACGGTCCACACGGCTGAGAACGGCCACGGCCATGTCGTCCATGAAGCTGGTGTTCCTGGCGCCCTGGAGCTGGTCCAGGCGGCCCTCGATGACCTCCTTGGGGTTCTCTGTGATGCTGACTGCATTGAGATACAGCTCCGCAATCTTCTCCACCTTGGTGGAGCCCTTGTTAAAGAGCTCCTTCTCCAGGCCGTCGGAGGCGAGGATGAAGCCGGCGATGTCGCTTTTGCTCAGGTCGAAGCCGGTTATGTACATGTGTTTGGAGGCATCCGGGGTAAAGATGCTGCCCTCGCCGTCGCTCTCCTTGTCGCTGATAAAGACCCTGCCCACATTGCTGCGGATGGCGCAGATGGCGCCGTTCCCCAGGCGGGCCACCATGGCATATCCGTGCTTCTTGGAGATATAGACAAAGGCGATGGTGCAGTCCAGGTCCTCCCGGACTGACACGGCATCTCCGGCCCTGGTCTGGACCGCATCGGTCACGCTCCTGATGAGGCTGGCCCCCAGGTCGTCAAGGTACTCAACCTCCGAGTAGGGGTCCTCCATCCCGCTGAGCACCCTGCAGACGGTTTCTGCAGCTGTCTGGGCAGCCATCTCCGAAAACTTCGGTGAGCCTACGCCGGCGGAGAGCGCTGCGACTACGCAGTTCTCATTCTCCTTCACAAGGATGCTCTCCTGGCAGTTCAGCCCGCTGTTCATGCGGGCGATCCCCTGTCGCAGACAGGTTGTATAACTCCACCCTGGCAAAGCGACTCTTCCTTTCTGTCGGCAGAAGCCGTTCATTTACAACATCGTCCCGGGGTGCTCCCGTTCCGAATAGCTTCAGAGCATATGTCTTATTTAATATACACCCGGACGGACAGTGTTGCAAGAGCGGGGGACAACTTTGCAGACATTTTGTAAACCTTGCCTGAAGCGGAGGTCTTCTGCCGCCGCTCTGCAGGGTTGAATGTGCAGCGCTGCCTCATCAGGTTCACGTCCTTCTGTACATCTGGAAAAAGAAGCCGGACCGGCTGCAGAATCAGGCGGTCCGGCTTCCGTAATTTCGTTCACTGTGCAATGATGCCTCAGCGGGAAAGCGCATATCGTTACGCCAGTTATATTCCCCCGCTGCTGCATGCTCTTAGCACTCCGAATGACGTTAAATTCCAAATTCTTCACCGAAGTTCATAAGAATTGTAGCAACTGTTGCCCGAGTGCATTCATCCTTGGGTGCAAATATGTTGTCAGGCATTCCGCCTATTATTCCTGCAGCAAGACCCCAGCTTACAGCATCTTCGGCCCATCTGCTGATTTTGTATCTGTCTGAAAAAATCGACAAACTCTCGCGGCCGCTGACATCAATGCCTTTCATCCCTGCATAACGATATATAATTGTCACCACCTGTTCACGGGTGACAGTACCTACCGGGTAATACCGGTTGCTGCCGTCCCCTGCAAGAATGCCGGCATCAGCAGCCCATGCCATCGCTTTTGTGTACCATTGACCGGCAGGGACATCTCCAAATGCTCTTGAACTGGCAGCTGGCTCCCCTTCCATGCGGTACAGAATAGCTGCAATCATTGCGCGGGTAGTATAATCATCAGGCGAAAAGGTTGTGCTGCTCGTTCCATTCATCAAATTATGACTGATAACATACTTAACGCTGTCTACAAACCAGGAATCCTTATAAACATCCTTAAACGGGCCATAAGTTTCATGGCTGTTTTCCGGCTGACCAGAATTCGGTGCAGAAACCCGGACATCAAAGGCCGCAACAGAGTCTGATATACTTGAATCGCTGTATTCCTTCGCTTTTACCTGGACATGGAGAACATTCTGGCTGTAACTGTATGAGTCGATGTAATACCAGTAGTAGAGATTGTCAGCATATTTCTTCAAATCCGTCTCCATGAAATCAACTTTTCCGTCTGGACTGGCTGCCAGGAAGCCGCCTCCCATGCGGTCACAGAACAGCAGTTCTCCCCCGTCTGTAAGTACAAAGTCACATCCCTGATCTGTTTCAGTAATTGTTTCCAGATCATATCCAAGCACCGAACTTTCCCAAAGTATTTTACCGGTTCGAACGTCCAGCGCCTTAAGCTGCCCGTTATTGCTGAAAAACAGGCGGTCTCCCTGTGAATAGTAATGCGTCCATTCCTCTGGATACTCAAATGTGCCTGCATTGCTGATTTTCCACGCAGTGCTTCCGTCACTTTGGATGCCAGTCAGTTCAACATACCCCGCATCATTACTGTACATGTACCTGATGTTTACAGTAATGCCTGCTTCAGTCGATACATTGTCAACCTGCAGTTCAAAATATGAATTTGATATCACCAGCATATCAGGGGTGCTTCCAGCAGCACAGTCTGCTGCATCAGCCGCAGCCGCAGGCAATAAAAGTGAAGCCAAAACAGCAGCTGTCAAAGCAAATGCACAGATTCGCTTCATTTACGGACATCCTTTCAGTCAAAATCAGCAAACGCTCCGCAGGCGTCTGCACACGCCCGGCGGTTCAGCTCCGTATACCTGATCACACCGCCAGTACAGATCCGGGAGAGTCAGCATCTTTCCAGTGCCCGCCACAGGTCCGGACATCAGCCCCTGCCTGACCCGGGAGTCCGTTCTGGTCATCCGGGCGCTCAGCGCCGCAGTGAATCCTCCTGCTGCAGATGTCTCTCCC
>CAYYHY010000222.1:0-4584 GCA_964471855.1 uncultured Oscillospiraceae bacterium | reverse complement strand
TGCACAGCCCGGATGAACTGTGAAAATCACTCTCCCCGGAAGGGAGGTTTCATGGTAAAATAGGTCGCAGACACAGAACAGATTCAGGAGGTGCGGCCCATGGGTTCGTACACGGAGTATCTTGATGAGAATATCGACGAAATCCACCCGGATGATGACGACTACGAGGAGAGGCTCCTGGAGGCCGCCCGTCTCTTCCGCCCCTTCTCCGAGGCTCTGACCAGCTTTCTCCAGTCCCACGGCTATGACGGTCCCTCCGACGACCCGGACGGGGCTGCAGCCTTTCTGCGCCAGAAGTTTGTGGACGCCGGCATCCCGGTGCCCAGGGGTCTGAAGTCCTGGTTTACGGGGGGATCCCGCATGAGCAGGGACACAGCCCTCCAGACCTGCTTCGCCTTCCATCTCACGCCGGAGCAGGCCGGCGCCTTCTTCCGCAATGTCTGCCTGGACCGGGGGCTTGACTGCCATGCATACAGGGAGACGGTCTGCTGCTTCTGCCTCTCCCGGGGGCTGGACTGGAACACCGCCCAGGACCTGATCGCCCGGATTCCCAAACCGAAGACGGTGCGCATGCAGGCGGGGATGGAGGTGCTGTATACCGGCACCATCCTGGAGCAGCTGCGCACCATCCGCACGCCGGATGAACTGGTGTCCTACATCAGCAGCAGCCTGGACCGCTTCGGGTACAACAATGCCACCGCCGGCCGCTACATCCAGGACCTGTGGGACGAGATCTCCCGCCCCGGGGGTCTGGCCTTCAAAGAGGGGCTGGCCGTGCCCGGACCGAAGGAGGGACCGGATGCCCCTGTGCGCACCGCAGCGGAGGGGGACTCCGTGTGGGCCGTCCTCTCCCAGATCCTGGGGCTGGACCGGGCCACCCACGACAGGCTGGTTGAGGAGCGGAGCATCAAGAGCATCCTGAAGGACAACGACCTGCTGCACCCCCTGGCCGAGGCCTCCTTCCCCGACCGGGACGGGATACAGAAGGTGCTCAACGGGTTCCACATCTCCAACGAGCGGGTGCGGAAGCTGCTCATTCTCCTGTCCTTCTACCGGTACTGGGCGGAGCAGCGCATCCTCAAGGGGTACAGCACCACCGCGGGACCGGAGGACCAGGACCGGTGTCTGGACGAGATGAACCAGTACCTCATGGACGCCGGGTACCCGGAGCTCTACTGCGGCAACCCCTACGACTGGATCTTCCTCTGGGCGCTGAAGGACGGCAGCCCCCTGGACGCCTTCCGGGAGTACATCCTGGAACTGGCCGCCTACAAGAGCGAACACATGGAGGGCTGACCTCTGCTGCAAATCCAGAACGGTTTTCCAGCCGGGTACAATACCGGCAGAAGGAGGCGATGCTGATGGACAGCAGAGTGCCGCTGGAGCCGGATACCATACTCAGACTCCCCCTGGGGGACGGGGGACCGGTCTCCTTCCGAATACTGCGGGAGATTGGCCGGGGTGCCTCCTGCATCGTCTATGACGCACAGTACACAGCCAGCGCCGGCGTCCTCAAATCGGTGCGGATCCGGGAGTGCTTCCCCTGGCGGCTGCAGATAACGCGCAGGGAGGACGGCTCCCTGGAGCCTGCGGAGGAGGACCGGCCCGCCTTCCAGGCCGCCCTGGAGCGGATGCGGAAGGACTTTCAGGTCAGCAGCAGCCTGTTCCGCACAGGCATTCTCTCCGACGCCCTGGTGAACACCCTGGACCTCTGCGGGAGCGGCGGGACCCTCTACCTTGTCTCTGTCTTCTCCCCGGAGGAGACCCTGGCCGCCCGGCAGCCGGAAACCCTGAAGGACTGCATGACCCTGACCCGGCTCATCGCCCTCTCCCTGGGGGAGATCCACCGGGCCGGATACCTGTACCTGGACCTGAAGCCGGACAACGTGCTCCTGGTGCAGGGCCCCGCCCAGCGCGTCCTGCTCTTTGACTTTGACTCCCTCATCTCCCTCTCCGACCTGCACAGCCGGATCCCCTCCGGCCAGATGCGCCTCTCCTGCTCCTCCGGCTTCTCACCCCTGGAGCAGAGGCTGGGGCAGAGGCGGAGAATGGGGGTGCAGACAGACGTATACAGTCTGGGAGCCCTCCTCTTCTGGCTTGTCAGCGGCAGAACCCCGGAGGCCCCCGACTGCCGCTCCGACGCCCGCCTGGACCCGGAGCAGCTCAAATTTGACCTCACCCCCTGCGCCCCGGCCCTGAAGCCGGCGCTGGAGGAGTTCTTCCACCATACCCTGGCGTCCAGTCCCAGGGACCGCTGCGGAAGCATGGAGGAGGCGGCCGCAGCCCTGGAGAATCTGGAGCGCCTGGCCGACCCGAAGGTCCCCTTCGCCCGGGGCATCCCCGTGGTTCCCCCTGCCATGCTCATCGGCCGGGAGCGGGAGATGGAGGCCCTGCGGCAGTGGGCCGCCGACAGCACCCGGCCCTGCCTGTGGGTGACCGGCATGGGAGGCATCGGGAAGAGCTCCCTGGCCCGCTCCTTTGCAGCGTCCTGCGGCTCCCTCTTTGACGAGGTCCTGCTTCTGCGCTGCTCCGCCACTCTCAGCGAAACCCTGGCGGACGACACCAGCCTCTTCCTCAGCACGGTGGAGAAGGTCAGCGGCGAGACCGCAGAGGAGTACGCCAGACGGAAGCTGCGCACCCTGCGCCGCATCACCGGGGACCGGCATCTGCTCCTGATCCTGGACGGCTGGCAGCCGGCCCCGGGGGAGGATCCCCTCTCCCTGCTCTCCCCTGGCTGGAAACTGCTGATACTGAGCCGCTCCAGACCGGAGGGCACCCCGGGTGCCGTCCTGGAGCTGAAGTCCCTGACGGACCGGCAGGACAGACGGGCCCTGTTCCAGCTCCACCTGGGCCGGAACCTGACCCCGGAGGAGACGGCGGATGCCGACCGCCTCACAGACTGCGCCGCCGGACACCCCCTGGCCCTGGAACTGACAGCCCGGCAGACCGCCGTCAGCTGCCTCACCGTTAAGGAGGCTGCAGACCTGGCCGCCCGCCACGGCTTTGCCCGCATGACCGCGGACAGGATCTCCGGGGAGCCGGACAGCGGAACCGTGGCGGACTACCTCTCCGCCCTCTTTGACGCCGGCCGCCTGCCCCAGTCCCGGCGGACCCTGCTGAGGATCCTCTCCCTGCTGGACGAGTCCGGCATCGAGGGAAGACAGCTTAAGTCCCTCATGAACCTTCCCTCCCTGGACGACGTCACCGCCCTGGTTTCCGAGGGCTGGTGCCAGCGGGAGGGAACCCGGATCTCCCTCCACCCCGTCATAGCTGAGACGGTCCGGGTCCGGCCCTGGACGGAGCTGAGCCGGATCGCGGTACGCAGGCTGTTTGACGCCCTGGCCTCTGAGATCCGGGCCATCCACCCCATTGTGGAGCAGGCCGCCCCCGACACCCCCGCTCTGGCGGAGCTGCTGCGCATCTCCCTCAGCTGCATCAGCCGCGTCCAGGAGGACAGGGCGCTGGCCTCTTCCGACGAGTGCCTGGATCTGACCTTCTCCGCCGCCATGGCTCTGCCCAGATGGCGGGAGGCGGAGATTCTGGACCTCTGCTCCCGGCTGCTTGCCAGGGCGGACCGGCTCCCCCAGATGAAAGTCCTGACTGTATACAACCGCCAGGAAGAGGTCTTCTGCTGCAGGGATGACCTGGACAGCGGTCTGGAAGTGCTGAAGCAGATGAAGGCCTTCATCGGCCCCCGGGCGGGGGCGGAAGCCCGGGGCCGGTACCTGGACACCAAAGTGCTGTGGCTGGATACAAAGCTGGCAGGTGACTACACGCCAGAGGACAGAGACAAAAAGAAACTGATCCGGGAGATGATCAGCACCGGGGAGGAGGCCGTCCGCTGCCTGGAGAAGGGCAGCAGTCCCGTCCTTCTCTGCTACGCCCTCCTGAGTGCTGCAGTCCTGCGCATCCGCTGCGGCATCCCCGGTCTCCGGGGAACTGTGGAACGGTACCTGCGCAGGGCGGAGAAGCTGCTGCAGCAGTTTCCGGATCCTTCCGGCGATCTCCTTCTGAGCTGCCACATGGTCCGGGCCTGGTACAGTCTCCTCATATCCAGAGACAGGCTGGCGGTCAGCGAAGCCCTTGGCAGAGCAAGGTCCGCTGCGGACAGCATGGACATGACCCCTCTGGACCGGATTGACAACTTTCTCATCCCCTCCGCCGACATCCGCCTCAGCTGCGGCGAGGAATTTCCCCCTGCGGCTGACCTGGAGGAGGGCATCGCCCTCTGCGCCGAACATCCGGATGTGGAGCCGTATGTCCGCAAGCAGTACGAGCTTCTTAACTGCCTCATGGACGTCTACACCATCTTCTCAGACAGAAACCCCGCCCGGGAGACCAGACGCCGGATGGAACAGCATAAGGCGCTGGCACAGGAGGCGGGCATCGAGCTGCCGGAAGTCCATACCCTGGACTGGGATTATGAGCATATGGGAGATCTCTGAGCGTCCCGGGACGCAGCGGATCCACTTCAGCTGATACCGGACGGCACAGCTCAGGAAACACAAAATGCGCCCCTCCCCCGGTCAGTGCCGGGCGGCTGGGGCGCATCTCCTTCTTCACTCCTGCTCCTGCAGGATGTCC
>CAYYHY010000221.1:1890-4598 GCA_964471855.1 uncultured Oscillospiraceae bacterium | reverse complement strand
AGCTGGTGTGCGGCTATGACACCAGGGGATACTGGGATGACATGAGCATATTCCTGCAGGTGCAGGGGCGTGAGGCCGGGGACATACGGAGAGGCAGCGGATACCGCTCGCAGAACGACCTGGCATGCGGGCAGCTGCTGGAGGCGGCGGCCTCGGAGATGCGGCGGCCGGTGTCAGATCTGGTGTACGTCTCATCAGAGACAAAGCCGGTCGACGAGATCCCGGGGAGTGCCGGGTGTACAAGGGCTTCAATCCTGGGGACTGACAACAGCACCAGGGAGACAGCGCTGGTGGTCACCTTTGAGGTGGACGGGAAGGAGTACTTCGTCGCCGATCTGGTGGTGTACAGTTCTCCGGACTCCAGCCAGCTGCGGCATCTGGGGAACTACGAGGTGCAGCTGAGCGGCTCCGGCGGGCGGGCCGCATCCCCTGCCCTCCCCTGACGGCACAGCGGCACATGCATGGCAGCAGGAACAGGAAACATAAGAGGAGGGAACTGCACTTGCCGGAAGAGAACACACGGTCCTGGCAGTCTCTCTGGAGGGAGAGCAGCCTGCTCGACCTGGAGATGACCTGCACACCGGACCCGCCGGATCTGGAGGAGAGCGTCGCCTGGCTGCTGGAGGCCACTCCGGAGAGTGAATTCGGGCTGGGCCTGCCGGGCGGGGAGAGGACGGATTCCCAGTATTCCCTCGGCAGCAGCCCTCCCCCCTGCTGGGGGGCTCTCAGCCTGTATACTGGCTTCGAGGAACATGACTACGGCAGATCTGCTCCGGAAAAGGGCCCCGTCAGGAGGCGGGACCTGCAGGAAGCTGTGTACAGCGATGTCAGGCGGTCACTGCTCCGGATGGACGCAGCGGAGGTTCTCCTGTTCGGACTCAGCGCCCACAGGCGCAGGATGGAGGAACGGAAGAAAAAAGTGAGCCAGGCCATGGCGGAGGCATCGGAAGAGGATCTGAGGAATTTCACTGTTACGGAGGACGGCGTGCTTCTCAGGTGGACCGGAGGCGGAGGCACCGCAGGACCGGCCCACAGGGCGGCGGACATGACCGTGCCGCCGTTTGTGACAGCCATCCCCGTGAACTGCTTTACAATGCGCGGTTTCTCGTTTGACTTCCTTTTGCAGCTGCAGCTGCCCTCCGTCTGGTACATTGGCGAAGGTGCGCTGAGCCGGGCCGGAAGCATTTGGAGGCTCCGGATGGACAGCGTGGAGGTCATTGAGGGGGCGGCTTTCGAGCGTACCACTGTCCGCTCGGTCAGCCTGACGGATTCGCTGGTCAGCATCCCTGCAGACGTGCTGAAGGACACAGGCCTGGAGGAACTGATCCTCTGCGGAAGCAGACCGGAAGTCTTCTGCGGCTGGCTGAGGCGCAGCAAACTGGCAGCGCTTGCAGAGGCTCCTGACTCGTATTTCACCATCACGCTGCGGGGCTGCGAATACGATGACGTCCCCGGGAACATGCGCAATGCAGTCGTGATGTCCGGCTGCAACAGGATTGTGCGGGCTGCTGCTGCGGCAGAGAGGGCCGGCTCGCTGGAGGTGCTGATGCACGATCCCGCCTCTGCGCTGCCGGAAGAGGACAGACCGCTGTTCCGGGAATTTGCCAGGCGCCACTGGCGGAAAATATGGAACTCCGGAGAGGAGGGGGGATGGATTCTCCGCATCTTCCTGCTGCGGGAGCACATTGTGGATGAGGCCAGCTTCGACAAACTCTTCGAGGGACTCCAGAAAGAGGTGACGGAGGGACGGCCGGGGTGGCCGCGGAAAAGCAGGAAGATGATCGGGGACAGGGAACGGCTGGAGTCTCTGCAGATGCTGATGGTGGAGATGCTGGACTACCGGAATACAGCCCTCTCGGAAGAGAAGCTGGCGGCCGCTGCAGAAAGCCGGGAGCGGCAGGCCATCCGGGATGCGACGCGGGAAACCCCGACTGCAAACGAACTCCGGCACATCTGGAGGACAGAGCGCAACAGCGACATCGACCCCAGCCGGAAAGCATATTCGATCACCGTGACGAAGTACATGGGGATCCGGAGGCCGGGAACCACCTTCCTGTTCCGGGAGGATCAGCCGGAACAGATCGAGATTCCCGCCCGGATCGGAAACGGCACGGTCACCCGCATCGGCGCGGACATCTTCCGTTTCCGGGGAGTGAGCCGCTTGAATGGCCGGCACTGTTTCAGCCGGATCAGGCGCGCGGACCTCCCCGGGGGGCTTCTGGAGCTTGAGGAATATGCCTTCGCAGGCTTCCAGCAGACATACTTCGAACTGCCGGCCGGTCTGCGGAAGATTGGAGCGGGCGCCTTCAGCGGCTGCAGGAACATGAAGTACCTTGCGGTCCCCGAGGGCGTGGAGGAGATGGAGCGGTCGGCCTTCAGCGCATGCGGGAACCTGGAACTGGTGGTCATCCTCGGAAGGGATACCCGGATCGGCATGGAGGAGGAGTTTGTTCTCAGTTCCCCCTCCCTCGCTGTGGCAGGATGGCCGGGAAGCGATGCGCAGCGCATGGCCGGCACCCTGCATGTCCCCTTCCTCCGGCTGGGCGGGGAGTTCGAGGGGAGCGCAGAAAAGGCCGGAATGGTGACCTGGCTCCAGGAAAACGGCTTTGCAGTGCCGCCCGCCCTTATGGAGAAGCAGCAGACCGGCAGCCCTCCGGAGGACCGCAGACAGCGGTGAGAGCTTCTGCCCGAAAATTATGCCCCTTTAT
>CAYYHY010000221.1:0-1790 GCA_964471855.1 uncultured Oscillospiraceae bacterium | reverse complement strand
CGGTCCCGGAGGGACTTCAGGTACTCCTCCACGTTCCGGCAGCGGATGCCCTCCTCCCCGCTGTCTCTTCCCAGGTAAAGGACACAGCTCTCCGTAATGGGGCCGAAACGGTGCTCGGTCCAGGCCCGCTTCTGCGGGTCGGCCAGATCTCTGACCCGGGAAGGATCCGCATCTTCGCTGCAGCTGACAGCAAAGATTCTGCACGATATTGTATCCGGGTCGAAGACAGCCATGCTGTACTCCCCGGCAGGAAACTGAAGAACAAGCACCTGCTTCCCGGGGCTGGCAAGCTTTGTCTCCAGCAGGACGATGTCTTCCAGCAGGCGCCTCTGGATTTCGCTGCGGATGCGGTCCAGGACAGCGCTGCGCTCCCGGGCAGAAAACCCGCTGAATGCCACGCCCTGCAGCAGCTCTGCCGCCAGGGCGTCTGCCTGGGCGTACCGGAGACCGGGCTGGACGGTGACGGTCCGGGTTCCCCTCCCGCTGAGATCCGGAAGGCTGACCACGTCAATATCCAGGATGAAGTCCAGCTGGAGCAGGCACTCCCGGATCTGCGCGGCCTGGGCCTTTGAGATCTGCACCTGCGGTTCCCCGGAGATCCGGCTTTCCAGAGCCTTCCGCATCTGCTCCGCCGCTTCTGCGGCATCAGTCCGGTCCGGGATGCCTGCAGCGGGACCGCCGGAGCGGGTGACACGGGTCAGCACATCCAGGACAAAGCGGCGGTTTACCTCCTCTGCCGCCCGCCTGACGGCTCCCGCCAGCTCATCTTTCTTCTGCAGCTCCTGCAGGTGCCCGAACTGCCAGCTGCCCAGGCAGCACTGCAGGGCATGCCGGATATTCCCTGCGACGGCGGTGTCCACGTATTCCTCTGCGCTCCCGGCCGCAGCGAAGGGGGACGTCCGGACGTCCGGGTCCATGGTGCCGCCGTACCGGACATGGGCCTCGATGCCGTGCCGGCCGGACACATCTCCGGACTCCCCGCAGGGGATGAAGGTGGTGTGCAGCAGGATGCAGCGGTCATACAGCCGGTCATGCGCCGCCAGTGCGAACCCCAGGGAATCGCCGCCGGACAGCACGATCCTCATCCCGCTGGACGCAAAGATGTCAGACAGCAGGGCAGCACCTTCGATGAAATCCGCCATCCGGGTGACCTCATCCAGAAAGACGTACCGGCAGCCCGCCTTCTCCAGGTACAGGAGATCCCGGTTCACATCGGCGAGGGTGTCCCCGGCTGTCAGCTGAAAATAAGCGGTCCTGGCCAGATTCTCGCTGGTCATCTCAGCCAGAGCCTGCCGGATCAGGGTGGTTTTGCCGGTCCGGCGCAGACCGTACAGGATGAGCACCCTGTCCGTGCGGGGACCGTACAGATACTCACAGAGCCTGCGGAAGCAGTCCCGCTTCCGGAACCCCGCCGCAGGGGCGGCAAATGCCTGAAGTTCTTCCCCTGTACGGACGGATGTCAGGAATGCGTGCCCGGCCGGCGGGGCGGTCTGTCCGGGGACTCTTCCGTTCAGCTGGCGCAGCTCCTTCTCCAGGGCCTTCCGGCGTTCGATCTGAGCCCGCAGTTCCTCCGCTTCCGCCAGCGGCACATATCTTTCGTGCCGCTTCCCGTTCTCGCTCCACCGGTGACAGAGATACTCACGGCCGTTCACTTTCTTTGTCACAACTGACCCGCGGGGCAGCGCGGCTGCCTCCCGCTTCAGTTCCTCGGCAGTCACAGGAACCGCCTCCCTCTCAAAACATCTCTGTGTCTTCTGATTATACCAGCTTTATGCCTGCCCGTAAAGAGC
>CAYYHY010000220.1:0-4624 GCA_964471855.1 uncultured Oscillospiraceae bacterium | reverse complement strand
GCTCCATGATCTCCTTGAACATGAAGTGCTCGTAGCCGCCCTTCTCCGCCGCGTCGATCTCCCAGTCCACCCGGGAGATCTTCTTCTCCACGGGCTGGAGCAGGTGGTCGTAGCAGGTAATGGAGTCCCGGGTCAGCACCGCCAGCTCCCCGTCCTCCATGTAGGCCACATCCCGGGTGTGGCGGATGATGGCCGTGACGTCGCTGGCGATGAAGTTGCAGCCCTGGCCGTAGCCCAGGATCAGGGGGCTGTCCTTGCGGACGGCGATGAGCCGGTCCGGCTCGTCCCTGCAGATGATGCCCAGGGCGTAGGCCCCCTCAATCCGGTGGAGGCAGCGGGCCACGGCCTCCAGGATATCCCCCTGGTAGAAGTAGTCCACCAGCTGGGCGATCACCTCCGTATCGGTCTCCGATACGAACTCCACGCCTCTGCCGATCAGGAAGGACTTCAGCTCCGCATAGTTCTCAATGATGCCGTTGTGGACCACGGCGATGCGGCCGCTGTTGCTCACGTGGGGGTGGGAGTTGATGTCGCTGGGGGCCCCGTGGGTGGCCCACCGGGTGTGGCCGATGCCCATGGTCCCTTTGACCGCCTTCCCCCCGTCCAGCATGTCGGAGAGCACCTGCAGGCGCCCCTTGGTCTTGTGCACCGCAAGTTCCCCGGTCTCCTGGGAGTAGACCGCCACCCCCGCCGAGTCATAGCCCCGGTACTCCAGCCTGCTCAGTCCCTCCAGCAGGATGGGACAGGCCTCCTCCTGACCGATAAAGCCGACAATTCCACACATATTCAGTTTCCTCCTGTTCTGGATTGCCTGCCCTCCCCGCCCGCAGCGGGGAAAGGATGCAGGCATGCAAACGAAGAGGACATACCCGCAGCTGCCATGTCGCTCATTCCTCCAGTCACAGCCCCTCTGTCCCGCCGGTTGCCCGGGGATTTGCTGACTGTGTCCGCGCCTGGAGTCCGCACGGAGGGGCATCCGCCGAATCTTTCGATAAGCCCCTCTCCTCGTCGTCCCGGACTGTCCTGTCCGGGCTCTGGCGCTCTCTGCCGTCTTCCGGCTCCGTTGTCCTCCTTTCCTGCTGCGAAAAAGGCGCGAAGCATCACAGGAGTCTCCCGTGACGCCTCGCGCGTATGCATTATAGCCGTCTGCCTTCCCCGTGTAAAGAGGAAGATTTCCGGCCCCTGCCCGCACCTGGCAGACGGCTGTGCACGGGGTGCAGACATCCCGCCGCCGCCGTGCCGGTTTTCTTCCCCTGCGCCCTTTTTCCCGTACTTTACAGGCCAGTTTGCCCGCCCGGCTGTCCGCACTCTTAACGAAAAATTAAGTTCCGCCCGGCCTCCGCCTCCCGGGGCGCCCCGGCTCCCGGACCGGAACATGAAATCGAGTTAAAATGTCGCAAACCGTATCCCCCTCCTCCGGTCCTGTGGTATAATACGGAGGCGCTGCCCGAACCGGGGCAGCGGCAGGAGGTGCATGT
Organism: uncultured Oscillospiraceae bacterium; assembly: GCA_964471855.1. Taxonomy (GTDB): domain Bacteria; phylum Bacillota; class Clostridia; order Oscillospirales; family Oscillospiraceae; genus Lawsonibacter. The sequence continues at coordinate 3,146 of CAYYHY010000220.1, read as the reverse complement.
CTGTGCTGGACGATCTGGGAGATCTGGGCAGTCTGGAATGGCTCTGGATTCTGGTGCGGGTAGGCCTGACCATTCTGATTACCGTCACCCTTGTCCATCTGAACCAGTGGGCATACGGCAAGTCACACGGAAGGTTCCTGTTCAAGAAGTTCCTGTACAACATCCTGACAGTCGCCATCTATGCAATCGGCATACTCACGGCCCTGTCCTACATACCGGGACTCAACTCCCTGGTGTCCACCCTGCTGGCAGGCTCCGGAATCATGGCTCTGGCCATCTCCCTGTCTGCCCAGGAATCCCTGAACAACATCATCAGCGGTCTCTTCATCTCCATCTTCAAGCCCTTTGACGTAGGCGACCGCATCACCCTGGTGGACTCCAGCCTGACCGGCTTCATAGAGGACATCACCCTGCGGCACACGGTCATCCGCACCCTGACCAACACCCGCATCGTGGTCCCCAACGCCGTCATGAACGACAAGATCGTGGAAAACAGCAACATGGTGGAGTCCAAGGTCTGCAAGTACCTGGACATCTATGTGGCCTATGACTGCGACATCGACAAGGCCATGTCCCTCTTTGCTGAGATTGTAGGCCGCCATCCCCTCTTCCTGGACACCCGCACGGACCCCTCCGCACCCAAGGTCACAGTGCTGCTGCGGGAGATGGGGGAGAGCAGTCTCAACCTGCGGGCCAGCGTCTGGACCCGGACCGTGGCGGAGAGCTTCACCTGCTGCAGCGACATCCGGGTGGCCGTCCTCAAGGAGTTCCGGGCGGCGGGCATCGAGATCCCCTACAACAAGATGGACGTGTACATCAAGGAGGTCCCGGAGTCCATGACCTCCATCCTCCCGGAAACGGGACAGGAGGAAGTCCGGGTCGTCCTGAAGGCCACAAAGGCTGACCCTCTGCTGGATGAGAGGGCGGACCTCCCTCCTGATGAGCTGCTGGATGAGGAGGCAGACCTGTCCTCTGATGATGATCTGACGTAAGACCGAAAGAATGCCGGGAGGCGCATTCCCCGACCTGGGGGACGCCTCCCGGTTTCTGTCATCTTATCCTCTGTCCCGTATCCCGCTGTGGAGCTGCTGCAGGGAGCGGACCCCGCTGCTTCCGTGAGAGCGGACGTAGAGGATGCCGCTGGCGGTGGCCCGGGCGGCCGCAATGGTGGTCATGTAGGGCACCCTGGCCTTGATGGCCGCCTTGCGCAGGTAGCTGTCGTCGTGGACGCTGTTCTTGCCCACGGGGGAGTTGACGATCAGGTCAATCTTTCCGTTGGTAATCAGGTCCAGGATGTTGGGCCTGCCCTCGTAGATCTTGCGCACCTGCTCCGCCTGGATCCCCTCGGACTGCAGCAGGTCGCAGGTGCCCCTGGTGGCCAGAATATGGAATCCGGCCTCCGCGAACATCCGCGCCACTTCCGCCACCTCCGCCTTGTCTTTGCTGTTGACGGAGATGAGGACGGTTCCGCTCAGGGGCAGAGGGGACTGGGTGGCCTCCTCGGCCTTGTAGAAGGCCTCCCCGAAGGAGGGGGCCAGACCCAGCACCTCCCCGGTGGAGCGCATCTCGGGCCCCAGGAGGGGGTCCACCTCCGGGAACATGCTGAAGGGGAAGACGGCCTCCTTGACGCCGTAGTAGGGGATCTCCTGCTCCTTCAGAGCGGGCACGGGGGAGGGGCGTCCGGTGAGCTCCCCGGTGATGATCTCCGTGGCCAGGGGCACCATGCGGATATTGCACACCTTGGATACCAGAGGCACCGTGCGGGAGGCCCTGGGGTTGGCCTCCAGAACGAACACCCGGCCGTTCTCGATGGCGTACTGCATGTTCATGAGGCCCTGGACGTGCATCTCCTCGGCGATGCGGCGGGTGTACTCCTTGATGGTCTCCAGGTTCTCCGGGGAGATGTGGACGGAGGGAATGATGCAGGCGGAGTCGCCGGAGTGGACCCCCGCCAGCTCAATGTGCTCCATGACAGCGGGGACGAAGGCGCGGGTGCCGTCGCTGACGGCGTCTGCCTCGCACTCCATGGCGTGGTTCAGGAAGCGGTCGATGAGGATGGGCCGGTCCGGGGTGACCCCCACGGCGGCGTTCATGTACTCGGCCATGCTCCCGTCGTCGTACACAACCTCCATCCCCCGGCCCCCCAGCACGTAGGAGGGACGCACCATGACGGGGTAGCCGATCTCCCGGGCGATGCTCTGGGCCTGTTCCACGGTGGCGGCCATGCCGGACTCCGGCATGGGGATGCCCAGCCTGTCCATCATGGCCCGGAACTGGTCCCTGTCCTCCGCCAGGTCGATGACCGAGGGGGCGGTGCCCAGGATCTTCACCCCGTTCCGCTCCAGGTCGGAGGCCAGGTTCAGGGGCGTCTGCCCCCCGAACTGGGCGATGACCCCCGCCGGCTTCTCCCTGCGGTAGATGCTGAGCACGTCCTCCAGGGTGAGGGGCTCAAAGTAGAGCTTGTCCGAGGTGTCGTAGTCCGTGGACACGGTCTCGGGGTTGCAGTTGACGATGATGGTCTCGAAGCCCAGCTTCTTCAGGGCCAGGGAGGCGTGGACGCAGCAGTAGTCGAACTCGATGCCCTGGCCGATGCGGTTGGGTCCGCCCCCCAGGATCATGACCTTGGGCCTGCCGGTGCTCACCGGGTTCCGGTCCGGGGCGTTGTAGGTGGAGTAGTAGTAGGCGCTGTCCTGGGTGCCGCTGACGTGCACCCCTTCCCAGGCCTCCTCCACCCCCAGGGCGGTGCGGCGCTCCCGTACGGCGTCCTCGGAGACGTCCAGCAGCAGGCTGAGGTACTTGTCGGAGAAGCCGTCCTTCTTGGCCTGAATGAGCAGCTCATCGGAGGGCAGGCCGCCGCGGCACTTCTCCAGTTCCCGCTCCTCGTCCACCAGCTCCTTCATCTGCTGGATGAAGTACTCCTTGACATGGGTGATCTCCTGGAGGGTTTCAATGTCCGCACCCTTCCGCAGGGCCTCGTACATGAGGAAGTGGCGCTCGCTGGAGGGGGTCAGCAGCCTCTGCAGCAGCTCCTCCAGGGAGAGGGCCTCCAGCGCGGGGATGTGTCCTAAGCCATAGCGGCCGGTCTCCAGGGAGCGGACCGCCTTCTGGAAGGCCTCCTTGTAGGTCTTTCCGATGGACATGACCTC
>CAYYHY010000219.1:0-4646 GCA_964471855.1 uncultured Oscillospiraceae bacterium | reverse complement strand
TGAACTGCCTGTGGATCTCAATGCTGGTGATATCGTCCAGTCCGGAGAACTTCCTGGCAAGGTTCACCGCCATCTCCTTCAGCACGGGATTCGAGTCGTCGTTGAACCAGTTGAAGCACCAGCACAGAAACGCATCCTGCGCCAGTTCTTTTGTGGCAAAGTCGAAGATATTGTTCTTCATCCGCTCACTCCTCTGTATGTGTTTTCTTCGTACACCGGACCCGTTCCGGTCTCTGACCGCCAGCACTGCTGTGCAGAATGGCTGCACCTGGCTAAGCCGCTGCAGCGGTCATCTGTCACTTTTCCTGTTTTATCTGCAGCATTAGGTTAGCACTCCGGACCCCAAACGTCTATAACCTGGCTGCAGCATTTTCAGATTTCTGCGGCTCCTGTCTTCCTCTCCCCGCTGTGCATAAAGTCACAGGGCAGCCCCGGAAAGGTCCAGGAGCTGCCCTGCACTGTTTCTGCCTGCAATCACTCAAGAACGGTCACACGCTGGACGTCTCCCAGCTGCGCCGGCCAGGTTTCCATGATTCCGCCGCCGAATTCCACTTCCACAGATGTGCCGGCGGCAATATCCGCTGCCCCTTCCCAGCTGAAGGTGACCTGATCTCCGGGCTGCAGTCCGCCGCTGCTGCCGGTCACCTCCACCAGCAGGGTGCTGTCCCGGGACTCCAGAACCTTCCCCTGGAAGACAGCTGCACCTGCAGGGGCTGCGGAGACCGAAGAGGTGCCGGAGAAAGTCTGCATGCTGGATGTGGTCTGCCCCGCCTGCGCGCCGTCAGCGTCATCCTCCTCCGGGACTCCCTCATCACTGGAAAACGTCCCCGGGAAAGCCGGCGTTCCCTCTCCCCCGCTGCCCGCGGGGAAAGTGTCCAGCGTATCAGGCTGTTCCCCTACAGACACCAGAACCGCAGAGTCGTCCGGGTCCAGGCTGCCCAGTTCCTTCAGGGCCTCCTCGTCCGCCTCCGTCAGCATCAGATCCAGCCTGTTTTCCATCTCGTTGACGCTGAGAGTGGACAGAACATCCATGATGGCTCCGCTCTCCTGTATGCGCTCCATCAGTTCATTCAGGTATGCCAGGGAGAATGCGCCGCTCTGGAAGGATATCATGGCGCGCTCCTCTTCCGATTCCGCTGCTGTGGACAGAATCTCCTCCCGCAGTTCCGGGGTATCCCTGTCCTCCACAACCACGACGGTGCAGCCGGTGCTGTCCAGATAGGACCCGCCGTACCACTCCGGGTACCGGGGGTCGCCGCCCTCCCCGTCAGAGAAGGACTCCATCAGGCGGGTCAGGACTGCCTGAGCAGGCTGCACCGGGTTGTCCTCTCCGGCAGACGGTGTCTGGACCTCTCCGGATTCCTCCGCCTCAGGAGTTCCCAGAGCAGTCTCCAGAGTCCCGGCGGGGGTTTCGGCTGCATAAACATAGCTGTGGAGACTGGGGGCCGGCTGCTGGGAGGAAGTCCGGAAGAACTGCACCGCAGCTGCAGCCCCCAGGACGGCGACAGCGGCGCAGGCGGCGGCCGCTGCATATTTCAGCCAGGCGGGTCTGCGGCGGGGAGCCCCGGCCAGCTTCTCCTCCAGTTCCTCCCGCGCCTCCGGGCTGGGATTCATCTGCTCCTGCATGGAGCGGAACAGGTCAGATCTCATCGAAGTACTCTCCTTTCAGCGACTCCCGGAGCATGTCCCGGGCCCGGGAGAGGCGCATGCGCACCGTTCCCGGCCGCAGAGAGAGGGCTTTCGCGATCTCTGCCGTGGACAGCTCCTGGAAGTAAAACATGTATACGGGCATGCGGTAGTCCTCCGGCAGGGCCGCAACCGCGTCCCATACCAGATTCTCCTCCGGATCCCGGAAAGACACGGAGCGGTCCTCCCGCTCCTCCAGCGGTACTGTCTTCTTCCGCCAGGAGGAGGACGTCACCCGGCGGGCAAAGTTGAGGGTTGTGCGCAGCAGCCATGCCTTCCGGTGCTCCTCATCCCGGAAACGGGGCGCAGACTGAAAGCAGGCCAGAAATACTTCCTGGAAGACATCGTCGGCATCGGCCGGTGAGCCTGTCCTGGCCAGGGCCAGGCCGTAAACCATGGATGCATAGCGGTCGATGACTTCCTCCAGACCGCCGCCCGTACGAAGCGGCTCGCTCATGGGCTGATACCTCCCTTCACCTTTAACTCAGAGCAGACAGCCGGAATGTCACAGGTCCTTCAAAAATAGTTGCTGTTTCTCTTTACCAGGGGCGCTCCTTTCGAGTATACTGTACAGAGCCTGATATTCCCGGGAGGAATGCCGGTTGAAGAGTGCATTTGCGGAAAATCTGACCCTCCTCCGCAGTGAGAAGGGCGTCAGTCAGAGCCTGGCTGCCTCATCCCTCGGCATCTCCCAGTCCCTCCTCAGCCACTACGAGCAGGGCATCCGGGAGCCGGGACTCTCCTTTGTATCCAGGGCCTGCAGCTACTACGGGGTGTCCGCCGACTTCCTTCTGGGGCGGACAGACAGCCGCTGGGGGGATCCGGAACTCATTGCCGCGTACCGCGCCGCAGAGTCCGCTGCCGGTTCCGGCGGAGACAGAGACCCGGGGACCCTGTACTCCCGGCTCCTCTCCGACTCCATCTCCCTGCTCTTCCGCCGGCTTTCCGCCGCAGACAGCTCCGCAGCCGTACAGGCCGCCGCAGAGTACCTCTGCGACGCCTTCTACCGGATCTTCCGCCAGACCTGCCAGGCAGGCGGCGGACCGGATGGCGGACTGTCAGGGCAGCTCTCCAGGCGGCACTTTGAGAGCGGACTGCCCGAGGCAGACATGAAACTGGCGGAGACATCCCTGGCGGACGCCCTGGACAGCCTTCCGGAAGGCGCCGCTTCCGCTCTGGACATGTCCCCCGCCGCCCTGGAGAAGGCCTGTCCGGACCTGTACCAGTCCCTTGTCCAACTTCTGACCGCAACAGAAGAACGCATCAGCTCCCTGACCGGGATCCGCTGAACCGATTCTCTGTTTTCTGGAGGATAATCTCATGACTGACCAGTCTAAAATCCGCAATTTCAGCATCATTGCCCACATCGACCACGGCAAGTCCACCCTCTCCGACCGTCTGATTGAGATCTGCGGCGCGGTGGAACAGCGCCAGATGGAGGCCCAGCTTCTGGACAACATGGACCTGGAGCGGGAGCGGGGCATCACCATCAAGGCCCGGGCCGTCAGACTGGACTACACGGCGGAGGACGGGGAGACGTATGCCCTCAACCTGATCGACACCCCGGGACATGTGGACTTCAACTATGAGGTCTCCCGCTCCCTGGCCGCCTGCGAAGGCGCCGTCCTGATTGTGGACGCCTCCCAGGGCATCGAGGCCCAGACCCTGGGCAACACCTACCTGGCCATGGAGCACGACCTGGAAATCCGCCCGGTTATCAACAAGATCGACCTCCCGGCTGCAGACCCCGCCAGGGTCAAGGAGGAGATTGAGAATATCCTGGCCATCCCCGCGGAGGATGCCCCGGAGATCTCCGCCAAGCTGGGCATCAATATCCAGGCTGTGCTGGAGGACATCGTCCAGAACATCCCCGCCCCCTCCGGGGACCCGGAGGCGCCCCTCAGGGCCCTGATCTTTGACAGCCAGTACGACCCCTACCTGGGCGTCATTGTCTACTTCCGGATCATGGAGGGCACCCTCAGCAGAGGCATGACAGTCCAGATGATGGCCTCGGGGGCCTCCTATCAGGTGCTGGACTGCGGATACCTCCGGCCCCTGAAGATGGACTCCTGCCCCAGCCTCTCCGCCGGCGAGGTGGGCTGGTTCACCGCCTCCATCAAGAATGTAAAGGACACCACCGTAGGCGACACCATTACCGGCGCTGACCGGCCTGCGGAGACGCCCCTGCCCGGCTACCGTCCGGCCCAGCCCATGGTCTTCTGCGGCATCTATACGGAGGACGGCTCCAAGTACCCGGACCTGCGGGACGCTCTGGAGAAGCTGCAGCTCAACGATGCCTCCCTGTCCTTTGAGCCCGAGTCCTCCGCCGCCCTGGGGTTCGGCTTCCGCTGCGGTTTCCTTGGCATGCTCCATATGGAGATCATACAGGAGCGCCTGGAGCGGGAGTTTGACCTGGACCTGGTCACCACCCTCCCCTCTGTCATCTATGAGGTTACCAAGACGGACGGGACCGTGGTCAAAGTGGACAACCCCCACAACTATCCGGACCCCGGCTCCATTGTGGAGGCCCGGGAACCCTACGCCAGCGTAACCATCATAACCCCGCCGGACTACGTGGGCAACATCATGCCCATGTGCCAGGACCGCCGGGGCATATACAGGGACATGCAGTACCTGGACACCAGTCTGGTGGAGCTGCGCTACTCCATGCCCGTGGGGGAGATCATATACGACTTCTTTGACGCCCTGAAGGCCCGCACCAAGGGCTATGCGTCCCTGGACTACGAGATTGAGGGCTACCAGACCAGCAACCTGGTGAAGGTGGACCTGCTGCTGAACGGGGAGCAGGTGGACGCCCTCTCCTTCATCGCCCATAAGGACAAGGCCTACGGCCGCGCCCGGCGCATCTGCGAGAAGCTGAAGGAGAACATCCCCCGCCAGCTCTTTGAGGTGCCCGTCCAGGCCGCCATCGGCGGCAAGATCATCGCCCGGGAGACCGT
>CAYYHY010000218.1:0-4663 GCA_964471855.1 uncultured Oscillospiraceae bacterium | reverse complement strand
AGATGGTCGGCTCCCAGGCCGTGCAGAACGTGCTGGCCGGCGAGCGCTACAAGGTAGTGGGCAAGGAGATCAAGGCCTACTGCCGCGGCGAGTACGGCCGCACCCCCGCCCCCATCAACCCCGAGATCCAGAAGAAGATCCTGGGCGACACCCCCGTGGTGGAGGGCCGCTTCGCCGACACCCTGGAGCCCGAGTTTGAGAAGACCAAGAAGGAACTGGGCGACGTCGCCAAGAGCGACGAGGATGTGCTGAGCTACATCGCGTTCCCCCAGGTCGCCATGGCCTTCTTCAAGGACCGGGAGGCCGGCTTCCCCAAGAAGCCCGCTCCCGCCGCCAAGGGCGCAGCGCCTGCTGCCCCGGCCGCTCCCAAGAAGCCGGAGCTTCCCCCTCTGCCCGCCTGGCAGGGCCATGTGTACTACACCAACACCCCCGGCCTGACCCAGAACGGCGCCACCTACCGTCCCATCCAGCCCTTCGCGGCCTCCTATCAGCCGCCCCACCTGGTCATGGGAGGCATGGATACGACCCCCGGCGTGTACAACGTAACCATCAACGGCGTTGTGTACCAGGTCGCTGTGGAGCCCACTGAAGCAGGTGCCGCTCCTGCACCCGCTGCAGCCCCCGCACCTGTCTATGCTCCGGCGCCCGCCGCTGCGCCTGCCCCCGCACCGGCTCCGGCCCCTGCCGCAGCACCCGCTCCCGCCCCGGCTCCCGCACCCGCAGCAGCTCCTGCCGCTGTCGGCGCCGGTGAGACCGCTGTAAACAGCCCCATGCCCGGCAACGTGCTGAAGGTGGAGTGCAGCGTGGGGCAGTCTGTCAAGGCCGGCGACGTGCTCATCATCCTGGAGGCCATGAAGATGGAGATCGAGGTCTCCGCCCCCGTGGACGGCACTGTCAAGGCCATCGCCGCTGTCCAGGGCACGGCTGTAAACACCGACGACCTGCTGGTCACCCTGGGCTGATTCCCCTCAGATATCCTGCTTTTCCGGCGGACGCTTCGGCGTCCGCCTTTTTCCGTGCATGAAGAAAAGGCAGGAAACCTTCCGTTCCCTGCCTGCTCTGTCTGTTGAGCCCCTGCGGTCAGTTTTTGCTGCTCTCGTTTTCCTCCGCTATGGCAGCCAGGCTGCGGAAGACCATGAAGCGGTACTCCTGATGTCCGGTTTTCGCCAGGTACCTGTCCAGTTCCTGCATCTGCCTGAGCAGATACCGTCTGCTCTCATCCGGTTCCATCCCGGCGCAGTCTCGCCTGTACAGGTCCAGGAGCCCGATGAGAAGGTCGTCCACCAGTGCGTTCTTGACGCTGGTATGCCCCTCTGTCAGGGGCAGATAACCAAGTGCCGCCAGTCGGGCATCCACCATTTCCCGGCTGATGTCCGGCAGGCTCAGAATGACGATGGTGCGGAGCATGGTCTGCCGGGGGATCTCCCCTTTCAGTTTGCAGATCCGGCTGAATTCAGATGCAAACCGGATTCCCAGAGATGGCCGGCTCTCCGGCAGCTCGGGGTTTCCGCCGTAGACCGTACAGTCGCATGCGTCCATGCAGAACAGGTGCCGGATGCGGATTGGGAGCCGCTCTTCAGACACATTCAACGCTGCCAGCCGTGCACGGGGAATCCGGGCGAGATAGCCCGCCTTCATCTCCTCTATGGCTTCGATCCGCTTCCCGTACTCCGGGTCCGCTCTGTCTTCTGCAGTCTCAAAGACCTTGTTGCTTCTTTCGCAGGCAGACTGAAGCAGCCAGTTCGTCTCCTCCTCATCCAGACCCAGCCCCTTCGCCAGGAGCATGGTCTGCTCCCGGCTGGAGGGCAGATGGCGTCCGGTGCGCCAGAACCGCACCTTCGTAACCTCTGAGCCTGTGGGCTCCCGGCCGTACATCTTCTCGAAGAGACAGATATCCGCATCCCCCTGCCTCTTTATGCCCTCTGCGGCAGCAAACCGGTCTGTCAGTTCCTTCAGATGCACAACCTCCGGCCGCTGCTCCGGCTGCCGGGCCAGGATCTCTTTTGCAAGCTGGATACTCTCACTTGACACGTTGACATGCCTCCCCTCTCTGCAGCTCGTCCTCTGCTGTCTGTAAGAATACACTGTCAGGAGCCATATGTCCAGAACTTATGACAGACGGCATGTAAAACAGGACAAACTGCATGAAAGGGTCCTCCCCGGCGCCTGTGCAGACTGGACAGAAGCAGGGAGCCGGATCCCTCCAGCCCCCTGCCTTTGTACAAGTTACGTGAAACTGCGGTCTTCCGGTCTAAATTGTAATGGTGAATACCGCTATCTGTGGTTTTTAGGATAATCTCCTGCAGCTTCTGCAGGAGAGGCAGCGCCCGCGGGGCGGGCAGTTCACCAGTCCTTGACGGACCCGTCGAAGGCGCGGCGGGCGGCATTGCTGCCCCGCTCCTTTGCGGGGTACAGTTCCTCCGCGTCGTCTGCCAGCTCCACGCCGATGCCGGGGGTCTCCGGAATCACCATGCAGCCGTCCCTGAACTTCAGGGGCTCCTTCACCATGCGGTCCTCCGCCCCGTTGAGGCAGAAGCCGGGCAGCTCCTGGATGCCCAGGTTGGGAATCGAGGCGCAGATCTGCAGGCAGGCTGCCGTGGAAACAGGACCCAGGGGGTTGTGGGGGATGACCAGCACGTCGTTGGCCTCCGCCAGGGCTGCAATCTTCTTGCTGGTGGTGATCCCGCCCACGGCGCACACATCCGGCCGGATGTAGCGGGCGGCATGGCGGGCCATGAGCACCGCAAACTCCCGCAGGTCGATGTAGCGCTCGCCGGTGGCAATGGGGACCGCCACCTTGGAGGCCACCTCTGCCATGGAGTCCACGTTGTCCGGGGGCACCGGGTCCTCCAGCACCATGGGACGGTACTGCTCCACCGCCCGGCCGAAGGCCACGGCCTCGGGGACGGTCATGCCCCGGTGCACCTCCAGCACGAAGTCGAACCAGGGACCCACGGCCTCCCGCATGACGCGGACCTTCTCCAGCTCCGTCTCGACCCGGCCGCTGAAGAACTCGTTCCGGCCGTCGGGGCTGCTGACTGGACCGTTGACAAAGATCTTGGCCGCGGTGAAGCCCTGGTCCTGGAGCTGCCTGTAGCTGTCCGCCAGTTCCTGCAGGTCCTCGCTCTTGGTCATGACGGAGGCGTAGACCCGTACCTTGTCCCGGGTCTTCCCGCCCAGCAGCTCATAGACGGGGACGCCCAGCGCCTTGCCCTTGATGTCCCAGAGGGCGATGTCGATGGCCGAGATGGCGCTCATGATGACACTGCCCCGGAAGTAGGTGGAGCGGAGGAAGTTCTGGTTGAAGTCCTCAATGCGGAAGGGGTCCCTGCCGATCAGGTACTCCCTGAACTTCAGGATTGACTGGGCAGTGGCCTGGAGATAGCCCCAGTTTCCGGCCTCCCCCAGGCCGGTGATGCCTGCGTCCGTGGAGATCTCCACAAACAGATAGTGCTTGGCAAAGCGGAGTTTCAGGTCGGTAATCTTCATCGAAGCAGCTCTCCTTTATGTCCGGTGTGGAATGCAGCAGTCCCTCTGCTGATCCTTCCGGCATCATTGTAGCGGCCGCCTGAAAATCCCGCGCTGTTTTTATTCACATCTTTCGCCGGCTTCTTCCTCCTCCTGCACCCCTGCAGCACCGATGAGACCCCTCTCCTGCCCTTTTCTGACCTGAACATTCTCCCTGTCCCCGCTGCGTCTTCCGTACCCCTTTCCCGCCTGTTTCCCTTGACAGAAGTCCGGATCCCGCCTAAACTGGGGAAGAAATCCAGCCGTTTCCCTGGCTGAGCCCCGAAGATTCGGACCGGGAGAATGTTTGGATCTGCTGACAAAATCAGGAGGGACTGCCCGTGGAAGACGGCACGATCCGCCTGCAGTGGCCCAGGGAGAGCCTGACTGCAGTCTGCTTCGTACACGAAATCATGAACTACCGGTACCACTGGCACCCGGACCTGTACGAGGTCAACATCCTCCTGAGCGGCGGCCAGGAGTACTGCCGGGGTCTGGACACCCGGCTTCTGGAGGAGGACGACGTCATCCTGACTTCCCCGGGGACAGGGCACGGCTCCTTCGCACCCCAGGCCAACACCCGGGCCCTGGTGGTGCAGTTCTCCTCCTCCCTGTTCCGGCCCTACGTGAAGAAGGGGCAGTCCCTCAGCTTCCCCTCCTGCCTGTCCAGTGCAGAGGACCGGAACGCGCCCCGGTACAGAGCCCTCCGCTTCTACTGCGCACAGCTGTGGACGGCCGCAAACCGGAAGAGCCTCAGTGCCAGGCAGGCTGCAAGGGCCAGTCTGGACCTGATCGCCGCCCTCCTGACTGCGGAGTTTGAGCCGGAGCCTGTCCACACCCTGGCGGAGCAGGACACCGGCCGCCAGGAGCTCTTCCACGGCATTCTCGCCTATATCGACGAACACTACGCGGAGAAGCTCTCCCTGGAGGACCTGGCCTCCTTCTCCCAGTACAACCGCACCTATCTCTCCACCCTGTTCAAAGAGACGGTGGGAGTCAGCTTCTACGAGTATCTGACCCGGGTCCGGATCCAGCACGTCCTCATGGACCTGGCGGGTACCGGCAAGACCCTCACCCAGGCGGCTCTGGACAACGGCTTTCCGGATCTCAAGTCCCTGAACGCCCGCTTCCGGCAGAGCCTCCACCGCACGCCGGC
>CAYYHY010000217.1:1927-4793 GCA_964471855.1 uncultured Oscillospiraceae bacterium | reverse complement strand
TGCGCTCTGCTCCAGATCCACGGAAAGCTGAACACCCTGCGGCTTCTGCGGAGCGTCCCCTTCTTGACCGGCTCTCCGCCCTGACCGAAAAGCGCCGCTGCAGGATGCAGCGGCGCCTGTAAACTGTATTCCCAGGTCAGGGCAGACGGCCTTGCCTGGTCAGGAACTCACTCCTGCGAATCCGGGAGCCTGACAACTGCCTTGTCAAACAGTCTGATCATCTCGGCAAGCTGTGAGCGGGTCACGCTCCCCAGGGGATCCAGCCTGTTCTCGTACCCCTGGAGAATACCGCAGTCCACAGCCCATCCCACTGCTTTCAGAGCCCACGGGCTGATGCTTTCGCTGTCCTCAAAATCGGACAGGGACGGCTCAACATTGGGGGATCCTGCATACCGGAACAGGGCGGTCACAAACTGTTCCCTGGTAATCAGGTCGTTCGTGCCGAAGTACAGACCGTCATAGCCGTAGAACGCCTTCGTTTCGTACCCCCATTTAACCGCATCTGAGTACCATTCCGTGTCGGAGGCATCCAGGAAGGGCATGCCGATTGTGATTTCCTGCTCCCCGTCACACCTCCACAGCAGCGTCACGGCCTCCGCCCTGGTCGCGGCTGCGGAGCCTATGAAGCGGTCCTCGGTGATCCCGGTCATCAGACCGTTCTGGTACGTATACTGCACGCCCGGTGCAAACCAGACATCCATGGCCACATCGCGGAAGGGCATCGTCCAGCTTTTATATGTTACTGTGACTTCAACCTGGGTGTCCTCTCCCGGCAGGGGGAATGACACATTCCCGGATATGACTGCCTCTATTGCCTCGCCGTCGGCAGTTTTCACAGATACGGTGTCCAGCTGGTAGCCCAGCTCAGGCTCAATGTGCAGCACGGCTTTGTCGCCACGGCGGCGGACAGTCACATCGCCATGGTCCGAAACAACCGTCACATTGGTTACTTCAGGCTCGCTGGGCACGTCCACCGTCAGCTTCCAGTGGGCATACAGAGTGGTATCCGCTTTGAACACATGGTCCTTGGGTACGGATTCGCCCTCTTCCGCCGCTGTAAACCAGCCCAGAAAATCGTAGCCGGACCTGACCGGGACAGGATACGAATCAAGGGTTCCGCTGTCGCTGGTCTTCGCAGTTGCGGGGTCTACGGTTCCGCCGTTTGCATCAAACGTGACTGTGTAGCTCGCGGCGTCCCCCGGCTGCTTCCAGTGGGCATACACGGTGGTGTTGGCGCTGTATATTTTGAGGGGTGTTACAAGGTCGCCGTCTTCTGCTGCTGTGTACCAGCCAACGAAAATGTAGCCGTCTCTGACGGGGACAGGGTAGGAGGGAACGCGCCCGTTCTCATCCGTCTTTGCTGTGGACGGGTTGACTGTCCCTCCATTCGCATCAAACGTCACCGTATAGCTGGCTGCCGGCGATGAGGGGTCAGCCGGGTTGGACGGCTCCTCCGGGTCCTTCGGCGGCGATGTCTCCTTCCAGTGCGCAGTCAGAAGAACAGAGTCTGTGAACTGGTAATCCTGCGGCACCGGCTCCTCTGCTCCCTCCAGGAACCAGCCCAGAAATTCGCAGCCTTCCTTGGTGGGAACAGGATACTTTTCAATATGCCCGCTGTCGTCAGTCTTCATCGTCTCCGGGTCCACTTTTCCGCCGTCCGCATCAAACCCGATGGTAAACCGCGTCCTTTTCCAGTGGGCATAGACAGTGGTGTCCGCTGTAAAAACCTGATCCGCGGGTATCTGGGTGCCGCTGTCATCTGCCGCCGTGAACCAGCCCAGAAATGCAAAGTCTTCTCTGACGGGCGTGGGCAGCTGCACATGCCCGTTCATGTCCGTCACCGCCGTGGCCGGGTCTACTGTCCCTCCGTTGGCGTTAAATGTCACTGTATATGCAGGTATGTTCCAGTGGGCATAGACAGTGGTGTCCCCTGTGAAAATATGATCCGCTGCTAAAGGACCGCCGCCGCTGCTGTCTGCTGCTGTGAACCAGCCCTGAAACGGGATGCCCTCCTTGGGCGGGACAGGAGTGGGGTACTCTGCAATAAGTCCGCTGTCGTCAGTTTCCAGCGTGTATGGGGACGGGGTTAATGTTCCGCCGTTTGGATCAAATGTAACTGTATACGGCAGCACTCTGATCGTGATAACAGCCTTATAAGTACTGTCTGCGTTCGTTGCTGAAATGTCAGCTGTGCCGGGTTTCAGAGCAGTTACCAGACCTTTCTCGTCCACCTTCGCCACTGTATCATTGGAACTGGTCCATGTGACAGTCTGACCGGCTTCTGCTCGAAGCTGCAGCGTGCCTCCCACATGCAGGCTCGGCAGGAGCGCCGAAGTCTTGACATCAGGAGATGCCAGAGCGGGAACAGCCAGTCCTGCAATCAGGCACAGAGCCAGAACACAGCTGAAAATTCTCTTTCTCAAGCCCATACCTCCTTTTCCTTCTTTCTTCTGCCTCACGTCCTCTTCAGGACATGACATTTCATGCCGCAGCCAGCCTTCTGCTGTGACTGAACAGCAGCCGGCTCTGCCGCGCAGGATGAAACCGCGCTCATCCCTTCCGATATCTCCGCTTCCAGCCTGGCATGTTCCGGCGTCACAGCATCTGCGCCTGCATCTCCGTTCAGCATTGCGCAGAAGCTCCCCTTCAGCCCCCGGTCTTCCGGGCTGGAATGCCGGAAGGGCACAGCGCCATGCGGGGATATGTACCGGTACAAGCCACACGCGGTCCGGATAAAAGCCAGGTCTGCTGCAGCAGCTCCGTTTTGTGCCCGGAAATCATAAAAAAGCAGCTTTTTTGCAGTGTCCTGGACCTTTACGGCAATATTTTACTCTCTGCAGGAGAATTATACAAGAGAATGTTTCAG
>CAYYHY010000217.1:0-1827 GCA_964471855.1 uncultured Oscillospiraceae bacterium | reverse complement strand
CGGCGCCTGCGTCCCCTTCCTGTACGCCTGCACGGCAGCCGGACCGGTCCGGCCGCCGCTCCGGGGCAGGCCTGCATCCATGCAGAGCTTCCGGCAGGAACCCCCCGGCTCCGGAGCAGGTATCCCCGCGGGCACCCTGCTGCCCCCGGTGTCTGCAGATCCCCGCGCATTTCCCCGCATTCTGCACAGTCTGCCCTTCTGAATCTGTGCAGTTCATCTGCAGGCAGCTGCCCCCTCTCCCTGCAGGAAATCATGCAGGGAGGACCGGATGCACCATCACATTTCTGACGGGCGCCGCCCCGCCGGGGCAGACCCGTGTCCGCCGCCATCCCCTGCGGCTGTAAGGTTTGAAAGGATTTCAGAGGCTGCGCCGGCGGATGCATATTCCTGCTTATCATGTGAAATTTTGACACCCGGGAGGGTTGAACAGTACTTGACACCCGCTGAACTTGCATTTAGAATATGTGAAGGCATATATGAAAAACTTTTGGGGACGTTTTTCATTGCCGCAAGGGCCGGACGTCTGTGCCTTTGCGGCTCGTTTTATGTTGTTCTGCCCGGTCCTCCGGGGCCGGGACCCGCCCGGAGAGGGCGCCTCATGCAACTGTGGAGGTGTACGAAGCAAAACATGTTACCTGTTGTCCTGACTGCAATCATAGCCTTAGTTATCGGGTGCGCAGCAGGATTCTTTTTCGGCTACAGCAGGCGCAAGGCAGACGCGGAGCGGGAGATCGGCTCCGCAGAGGAAGAAGCAAAGCGGATTGTCAACGAGGCGTACAAGAGTGCGGAGAGCAAGAAACGCGAGGCTCTGATCGAAGCAAAAGAAGAGATCATGAAGAACCGCACCGAACTGGAACAGGAAGACAAGCAGCGCCGTGCTGAACTTCAGCAGAAGGAGCACAGACTTCAGCAGAAGGAAGAGAATCTGGACCGCAAGACCGAAAACCTGGAAAAGAAAGAGGACCAGCTGAATTCCAAGATTGCCAAGCTTGACCAGACCCAGCAGGAGGCTGAGGAGTACAAGCGCAGCCAGCTGGAGACCCTGGAACGCATATCCGGCTTCACCACCGAGGAGGCCCGCAATTATCTGATCCGCCAGGTGGAGGAGGACGTCACCCACGACTGCGCCGTGAAGATCAAGGAGATCGAAGCACGCACAAAGGACGAGGCGGACACCAAGGCCCGGGAGATCATCTCCCTGGCCATTCAGCGCTGCGCCGCGGACCACGTGGCGGAGGCCACCGTCTCCGTGGTGCCTCTGCCCAACGACGAGATGAAGGGCCGGATCATCGGCCGGGAGGGGCGGAACATCCGCACCCTGGAGACCCTCACCGGCGTGGACCTGATCATAGACGACACCCCGGAGGCCATCACCGTCTCCTGCTTCGACCCCGTGCGCCGGGAGATCGCCCGGCTGGCTCTGGAGAAGCTGATCCTGGACGGGCGCATCCACCCCGCCCGCATAGAAGAGATGGTGGAGAAGGCCAAGCGGGAAGTGGACGCCGTCATCCGCTCCGAGGGGGAGCGGGCCATCTTCGAGACCAACGTCCACGGTCTGCACCCGGAGCTGGTAAAGCTCCTGGGCCGCATGCACTACCGCACCAGCTACGGTCAGAACGTGCTGAACCACTCCATCGAGGTGGCCCACCTGGCGGGCCTGCTGGCCGCCGAGCTGGGGGCAAACATCAACGAGGCGAAGCGGGCCGGCCTGCTCCACGACCTGGGCAAGGCCATCGACCACGAGGTGGAGGGCTCCCACGTCTCCATCGGCGTGGAGCTGGCCCGGAAGTACCGGGAGAGCGAGAACGTCATCCACGCCATCCAGGC
>CAYYHY010000216.1:0-4833 GCA_964471855.1 uncultured Oscillospiraceae bacterium | reverse complement strand
ACCGCACGGCGGAGTACGGCATCGCCGCCCACTGGAAGTACAAGCAGGGGATGGCCAACCGCAAGCTGGGGACGGAGGAGGACTTTGAGTGGATCCGGCGCCTGCTGGAGAACCAGCAGGACAGCGACGCCGAGGAGTTTGTCCACAACCTGAAGGTGGACATGTTCGCCGACGAGGTCTTCGTCTTTACGCCCAACGGGGACGTGAAGAGCCTGCCCGCAGGGGCGACCCCCATCGACTTTGCATACAGCGTCCACTCCGAGGTGGGCAACCACATGGTGGGGGCCAAGGTGAACGGCCGCATGGTCCCCTACGACTACGTCCTCTCCAACGGGGACATCGTGGAGGTCATCACCTCCAAGTCCGCCCGGGGTCCCAGCCGGGACTGGCTCACCATCTGCCAGTCCAGCGAGGCCAGGAACAAGATCCGCCAGTGGTTCAAGCGGGAGCGCCGGGAGGAGAACATCGCCCGGGGCAAGGCCGCCTTCGAGGCGGAGCTGAAGCACACCAAGATCCCCCTCTCCGCCGTGACGTCGGAGGAGGTGCTGCCCCACATCCTGCGGAAGGTCCGCTACGGCACCCTGGACGAGATGTACGCATCCATCGGCTACGGCGGCACCACCGCCGCCAAGACGGTGGCCCGGGTGCGGGACGAGCTGCTGCGCCTGGGGCGGCTCCAGGCGGAGAAGGCCGCAGCGGCGGGCAGGAGCCTGGAGGAGAGCGTGGTTGTGCCGGGGAACACCCAGCAGCAGACGCCGCCCGCCACCTCCGGTCACGACTCCGTCCGCTCGGACTCCGGCATCATTGTGGAGGGGATGGGCAACTGCCTGGTGAAGTTTGCCAAGTGCTGCTCCCCGGTCCCCGGAGATCCCGTGGTGGGATACATTACAAAAGGATACGGCGTCTCCGTCCACCGCCAGGACTGCCCCAATGCCGCGATGGAGCGGCGCAGGCCGGGGGACGAGAGCCGCTGGGTCAACGTCTCCTGGGTGGACAAGGGACTTCCCAACTACAAGACCAAGGTGATGCTGTCCGCCAGGGACCGGGACGGTCTGGCCCTGGATGTGGCCATGGCCCTCTCCGCCGCCAAGGTGAAGGTCATCGAACTCTCCGCCCGGGCACTGCCCGACGGCAACGCAGCCATCAATGTGGTGGTGGAGGTCCGGGACAGGAAGGAACTGGATGCGGTCATCAACCGGCTGAACAACATCCAGGGGGTCTACTCCGCCGTCCGCGGCGGGGAGAAGAACAGCTGAAGGGCAGGGGGCGAGCACATGCGTGCAGTTGTGACCCGGGTGTCCTCCGCCTCCGTCACCATTGACGGGAAGGTGGAGGGCGCCATCGGCAGAGGATTTCTTGTCCTGCTGGGGGTCGGACCCGGCGACACCGAGGCCGTCTGCGACAGGATGGCGGAGAAGGTCTGCAACCTGCGGGTCTTTGAGGACGGGAACGGGAAGATGAACCTGGACCTGGCCCAGGCGGGGGGAGCTCTGCTGGTGGTGTCCCAGTTCACCCTCTATGCAGACGTGTCCAGCCGCCGGCCGGGCTTCTCCCATGCGGCGAAGCCGGACCTGGCGGTCCCCATGTACGAGCGCTTCATGGAGCAGTGCAGAGCCCGGGGATTCCAGGTGGAGCACGGACAGTTCGGAGCGGACATGGCAGTGGCCTCGGTCAACGACGGACCGGTCACCATACTCTTTGAAATTGACAGGGCCTGAGGGCCGGAGGTGAGCGCAGCATGAAGGTATCGTACATGCAGGTAGGCTATCAATACGGCACCAACTGCTATTTCCTGACAGACACGGACGTGCAGCCCAACGTGATGGCTGTCATCGACCCCGGCGACGACGCGGAGGAGATCCAGCAGTCCATCCAGGAGAGCGGGGCTGAGGTGAAATACATCCTCCTCACTCACGGGCACTACGACCACACCGGGGCTGTGCCTGCCCTGCACCGGGTCTACCCGGACGCGGAGATCTACATCCACCATCTGGACGCCCAGGGGGCCGGCACCCATCTGTTCCCCCTGGTACGGGAGGTCACCGACCTGAAGTTTTACGACGAGGGGGACACACTCACCCTGGGGACCCTCACGATCCAGGTGTTCCATACCCCCGGACACTCCCCCGGCTCCGTTACCCTGAAGGTGGGGGACGTGCTCTTTACCGGGGACACCCTCTTCTGCGGCTCCTGCGGCCGCACCGACCTGGGGGGCGGAAACTACGAGCAGATGATGCAGTCCCTGAAGCGGCTGGGGGAGATTGAGGGCAACTACCACGTCTGTCCCGGCCATGACAGGACCTCCACTCTGAATCTGGAGCGGGAGCACAACCCCTTCCTGCGGGAGGCCATGGGACTGAGTACCGGAGGGTTCGGTTTCTGAGCCTCCGGAGCAGGAGGTGAAGGCCGTGCAGCTGTACTTCAGACCGGGTCCCTGGGACGGGAACCGGTACCGGTACCCTGCAGAGCAGATGATGCTCACCCTGTTTCCGGGGGAGAGGCCGGAGTACCCGGCGGATGAGCCGGCGGAGGGGGCTGTCTTTTCCCTGACAGCGGAAGGGGAGACGGCCCGCCTTGCATGCCGCCTGACCCGGGAGGGGCAGACCCGGCAGGGGAGCAGCAGCTTTCCCGCAGAGGAACTGGATGCGCCTCCTGAGGCGGTGTACCACAGCATTCAGCACGCCCTGAAGATGGCCTTCTACCAGGCGGGCACGGACCTCCTGGGATATGAACCACCCTGGGGAGCCCTGACCGGCGTGCGGCCGGTGAAGCTCCCGACCCGGGCCCTGCGGGAGGGCAGGAGCCTGGAGCAGGCGGTGCAGGAGCTGGAGACGGAGTACCGGGTGTCCCCCGTGCGGGCCGGACTGGCTGCGGACTGCGCCCTGGCCAGTGAGAGGGCGGACCGGGAGATGGGGGCGGATGCGGTCTCCCTGTATATCGGAATTCCCTTCTGCCCCACCCGCTGCGCCTACTGCTCCTTCGTCTCGGCGGATGTGCGCCGGTCTCTGAAGGTGCTCTCCCCCTATCTGGAGGCCCTGGAGCAGGAGCTGAAGCTGACGGGGGAGATCCTGCGGAAGGCGGGGCGGAAGATCCGCACCCTCTACATGGGCGGGGGCACACCCACCACCTTAAGCGCAGAGCAGCTGGACCGGCTCCTGGCCGCTGTCACTGAGCTGCTCCCCCTGGAGGGGAATGCAGAGTTTACCGTGGAGGCGGGGCGGCCGGACACCGTTACCCCGGAGAAGCTGGCGGTGCTCAGGACCCGGGGCGCCGGGCGCATCTCCATCAATCCCCAGACCCTGAATGATGAGGTGCTGCAGGCCATCGGCAGACAGCACACGGCGGAGGACGTGTTCCGCGCCTTCCGGCAGGCCCGGGAGGCCGGGTTTGCATGCATCAACATGGACCTCATAGCCGGTCTGCCCCGGGACAGCTTCGAGGGGTTTGTGTCCTCCCTCACAGGGGTGCTGGAGCTCCGGCCGGAGAACATCACCGTCCATACCCTGGCTCTGAAGAAGGGCTCGAGGCTGATGGAGGAGGGCGGTCCTCTGCCCCCGGGCGGGGAGACGGCCCGCATGGTGGACGCCTCCCTGGACCTGCTGCGCAGGGCGGGCTACAGCCCCTACTATCTGTACAGGCAGAAGTACATGTCCGGCTCTCTGGAAAACGTGGGCTGGTGCCTGCCGGGCACGGAGAACCTGTACAACATCGCCATGATGGAGGAGCTGCACACCGTGATCTCCTGCGGCGGCGGGGGAGTCACCAAGCTGGTGGACAGGGAGCGGGGCAGCATCCTCAGGATAACCAATCCAAAGTACCCTCATGACTATCTGAACGCCCTGGACCGGGTGCTGGAGAAGAAGCGGGAGCTGACCGGCTTCTTCGGGTGCCCGCCCTGAGGCGGAGAAAGGAGCTTTCCATGGCATATCAGCTGCAGGAAATCAACCGCCGGGTCCGGGAAGACGCTGCGGGATACATGGAGGAATGCGACGGCGTCTTCAGCAGGAGAGTGAAGCAGGCGGCTGACAGGATCCTGGCGAACATGGAGAAGAGCCCCATCGTCCTCCTGTCCGGTCCCTCCGGTTCCGGGAAGACCACCACTGCCATCAAGATCGCCGAGGAGCTGGAGCGCAGAGGGGTGAAGTCCCACGCCGTGGCCATGGACGACTACTTCAAGACCATGAACCGCCGCACCTGCCCCAGAACCCCGGACGGGGACATCGACTACGAATCCCCCCTGTGCCTGGACATGGACCTGCTGGACGAGCACTTCACCAGGCTCTCCCGGGGGGAGGAGATCATCGTGCCCAAGTTTGAGTTCGCCCGCCAGATGCGCAACGACTCCCTGGGCCGCCCCCTGCGTCTGGGGAAGGATGAGATCGCCATCTTTGAGGGGATCCATGCCCTGAACGACGACATTGCCGGCCGCCACCCGGAGGCCTCCAAGGTCTACATTTCCGCCCGCTCCAATGTGATGGACAACGGGACCCTCCGCTTCAAGGGCACCTGGATGCGGCTGACCCGCCGGGCCGTGCGGGACTATAACTTCCGCGGCACCGAGGTGGGGGAGACCCTGGAGATGTGGGCCAACGTCCGCCGGGGGGAGAAACTGTACATATCCCCCTATAAGCACAAGGCCAATGTCATCTTTGACTCCTCCTTCCCCTACGAGGTCTCTGTGATGCGCAACTACGCCGTTCCTCTGCTGGCGGCTGTGCCGGAGGACAACGAGCGCCACGACGAACTGCTGGAGCTGATGGCGGCCTTTGAGTACTTTGAGCCCATCGACCCGGAGCTGGTGGCCCGGGACTCCCTGCTGCGGGAGTTCATCGG
>CAYYHY010000215.1:0-4837 GCA_964471855.1 uncultured Oscillospiraceae bacterium | reverse complement strand
GGCCGCTGTCCTGCGCAGCAGGCTGTTTCTTTTCATGTCATTCACTCATCTCCTTTCGCTGCTCCGGAACATCCGGAACACATCCTTCGGGATGAGGAGCAGGGCAGGAGAAACCCTGCTCCTCAGATGTCCGTATGCCTAATTCAGTCACTCGGTTCCCCGTCCTCTGACCTGACAGCATGAACAAGGAGCCGGTGTGTATTTGCACCGATAGGTGTACATGTAATCAGGGTACAGGCGTCTCCGCCTTCTTCAATCTCAAGCTTAGCGTCCTCCGGCAGAACGACTTGGATGTCGTCCACCTCATAAGTCATAGCAGTGTTCAGCACGGTGATGGTGAAAGTGTCGCCGATGTCCATCTGGTCAAGATCCGTAAACAGTTTTGACGACGGCAGCCCGGAATGACCGGTGAGAACCGCATGGGTGTTCGGACCGCCCACCGGCAGTGAGGAACCCTCCAGATGTCCCACGCCGACCTGCAGCACCTCCTCCGCTGTCCCGTGGTATATCGGCAGGGAGACATGGATCTTCGGTATATCCACGTACCCCATGATGCCGGCGGCAGAAACATGCAGCATGCTCTCATACTCGGTCCGCTGCTCGTCTGTCAAGTCGGCGATGGTGCTGCTGCGGGCGTACAGACGATCGTTGTACTCATGGGCAGCTTTTAGCATCTCCTGAACGGCAGCGTCATCTATGACAGATACCTGACCCTGATAGTCTGTCACTGCATTTCTGTGCTGCAGGGAGTTGATCCAGTTCCCCACAACGGGATAGAGAAGACCGCAGACGCCGAGAATAATGATGGCAATGCCGATAACTCGGATGATTTTTCGCTTTTTTTCACTCATGTCTGCTGTCCTGCACCTTTCCGCAGTTGCCGCTCCCGAGATCATCCGCCGGATGACAGACGGTCCCGGAGATGACCGCAGAATCTCAGTCCGCTTTCTTTTTCTTTCCCCGCACTGTGAAGAGGACTACACAGACACCTGCCAGGATCACAATGCCGCTGACAGTATAAACGACCGCAGCTCCGGTTCCGCCGGTGTGGGGGAGAATCGGGCTGGGGAAGTTGCGCAGGGTCAGCTGGGCCTGGTTCACGGAGAACACGCCGTCGGCCGCTTCCACGTCCTCCCGGGTTTCATCCACCACAAGGCTGAGCCAGTCGCTGAGGGAGCCGTCGGTCTTTATGCCGTCATCGTCCGGCGCCCCGTCCATCACCCCGATGGTGAAAGGCAGGGCCTGCATAAGCTCGTAGCCTTCCTTCGTGGCGGTCTCCACCAGTGTGTAGCTGCCAAGCTCCAGACCGTGGATGCTGAATGCACCGGTGGTATCTGTAACAAATTCCGTGGCTTCAGCCAGGGAATCAACCCAGCCTGTGATAACCCAGTACGGACCTCTCGTACTGTCCGCACCTGTGCCTGCATCAAAGCTGCTCTCAAGAGGAATAAACTTGAGGACCGCATACTGCCATTTTCCGTCAGGGACCGGCTCATCTGAAACCTTCTTCTTCAGCTTGAACCTGACGTCCTCCATTGGCTCGCCCTTCTCGTCATTTTTCTGAATCTTCAGAGCCAGCGTGTAGGTCTTCACCTCGTCCGGCACGGACTCGCCGGTTCCTTCGCCGTATGGATCATTGGAGTACTCCAGAACCACGTGGTTGGGGTTGCCGTCAGATCCGACAGCAGCATTCTCGTTCAGGTGCGCCGTGTAGAAGACGACGATGCGGATGTCCTGTACTTTCTTCAGGTCTGTAAAGAAACTGGCATCAGTTCTTTTCCTGACAGCTTCTTTTAAATCGTCAAAAGTGACTGTCAGAACGGTGCCACCGGCAGCTGTTGTGCTGGTCTGAACATAGTACTCTGTTCCCTTTGTAAACGAAAGCCCGGGTCCGTCGCTGCTGTTTAAGTAATTCCCGTTCTGAGCCTCCGTATAGAAAAGTCTCACGTTCACGCTGTCTGCATCTACAGTCAGCCCTCTGCTGACGGTATCCGTAAACCTGTAGAAGTACGTATCGTATTCAGAGATGTTCCCAGCAAGCGTGCCGGCAAGCGTAAAGTTTACGGTCTCAACCGTTTCCGCCAGCCAGCCGTCCTGACCTTCCACCTTTTTCTCCACGGCGGGGATGGTGGCCTTCAGTTCAACCTGGACATCGCCGAGGACATCCAGGATGTAGGAGGATACGGTGCTGTCGCCGTTTCCTTTGTTCGTATCTCCATGCGTTGTGTACGTGTCCACAACCAGGTAGTATCCGGCGGGCAGACCGTCAATCACCCAGTTTCCTTCCCATAGGGCCGATGTGGATTTCGCGTCCGTTCTGCAGTCTGCCACGAGCCGTGCGAAGTCGTCTGCGATATCTGCACGGCTGACATTCTGGGAGAGCCACTGGGCCACAAACTCCGCTTCCTCCAGCTCATTCACGTGTTCATTCTGCCAGTCTGTGTATGCCAGTCCGAACACGGATCCGAAGCGGTTGTACCCGTCGCTCAGGAGAATGTCTGAACTCTTCATGGCGGCTATGAGCCTCTCATGGTCCACGCCGCTGCCCCATTCCAGGCTGTCCAGTTCTCCCTCTTTTTTTCCGACACTGCCACTGAAAATCTGGTACGCCTCAAACCGGTCTGCGGGTTCCAGCGGTTGCCCGTTGGGGGAAATGGTAATCCTGCCAGGTCCGACAGCCATCGCCGGCATGGCCGCAGTCAGGAAGGCCATGCCGGCCGTCAGCAGTGCCATCGCCAGCGCGGCGAGCCTGGAGGTCTTCTTTCTCTTCATTCTCTTTCACTGCCTTCCCTTTCAGTTATGATCTGCTCCATGCGCACTGGAGCGGCTTTTCTTCCCTCTGCGCTTCCTCTCCGGCAGGAGCAGGAACACGCCGGCTGCGCAGGCCGCCAGGCTCGGAATGAGGATGCAGGCCGGACCCGGGCCGCCGGTTTCCGGGAGATCGGCAGGGCGGTACTCGTTCTTCACAGTCATTGTCTTGTTTCCCAGTTCATCCTTTCCGACGCTGACCATTTTTTCATATTCGCCGTCAAGGACAACGCCTTCTGTTTCTTCTGTTTTTTCAAGATGGAAGAATATTGGGTCCTCCATGCGGACATACTCAGGCGGCGCATGGGACTCCACAAGTGCGTAGGGGAACTGGACCCCTTCCTCCGGGTCATCGTTCCAGAGATGGTCCCATTTAATCTCTGCTGTACCGGTCTTCGGACCGCCGCTGGAGGTTGTAAACAGCATGACAGGAATCAGCTTTCTTCCATCTTCCGTGACAATGCTCTCTTTGCCGATGCGCTCTGCAGCTGCGGCAGCTTCCGATGTATCCGTGCCGGCTGCGCCGGTGGCGTAGAGAAGAAACTCCACGCTGCCGATGTAGCTGTCGTCGCTCAGACTCTGCTTGATGACGGTGAAAACGTTTCCATCTCTGCCTGCATCTGCTTTTATATCGCTGACCGGGAACTTCCGGCCGGCCGTGGTTGACAGGCTGTCGCATCCATACACGGATACGGTGTTGGAGATATCTATGCTTTCTGCGTTTTTTCCTGCTTCTGTGAGGACATAGGTGTACCGGATGCGCAGGTGCGTCTCGTCCGGGACAGCAAGCACCAGCTGTCCGCTCTCATTTTCAGAGGCCGAGAAGAAACCTCTGTCTTTTCCTACTGATTCCTGGTTTTCAGTTTTCTGAAGATTTTTCCAGCCGCCTGCCGCACCGGCTTCCTGCACCGTTATGCTTTCCTCTTCCAGTGTTATAAGACCGCTGCCAGTCCCATTCCCAGTATCATTGTCAATGACCTGCAGAAAGTCCTGGCTCTGACTCAGATCTGCTTCCTGCTCATTTACTTCCACATAAAATGCAACTTTCCCGTTCTCCAGCTGAGCCAGCTTTGTCAGTGCGCCGGTTGGAAATTCTGTGGTGCTTTTCACATGCGGAGTCTCCCTGTTCTCTCCGTACGACACCCAGGCTTCGTTGTTTATATTTGTATTGGCTTTTTCCGTGGACCAGTCTGCATCGGGATCTGCATCCAGCGTGTAGGTGAACTGAATGTCGTAGTGCCCGGTCTGGGCATTGAATGCTTCCTGCAGCGTCTGACCGCCCTCTGCTTTGAAATCTGACCAGCCGGCCGTGATTTCATGACTTCCCGGCGGCGATGCGGGATCAGCACCTGCGTACTCGAACACCGTTCCCCGCTGCTTGTCCCCCACACCGCCGTTCAGATAGAGCCTGGCTACCAGAGATCCGTCCCTGTACGTCATTCTCTGATCGAAAGAGTCATGAAACACGAGGTTTTTCGCATCCTTTGGAACGGAAGCATTGTTGTTGTCTCCGTTCTGGAAGGTCACCTCATAGGTGATGTACTTTTCGAGTGTCTCCGGGTCCACATGCGGCGTTCCCTTTTTCGTCATGGGGATGGTCATCGGGACTATTGCACCGGCATCGCCGCACGAGCTCTTTATGCCTTCGTACACATAGTTGTCGACAGTGATGCTGCGCTTCAGTTCCAGATAGTCAGACAGGGTATCGCACCCCTGAAACGGTGATCTCTCGTGCTTGGATGTATCGACAAACCAGGCTTTCGCCGGATCGATCTCATATTCCACGGTCAATTCCACTTCCTGGCTGTCCAGAAGCATCGGCCAGCGCCCCTCAACTACAGTATATGTGTTCTCCCCATCTTTATAGCCATTTATTATCTTCGGATTCAGCACGATGGCTGTTACGGCAGATTTATAACTATCATGGTTGCGTATCGCAACTCTGCCATTCAGATCAGTCAGTTTATCGCGGGTTTTGGCTGCACAGTAAACGCCGAATTTCGCAGGATGCGTTCCGTCAGGTTCTTCA
>CAYYHY010000214.1:0-4847 GCA_964471855.1 uncultured Oscillospiraceae bacterium | reverse complement strand
GCCTGTACCAGGAGGCCGCTGCGATCCCGGACTGGGAGAGGCGGAAGATGACCGAGTCCAAAACATAGAATCAGACAGCACCCCGCTCCGGGGTGCTGTTTCTGTATTCAGGGAAGAGAGAACCATGGAGCAGACATCTGCCGTTCAAAAACAGTACTTTAGAAATTACATATCCAGTTATATATTATAATAAGACAGAGAAATCCGGTTCAGAGGCGGACTGTTCCCGTACATCCGGTCAGGAAGAGCAGAACTGCCCGGCGGCAGGTGTAATTTATGCACAAGTTGTATTAGACAAAGCGGAAACAGCGGGATATTATTAGGAAAGAGAGATGACTGCTTAAACGGCAGACGAGACAGCAGGACAGCGTTTTTCAGGAAAACTTCATGACAGCAATGCTGAACAGAGGATGCACTTTCTGTTTCTTTACAGGAAAGGCGGCAGACAGCTGCCAGCCGGACGGGAAGAGAGAGTGCCGTCAGCCTGCCGGAGGAGAATGAGAGAGCTGCGGGAGGACCCAGGCCGCAGATATGAGAGAATACAGAGCGGAAGAGGATGGAGCCGGCTCCGGCGCAGTTCCCTCTTTCCGCACACAGGAGGTGGTATGCTGACAGGACCGAACATTCAGACAGAAGGCGAGAATTCCTGAGTTTTTTCTGAGCCCGCAGAGGGGGACTTCATCCCGGTCCGCTCTGCAGACTGCAAGAAAAAGGAGGAGTATCAATGAAGAAATCCCTGAAGCGGATTCAGGCCGGGTTCCTGGCTCTTGTGATGATGCTGCTTCTGGTACCCGCGGCCGCTTTCGCCGCCCCGGCTGAAGAGGCAAAGATTGTGGATGTCCAGGCCCTGACTCTTCCAGGCCACTTCGGACAGAAGCTGAAAGCTGTCATCATTCAGTACAGCGTCCCGGTGGATGCCAGCAGACTGACGCCCGAGACCTTCACGGTGAAGGCTCTGAGCAACAACCTGACAGGCGAGTATGCCGATGCCACCATTGAGCGGGTGTACACCAACATCACCCCCGACATCCTGGACAGCGGCAGCGTCACCGGCAATTAC
Organism: uncultured Oscillospiraceae bacterium; assembly: GCA_964471855.1. GTDB lineage: Bacteria > Bacillota > Clostridia > Oscillospirales > Oscillospiraceae > Lawsonibacter. The sequence goes on along the minus strand of CAYYHY010000214.1, from coordinate 3,787 downwards.
GTGATCGTCGAGACCAATGACCTGGACAAGGTCGGTCTGGTTGCGGACAACTACTACTACGTGGACGAGACCGGCGAGGAGAAGTCCATTGCAGTCCGCAAGGATCTCATGGGGAACTATGAGATCAACGTGACCCAGAACGCCTCCGTCTACGGCATCGGCGGCGCCGAGATCCCGGCCACCGGAGAGGCGATCACGGTTGACCAGAGCAAGATCAGCCACAAGGTCCTGGACGAGTTCCAGTATGTCCAGCTGACCGACGAGCAGGCAAACGACTACCTGTCCCGCTTCACCTTCGGCAACAACAACTTCAAATACTCCATCAGCAGCAACAGCACCAAGAGCGACAACAAGAACCTGACCGAAGAGGACCTCCTGGGCAGCCTGAACGAGGCCTCTCTGGCCGGTCACGGCGTGCGCATCTGGTACCAGCTGCCGGACAACTACGACCCCAGCAAAGAGTACCCCCTGTTCCTGTACTGCCACGGCACCGGCGAGTGCTTCACAGAGGCCACGGACAAGGACGGGAACACCCTCAGCAACAACGGTGTCCACTTCAACATCGGCAACGTGACCGGTGTGTGGGCCACCACGGAGGACATGGGATATGAGGATGTCATCGTAGTCGCGCCCCAGTACTACTCCGGCAACCAGCCCCGGGAGGACGGCTACGAGCGGGACGACTCCATCCGCGCCACCCTCTGCTATGCCCTCTCCGAGTTCTCCGTAGACCGCGACAAGGTCTATGTCTCCGGCACCTCCCAGGGGGCCGGCCGCACCACCGCTCTGCTGCGGGACTGCGCCGAATACCTGACCGCCGTCATTGTCCAGAACGGCGGCTACAGCTCTGCCCTTGCCAAAGAGGAAGACGCCGTTCCAGTCCAGGAGGAGATCTTCCAGTATGCCACTGACAACAATGTGGCGGTGTGGTTCTTCCAGGGCGTGAACGACCCCATATCCCCCCGCATCACCGCGGAGACCATGTATCAGGCCGTGGTGAACGACTACAGGGCGAAGGGGAAGAGCGAGGAGTGGATCCAGGACAACGCCAGGTTCACCTACCTGGGCGACAAGATCTACCTGGACATGAACGAATCCAGCTTCCACTCCACCATGAAGCCCACCTACAAGTGGTACGCCTACTACAACAGCGGTCTGTACCAGAGCACCTACAGCAGCGCAGAGGACAGCCTGGGCGAGTACTTTGACACCCGGTACGGCGCCAATGACCCGCAGGGCTACACCGGCCTTGTGGACTGGGCCCTGGCCAAGGAGAAGCCCATCCTGGGCGGCTCCGGCGTGACTGTCCAGTACAACGGGAAGACCATTCTGACCGACGCCTATGTGGACAGCCAGGAGCGCAGCCACGCCCCTGTGGAGACCGCTGAGGTCATGGGGATCACCGTGACGCAGGACGGCGATTCCGCCACCTTCAGCAGGGGCGGCACAACCATCACCATCACTGCCGGCCAGCAGATCGGCGACACGGTGGCAGTGAAGGACTATGTCCCCCTGAGATACCTGGCGGAAACATTCGGCATGAGAGTGGAATGGAAGGGCGCCAACCGGATCGTCATTCTCAGCGATGACGCCCAGGACATCGACGCCATTACAGAGGCGAAGATTGACTACAGCCAGTCCGCCCAGATCCCCCTGGAGGGCTGGTATGTCAAGAAACTGGACGGCGGCCGCCAGGTGCTGCTGTACTTCCCGACGTATGCAGCCTGCCGGGCCTATTTCACTGTGGTTGCAGTGCCTGACGGCGCAGGTGATGCCAGGAGCTGGGCTGCGCAGCAGGGCTACACCCAGCTGATGGACCAGAGAGGCGAGGTGCTGGCGCTCCTGCTCCCGGACGGCGCATGGGGCGGTCTGGACAAGGAACTGCCCTATGTCACTTCCGCCATGAGCTTCATCAACTCAGGCGCCAACGCCAACGGAATCACGCTGTTCACCAACTACTCCACCTTCTATCTGGCGGGCTACGGCGCCGGAGCTGCCGCCCTTGAGGCCTGGGCGGCCGACAATCCCATTCTGGTAGACAGCCAGGTCTATATTGGCGGAAAGAGCGCCGGGGAGGCCTATCTGTCCCAGGTCGGCGCCAAGATCTACGACGGCACCAACACCGGCGGATATGACCCGGGCATCTCCGATCTGGCCCAGTTCCAGAAGGTTCTGGCAGACCACGGCTATGACGGCAAGGCCATCACCCGCAGCCAGGTCGCACTGCCCACATGGTTTGCAGGCTACGGGGACGGCGACTACAGCATCGGCTACTGGAAATCCGCCAACGACTGCGTGAGCAGTGCAGACGCCGACGGAGTGTTCTGGCAGAGCAAGGATTCCGATGCCTTCCAGACCGAGTACGCCAACAGCTGCACCGAGGCTGACCACGGCATCTCCCAGGTCAAGGTGACCTCCTCCGGAGAAGTCACCGCCGAACAGGTCGCCGGCTTCCTGTATGGATACAGCCGCTACAACGTCCCCTTCGCCTACAGCAACCACCTGAGCGAGCGGCAGGACTACACGGCTGTCCGGGTTGCAGCCCAGAAGACTGCCCAGAGTGCCCCCTATCTCAGCGACTCCCAGAAGGTTCTCTACGACGCACCTGTAACCTCCGATGAGGGCGTGGCATATGACAGCTACTACGTCCTGGCCCGGGAGCAGGGCAAGGCAGGACAGGGCACCATGGAATCCGGCATCGTGGCATTCTCCGACGACAACGGAGACGGACAGCTGGATGCCCGCGAGTACCTGCTGTACATCCCTGACAGTGCGAAGGGGACCAAGGCTCCGGTCGTCTTCCAGTTCCCGGGAATGACCCAGAGCGTGGGCGTCGGCTTCGACTCCACCCAGTGGTGGCGCGTGGCCAACGATGAGGGCGTGATCGTTGTCATCGTAGGCGAGGCGTACAACAACGGCGTTGCCCTCTCCTGGAAGAACTCCGACATGGCCTACCGCGCCATCTCGGATATTCTGAAGAAGCAGGTCGACGGCAAGGATGCCGAGATTGACTGGACCCGGATCTACGGTTCCGGCCACTCCCTCGGCTCCGGCCAGGTTCAGACCTTTGTCCGTACACACCCCGAGTTCTTTGCCGCCGTGGGCTCTACCTCCTTCGGCAGCACCGAGGAGGGCAGCGGCGAGCCCGTGCCCACCATGCTGGTAACCGGTCAGAGCGACCTGCCGTTCCTGATGAGCGATCTGTGGACCAGCGAACAGCTGCAGCAGTGGTTCCAGTATCTGGCCCAGGCCAACGGGCTGACCGTGACCGAGGCCACCCCTGACAACGCCAGCAGCAAGGTTGAGGGCAGCGCCCGCACCTGGATGTACACATGGAACAACAAGCAGGATATCCCCATGGTGGTCTGGGGCCAGACCTACCTGCGGGAGCACAACTGCTATCCCGCGGAAGTTCCCGCCGCATGGGAGTTCATCCGCCACTACAGCAGGAGTGCTGACGGAGTCCGCAGCTACAGCCCCTCCGGGTTTGCCAAGGACGACGCCGTAGTCATCGAGAAGTAATCACCCCCGGTTCCCTGTCTGCCCTGCGGTCCGTCAGTCTGCAGAGGATCTGAGGCAGCTCCGGTCCGGAGCATGCTGAGATTCCTGCCGGTCAGACCGGTGCGTCTGTACAGTCTCCGCTGCATGCGCCCCCAAAGCATGCGGCGGACCGCTGCAGCGCCGGTGCCTGCCGTGAAAAGGCCGGCGGACCTAGGGCAGGAGGAAATTCATCCTGCACATATTGACATGCCCGTTCTGTGATGCTAAAGTATGGGCACTGCAGAGA
>CAYYHY010000213.1:0-4865 GCA_964471855.1 uncultured Oscillospiraceae bacterium | reverse complement strand
TTGCCCACCAGAGGGTCTCATAGGCGACCACCGGGTTGCCGGCCAGCAGTTCCCTCTGCAGCTCCTCAACCGATGCACCGCGGAAGTCCGCACATACGTCCAGACCGCCGGTGTAGGTATTGCAGTACTCAGCCAGAATCGCAGGGTAGATGGTGGTTCTTCTGCTGTTGTCCGGCTGATAGGGGGAACCCACAAAGCCCTTCTCGGGGTTGTTGTCTGTCTTGGGCAGCCGGTCCAGGAAAGTCCTCACATCCACATCGGATGCAAAGCCGCGGGCCTTCAGTCCCATCAGGGCGGAGACAGGTTCGCAGCCGACCCAGGCATAGATGTTGTCCACCTGGCTGATATAGGGGACATACTCCAGCTGATAGGAGTCAGCGGTCTGGGTGCAGATGCCGTATTCGTCAATGGTGTAGGCGCCCAGGGTGGTGCTGCGCAGCAGCCTGCCTTCGCGGTCAAAGTAGGCCAGCTTGCCGCCCACTTCGCGGAACCCCTGAGGACCGCGGAAATCCAGGGCGTCCATGTCCACATCGTCCCAGACCTCAGGGGAACTGGATGCGACTTTGTGGGGAATGGCGGCCTCTGCAATATCAGCGGCAGCCCAGTCATCCGCCGGAACATCTGTGAATCTCAGCGCGCTCAGATACGAAGCCAGGTCCTTGTTCCCGGCGGCGCTGCGGTCCAGAATGCGGTTCACTGCCGCGCAGGCCTCGGAACGGGTCAGGGAACTGTCGGGGTGGAGCAGTCCGTCGCCGCGGCCCTTGATCCAGCCCTTCTTCGTGGCTGCTTCGATCTGCTCCGCAGCCCAGTAGGTGTCCGGCACGTCGGGGAAGTCAATGCCGTCCGTCTGACCAGGCGTTTCTGGATCCGGAGTCTCCGGGTCCTGGCTGTCAGGCTCCTCCGGGTCTGCAGGGTCCGGATCCTGCTCATCAGGTTCCTCCGGGTCCGAAGGTGCCGGTTCCTCACTGTCAGGGGTCTCCGGATCTGAAGGAGTCTGCTCCTCGCCGATGGAGCCGGGACCCTCGCCGTCCTGGTCTTCCGGGTCCTGCTGGTCCGCATCAGGGCTGTCATCATCCGGTCTTCCGGCCGCGATGACCTGGATGTCTGCATCAGCCCGGACTGCAGTTCTTCTGCTTCCGGTTCCGGAGTCCCTGTCATTGCCGTCTTCCCGGTCATTGTCAGGGGCATCTGCATCACTGTCAGACGGGTCCCCGGAATCAGAGTCTTCCCCGTCAGACGGCTTCCCAGCATCAGGGTCTTCCCCGCCGGGATCTCTCCCGCCGGAAGGATCCTCCCCGGCCGGGGCAGGTATCATGCCGGACCCCCGGCCGATTGCGACAATCAGATCGATAAACTCGGCGCGGCTGATTTCCGTCTCCGGCTGGATCGTGCTGTCCTCCTTCAGGATGCCCAGGCTGTAGAGCTTTGCAAATGCGTCAGCGTACCAGCTGTCATCCTCCACATCCGTGTAGGGGACATCCCTTGTCACGGAGGGCTCCGTAGTCACCAGTCTTGCCAGGAGCTGTACAGCGTCTGCACGGGTCAGCGGGACAACCGGCATGAACTCCTTCAGGTCATTGCCCTCCATGTACTGGGTATGGCTGGCATCAAACGAAAGAGATCCGGCAGTGACCTCCGAAACCTCGGGGGTCAGGCGCCCCGCACAGGAGATGGTTTCATCCAGCGGGGATTCGTCACCGGTCCCTTCCGCCGCTGCAAGGGCAGCAGGCATTGCCAGACTGAATGAGATGCTCATGGCCAGAGCACCCGTCAGCAGGCGCTTGAACAGCTTCATTGCAATCCCTTCTTCCTCCAATATCACCTGGCCATCGGTTTCCCGGTCAGATGCTGTGCTCTCTCTGACCGTCTTCCGGCAGCAGTTCACACCGGGAAATTATAGCATATGTTCAGCACCAGCTGCAAGAACGGGCCGCTGAAAATGCAGAAAATTTGCACCGGAACTGCCGCCGGAACAGCGATTCTGCACCGCAGAACCCCATGTGCGGCAGGCTCTGCCCCATGTCCCCAGTCTGCGGGATTTAATGCTGAACGCCGGTTTACAGAACAATCAGTTTTTGTAAATTTAACAGCTTTTGAAGACCGGTGTACCCATTCTGTACTGCCGGCTGGTCTGTCCGCTCTCAGTATCTGCGAACCAGGACTGTGTTCTCAAAATCCAGATCCCAGATATGGTCGTTCCAGTTCAGAACCCCGCCGTGCAGCATTGTTCCGTACACGTAGCCGTGTTCCTTCACACTGTCGCTGGCATCTGTCACGAAGTAGGCTCCCCACTGTCCTACAATCACGTCACCGGTTTCAATGACTGACAGGTCATTGACCTCCATCTCCTCTGCCGGAGCGTCCGGTCCAAAGATGGCGTCGGAGACCGCAAACGCGAAAGAGAAACTGCTCTCCAGCCTGCCGCCGCCTGCTTCTGATGTGTACTCATAATCCGGCTCCTCCGGCCAGGGACTGGAGTCGGGGAAGGTCTCCTCCATCTCTTCTGCACAGGCGGCTATGTTCTGCTCAGTGACCCGCTTCCCGCTGGCAAGGTACCCTCTGCGCCACTCCGGCGCTGCACCGTTGATGCGGTCCATCATGTCCTGAACCGTCTCTCCGTCCTTCAGCTCGAAGGTCCTGTCCTCCGGGCGGTCCTCCGGCTCTGGTTCCGGTTCCGGTTCCGGCTCCGGTTTCTCTGGTTTTCCCGCCATGGTGAGCATGCGGTACTCCAGTTCCTCGGTCAGCACGCATGCGACCTTGGCCGCCTGGGACCGGCTGGCTGTATCCTGTCCGCTGAAGGTCCCGTCATCATACCCGGCCAGAAGACCCAGTGCATAGCAGGAAGCCACCGCATCCCGGCAGGACGCCGGCACCTCACTCCAGTCCAGAATCCTGCTCTGGGCTGCAAGGATTTCTGACTGATTCGGCATGGGGACGTTTCTGTCTGCAAGGATGCTGTACATCATCGCAGCCATGTCGTACCGGGTAATGCCTTCATCTGCGGCACCTGCATAGCTTGTACCGCCGCTCTGGTAACCCTGAAGCAGTCTGGTCCCGTTCAGGATGCCTTTCCCCCGCAGAAGCTCCACATACTGGAGCCACCATGGAGACCCGGCTTCTGTCTGCGCCAGCTCAGCAGAATAGTATCCCCGGGCCAGCATGGTCGCAAACTGGCTGTTCGTGATAATGTCATCACCATGGAACTGCCCGTCGCTGTACCCGTTCACCATGCCCAGGTCAACAGCCTCCGCAATGTAGCCGCTGGCCCAGTTTGCTGCGCTCACATCCGGGAAGAAACCTCTGTCCGGATCGCTGCTCCGCTTCAGAAATGCCCCTGTCTCCGTATCGATGCTGTAAAACACCGGCAGAGATTCATCTGTCACATACCAGACCGCCCGTCTCCCGCAGATGACAGGGCTGCAGTCCGACAGCTGCCCCTGGGCCGAATACATGCCGCCGATCTGTCTGCCTTCCCCGTCCACAAAGACATAGTTCAGCCCGACGGTATCGCCGTACCCGTCCATCTCTTCCCACAGGAGAAGGAACCGTTCATCTTCAATTTTCACAAGGTATGGTACGGAAGCGCTGGTCTGCGCCCCCTCTGCGTAGTGCGTCAGCTGCACTTCTCTGCTCTCCATTGTGTCCCGGTCCGTGACTGCCAGCACAATGTTCCTGGTCCGTCTGGAACTGAACTGCCCATCCTGGATCACCATGGCGAGCGCTGTCAGGTAGCTGCTCTCCGAGGCTTCAAAACCGCCGACCGCTGCTCCGGTGCTGTTGTTGCCCTCTTCTCCGGCAAACGTCACCGCCGCACCGGTTCTTCCTGCTCCGATAAACTTCTCGCTTCCGGCTTTCTCAGGGTACACGTATATGGCGGCGCTGCGGGGGTGGGCATCCCCGTGGTTCATGGACACCAGCTGACCGTCCGGGTCCACCAGCAGGAACTGGTTGAAGCTGTGGCTGACATAGCCGCAGGCGGGGAAGTTCAGTACGCCGGTGAAGGAGTCTGTAACAGCCATCTCCTCCTCGTTGACTCCGACAGCCACATTTGCCTGGTGGTGCACGCCGTCCTTCGCATACATTTCGTGGCATGTCAGTATGTACAGCATATCCCCTGATTCAGCAAACCGGAGGGATCCGGCCTCAAACATCATAAATGTGTTGGCGCCGTAGAGGCTGCAGCTTCCCAGCCTGTCCCAGGATCTGGAGTACTTGACAACACGGAGAACCTCTGTACTGTCTGACTCCCCGGGGTTGTTCTGGCCGAATACAAGGAAGTTGTATTTCTTGCCTGCAAAGAACCCGCCGAACAGAGGGAGCTCACTGCCTATGGTCCGTGTTCCGGCTGCCTTCAATGACCTGGCGTCGTATTCCTCAATGTGCACTGCATTCTCTATGAACTCCACTCGGATGAGATTCCCGTTCTCCGCCTGATAGAGATAAGAATTGATCGTCTGTGCCCAGTTCCGGTATATGTACTCATGGTCTCCAGCGTTGCTGCTGACCGCAGGTAACTGCGTCCCGGCTGCCTGAGACGGTACCGTCAGCAGACTGGCCAGAACCGCAGCCGCAAGGGCCAGGGAGAGAATTCCTGCTCCTGTGCGTCTCATGTTTCTGCCTCCTCATATACTGTATTTCAGCTGCACGGCAGGGGAGACACGGTCTTTCCGGATGTCTTCCTGTGCATTCGCCATGCCCCTGCCTTTCAATGCACTGTTCAGTTTACAGCCTCCTGCGCCGGTTGACAACCCCCTGTGGAAGCTTTCAGGTATCCTGACAGAAATCTGATACCGGGACTGCCCCGGCTATGTGCCGAACCGGTGCATCAGTCCGGGACTGGAGTCTGTCGGTACCCGGAGCGCCGG
>CAYYHY010000212.1:0-4929 GCA_964471855.1 uncultured Oscillospiraceae bacterium | reverse complement strand
GACAAGAGGACCTCTTCTGGACGGGCGGACCCTGGGAGCACCCGGAGGAGGGCACGGCGCCGAAGCCGGACAGCTACATCCCCCCTGTGCCCAAGCCGGTGCTGCGGATCAAGCGGAAGAAGCGCCACCACCCCGTTCTGCTCATTGCGGGTTTTGTGCTCCTCTCCCTTCTGCTGGCCCTGGCCATCAACGCCATCTGGGCTGTCATGAACCCCGGCTTCCTGAACGGGTGGGGCTGGTGGGACAGCAGCATGGAGGAGCAGGAGGTGAGCACGGACCCGCCCTCCATCCCCCAGGCGGAGACCGGAACCGGAGTCCGGGTGGAGCTGGCCCCGGCGGGGACGGCGGACCTGGGCTACGCGGAGATCTACAGCAAGTGCCTTCCCTCCATGGTTTCCATACAGGCCCAGACCGGTGCCTTTTCCTCCACCGGGACGGGCATCGTGCTCACGGAGGACGGCTACATCATAACCAATGCCCATGTGGTGGCGGGGGCCAGATCTGTGGAGGTCATCTTCAGCACCAACCACACCCTGGATGCGGAGCTGGTGGGCTTTGACTCCGCGGAGGACCTGGCGGTGCTCAAGGTGGACGGGTCGGGGCTGACCCCGGCGGAGTTCGGGGATTCCTTCGCCCTGCAGATCGGGGAGACGGTGGCGGCCATCGGCGACCCCATGGGCTACCGGGCCACCATGACGGACGGCATCATCTCCGCACTGGACAGGGAGCTGGACATGGACGGAAACACCATGACCCTGATCCAGACCAGCGCGGCCATCAACTTCGGCAATTCCGGCGGGGCCCTCATCAACCGCTACGGACAGGTGGTGGGGATCACCACCATCAAGATCGTCTCCGACGACGGCTCCGCCGAGGGCCTGGGCTTCGCCATCCCCTCCCAGCGGGTGAAGTACGTGGTGGACACCCTCATTGAGGGGAAGAAGGTGGTGCAGGGGGCCTTCGGCTTCACGGTCTACACCATCCCCGAGGAGGGGGGCGGCCTGAAGCTGCTGGACGTGAACCCCGCCAGCGACGCCTGGGACAAGGGGCTGCGCTCCGGGGACATCATCACCGCCGTCAACGGCACCCCGGTGCTCAGCAAGGAGGACCTGCTGCGCACCAAGCAGTGCAGGGGAGCGGGGGACACCCTGACCCTCACCTGGGTCCGGGACGGTGTCACCATGGAGGCGGAAGTGGCCCTGGTGGATGCCGGCAGCGTCGCCGGCTGAGGAGGCGCGGGCATGCTGAATACAACCCTCTGCTATCTGGAGCGGGACGGGGCGTACCTCATGCTCCACCGGGTCCGGAAGGCCGTGGACGTGAACCGGGACAAGTGGGTTGGCATCGGCGGCAAGTTCGAGGAGGGGGAGAGCCCGGAGGACTGCATTCTCCGGGAAGTCCGGGAGGAGACCGGCCTGACCCTCACCCGCTTCCGCTACAGGGGCATTGTCACCTTTGTATCCGACCGCTGGCCCGGGGAGTACATGCACCTCTTTACAGCGGACCGCTGGACGGGGGAACTCCGGGACTGCGACGAGGGGGTCCTGGAGTGGGTTCCAAAGGAGAAGATCCCCCAGCTGCCCTGCTGGGCGGGGGACGCCATCTTCCTGGACCTCATCAGCCGGGAGGACACCCCCTTCTTCTCCCTCAAGCTGTGCTACCGGGGGGAGGAGCTGGTGCAGGCCGTGCTCAACGGCACGCCCCTGGCCCTGCAGTGACCCGCAGGTGTATACAGACAGAAAAGGACCGCCTCTGCCGGGAAGACCCGGAGCAGGGGCGGTCCTTCTGCATTTTCCGTCAGTAGTTGAAGGCGTAGGACTGGGCCTCCGGCAGGTGGAGGTCCTCCTCGGTGAGGGGCTCCTCGTAGGGGTTGACCTGCTCGTTGAGAACCGGCAGGATGTCCTCCGCCTTGTAGACGAAGCACCAGGGGACGTCGCTGACGGTGGCGTCCCCCCTCCCGCTCAGGGCGCCGGAGGTGACGGCGCTGTCCACATCCACGCCGATGGCGTGGACGGCCAGCCAGAAGATCTCCGAGGCGGTGAGGTCCGTGTCCACATAGGTCTCAAAGAGCCTGACGAATCTGCTGATGCGGGGCAGGGAGTTCCAGGAGAGGACCTTCTTTACCAGGGCCTTGAGCACCTGGCGCTGGAATTCCCCCCGGCCCAGGTCGGTGTAGTCCTGGTTGGGTCCCGGGGTCCCGTCGGGGTTGTTGTTGTCGTGGCGGTACCGCACCGCCTCCATGCAGGCCTGGCCGTCCAGGTGCTGCATTCCCTTCTGGAAGTGGATGTGGAGTTCCGCATTGGGGGTGGGGTCATCGTAGTTCATGTCCACCGGGATCTCCACGTCCACGCCCCCCAGCTCGTCCACCAGGGCGATGAAGCCCTGGAGATCCACCAGCACGTAGTAGTCCACGGGGATGCCGAAGGTGTTCTGAATCTCCTCCTTGAGGGTGTCGGCCCCGGCGCCGAAGAAGGCGCCGTTGATCTTGGGGTAGGTGCTCCAGGTCCGGTCCACTGCGGTGTCCCGGGGGATGGAGATCATGCCCACCTTCTTTCTGGGGATGTCATAGGAGACCAGGATGATGGTGTCCGTGTTGCCGCTGCCCACATCCTTGCCCAGCAGCACGATGCTGTATACCTGCTTGCGGCGGGTGTGGAGACCGGCCGCCGTCTGCCCCGGCTCTGTGGGATCCAGGGGTTCCGGGTCGCTCAGGTCCGGACCCTCCGGGACGGAAGCGGATGTGCCCGGGCCGGCGGGGCTGCCGGCAGGATACAGGGTGTCCCAGATTACCGGCCAGATGAAGTAGCCCATCACCGCCAGAATGCAGCAGGCGGCGATCAGCTTCAGGAAGCCTGTGAGCAGGCGGCGGAAGAGGGAGGGGGTTTTCTCCGGCTCCTCCGGGACCTGTTCCGGTTCCGCCAGCCGGCGTCCCTTGCGGTGTTTGCCGGAGCCCGGACCGCTGTTCAGGCTGATGTACTGTTCTTTCATGGAGCGCTTGTCCTCCGTCAGACGTGATTCGGTAAGCCGGACCATTATATCTGTTTCCCGGACCGCGGACAAGGGGGCACATATGGTTGACGGAAAATTTCATTCTTTTTTTACCGCACCGATACAACTTTGGAACATCCGGCGCAGGGGGGACGGTCCGGCGGCAGATGCAGAAGGGGAACAGCGGCCTTCTGCTGTTCCTCCGGGGCACTGCAGACGGAGAGAGGAGACATGTCCGTACAGACAGGACAATCAGAACATCGAATGTCCGCTGTACAGGGAGCGGTTCCCCCGGCGGGGGGATCAGCCCAGGTATTCCTGCCAGACAGACTCCGGGACCAGGCTTCCCCCGGTGGCCCACACGAGCTGGGTGCTGTTCTCCAGGCGCCGGGCATCCAGACCGTGGAGGGCGGTGTAGTGCCGGACCGTCTCCTCCTTCAGCAGGCGCACAGGCCCCTGGAAGGCGGCGCAGCTGGAGGGCTCGATGCGCAGGTGTTCGGAGCGGTCCAGAAGCCGCAGGTACTCCCGCAGCGTGCTGTCCTCCACGGTGAACTCCCCGGAGAGGTGGGGCGTCATGAGGCGGGTGACAAAGCCGGAGGGGCGGGGGCAGGCCAGACCGTCTGCCTCCGTGCAGCCGGTGAGTCCGAAGTCCGTGACGCAGGCCTTCTCAAACCTGCCGGAGGCGATGCCCAGCAGGACAGAGGGGCACTGGACCGGTTCTGCAAAGAAGAGGTGGACATTGTCACGGAAGATCCGCCGCAGCCCGTATCCAATTCCCCCGGGGGCGCCCCCTACCCCGGCGGGGATGTACACAAAGAGGGGGTGGTCCGGGTCCACCTTGATCTTCTGTTCCTCCAGCTGCGTCTTCAGCCGGCCCGCCGCGGCGGCATAGCCCAGAAAGAGGGTGCGGGAGTTCTCGTCGTCGACAAAGTAGCTCCTGCTGTCCTCCCCGGAGAGACGGCGCCCCTCGGCGACAGCGGCGGTGTAGTCCCCGCCGTATTCCCGTACCTCAACGCCCCGGCTTCTCAGCAGGTCCTTCTTCCACTGCCGGGCGTCCGAGGACATGTGGATAATGACGTGAAACCCCAGGGCGGCGCCGGAGATGCCGATGGACAGCCCCAGGTTTCCGGTGGAGCCGGCCTGGATGGTGTATCCGGAGAAGAAGTCCCGCATCTCCGGTTCTGCCAGCTTTCCGTAGTCCTCATCCGGGGAGAGCAGACCGGCGCCCATGGCGAGGTCCTCGGCATGTTTCAGAACCTCGTAGATCCCGCCCCGGGCCTTGACGGAGCCGGCCGCAGCCAGGTGGCTGTCCAGCTTGACATGCAGCTTTCCCGGGATGACACACTGAAAGGTCCGCTCCAGGGCCTCCTGCATGGCGGGGATGGGGCGCAGAGGGGACTCGATCAGCCCTCCTGCCGGGACGGTCTCGGGAAAGACCTTCATGAGGAAGGGGGCGAAGCGGCGCAGCCTGGCGTCCGCGTCTGCGATGTCGCTGTCGGAGACAATGAGCTGGCACAGGGCGTCGGTGGCCTCGAAGGGGAGAAGACTGGGATTCATCCAGGCGGTGCTCTGCCCGGCACAGACCTGCTGCAGAGTCCCGCTGCGGTCAAAGAAGGAGTCAGGAACCATGGCTGTCACATCTTTCTGCTGCTGCATCCGGAGCGTCTTCTCCGGTCTGCATCTGTGTACTGCTCTGCCGGAGCGGCAGATGTGCCCCGGGGACGGCAGATTCCGCCCCCCTGTGCAGAGTCCGGGCAGGGGGATCAGAGACCGGACCGGGGACAGGTCCAGTATACTGTACGCCCGGCATGCCTGCAAGCAGAACATGGCAGGCCCGCAGGGCCCGGCCGTCCCTGCGGGGTCTGCAGGCGGCAGGTGCTCCGGGAAAGGGAGACAGCGGCGGGCAGAGAACAGACAGCGGCTGCATAAACAGATGTGAGA
>CAYYHY010000211.1:0-4932 GCA_964471855.1 uncultured Oscillospiraceae bacterium | reverse complement strand
CCGTAGGCCATGGGGGCAATGAGGATGTTCTTGTAGTGGTCGGCGTCATAGCCCATGCCGGTGCCCCCGGACACGTTGAGAACCGTGCCGTCGGTGTCGATATTGGCCAGAATGGCCTGGACGGCCTTCTCGGCGCACTCCAGATAGCTGTCGTCCAGGACGCCGGTGCGGATGCCCTTCAGGATCCCGGCTGCGATGGCCGCGGAGCCGGAGACCTCCTCATAGCTGTCCGGGTCGTCCAGAACGGTGTGCCACAGCCCGCTGGGGGCCTGGAGGCTCTTGAGGGTCTTGACCTGTGCCTTGTAGGTGTTGAGGATGTAGCGCTTGACCCCGGCGTTCATGGTGCCCCGGAACATCTCCAGATAGTCCAGGATGCCCAGGGTGAACCAGCTGTTGCCCCGGCACCAGAAGATGCCCCCGAAGTTGTCCATGCGGTTGAAGGACCAGCCGTGGTAGAAGAGCCCGGTGCGGTCGTCGTAGAGGTACTTGATGTGCTGCAGCACCTGGTAGATGGACTCGTCAATCCAGTCCTGGCGGCCGTACTTCTGGCCCATCTTGTTGAGGAAAAGAACCGTCATGAAGAGGGTGTCGATCCACATCTCGTTCTCGTTGAGACGCACCCCCATCCGGTCCCCGTTGGCGCTGGTGACGTGCTGGAATCCCCCCTCCCGGGTGCGGGGGATGCACTCCATGAGCCAGTTGGCCCAGTCAAGGCAGAGGGCCTCGAACTCCGGGTCGTGGTAGATGTCGTTCAGATCCACCAGGGTCAGCAGAGGGGTGGTGGTGTTGATGTTCCGGGACGGCAGGCCCTTGGCCATGTTCTCCTTGAACCAGTTGTACAGGAACTCCCGGTACTCGTCCGTCCCCTCGAACTGCATCATCTTCAGCAGCCCGTAGAGGCCGACCCCCTGGGGCCAGTCCCACTCGGTGATGCCGAAGTCCCGGCGGAAGAACCCGATGGCCTCGCCTCCGCCGGCCAGCTCCTCCTCGTTCTCGGGTCCCCCCAGGTGCATAAGTTTATTGATCACAAGATCCAGCTTCTCCTGGATCTCCGCTTTGTTCAGATTCTGCATGTCTGTCCCTCACAGTTCATCTGGATGGTATGCTTTCAGCTGCGCGACCTCCCGGCGGTACTGACTGGGGGAGATGGCCAGATGCTTCTGGAACACCCGCCCGAAGTAGCTGGGGTTTTCAAACCCCACCGCCTCGGAGACTGCGCTGATGGACAGGCGGCCCTCCGCCAGCAGGTCCTGTGCCCTGCGGATCCGGAGCATGTTGACGTACTCGCTGATCCCGAATCCGGACACCTCCTTGAAGGAGCGGCTCAGGTAGCTCCTGCTGACGGAGAACATCTCCGCCAGCCTGTCCAGGCTGATCTCCTCGCAGAAATGGGAGGAGATGTAGTCGGAAACCTGGTAGGCCGTGGTGTACTTTCCCTTCCCCCTTCTGGGGGAGCCCTCCTTGTCCTGAAGGAAGTTCACCGGCCGGTTGGCCCGCCAGAACTCAATAAAGAAGCGCATGATCTCCAGATCCACCAGCGTGCCGCTCTTCCCCTGGGGTTCCTTCAGCTCCTCCATCAGGACCTCGAACATCCGGGTGGTCTGCTGGATCTGCTCCGGCGTCAGGGCGTAGATGCCGTAGTGGTTGTGGAGGAAGTTCCCCATCTCCAGTTCGGGGAAGATGCGGTCGTAGTAGGCCACTCTGTCCTTGTGAACATACAGGATGATCCGCTCGTAGGAGGGGTCCGGGTCGTCGGGGACGGAGTGGGTCATGTGGATCTGGCTGCTGTCGATGATGGCCAGGCTCCCCTTCTCCGCCAGGTAGGACCGGTTGTCAAAAAAGAACTGCCTGCGTCCCCCCAGAAGAAGGTAGATCTCGTACTCCGGATGGAAGTGGTTGCAGCGCATGTTGAAGTTGGAGGGCCGGATCATGTGCTCCACCGAGATGCCGGCCCGGGTCCCGTAGAAAACCGTGTTGTCGGAGTCCAGAGGATTGTGCAGCCACCTGGTTTCCATGCTCTGCATGACCATCACCGCCTTTCCTGCAATCCTGAGATATGCGCTGTATCAGGGCTGTCTTCCGGAGAGACAGAGACAGCCTACATCAGGCCGAGCACGGTCGGCAGCCACTCGCTCAAGGCTGGTATGAAGGTGACCATCAGCAGCGCCACAAATATGGCGCCATACAGCGGCATCAGACGCTTCATCACGTCCTCCACCTGGAGCTTGGCAATGCTGCACCCCACAGACAGGACGTTGCCAACCGGCGGGGTAATGGTACCCACGGAGAGGTTCATGACCATCATCACGCCGAACTGTACGTCGCTCATGCCGAGGCTTCTGGCAATGGGCAGGAAGATGGGGGTGAAAATGAGCAGGGCGGGAGCCATGTCCATAAAGGTACCGACGATAAGCAGGAATATGTTGAGGATAAGCAGCAGAACAATCCGGTTGTTGGAGATTCCCAGCACCAGAGAGCTGATGGCGACCGGCAGTTCGGTGAAGGACATGACGAAGGAGAGAACCGAGGACGCGCCGATGATGAGCATGACAATGGTGGTCATGTTGGCCGTCTCAAGAAGGATGCCGGGGAGATCGGAGATCTTGATGCTCCTGTAGAAGACCACGGACAGCAGAAGGGCATAGACCACAGCCACGCCGGAGGCCTCGGTGGGGGAGAACTGGCCGGAGAGGATGCCGCCGATGATGATGACGATCAGCAGCAGGCTGGGAATGGCTTCCCACAGGGTCTTGATGACAATCTTGCCTGTCAGCTTCGGCTGGTTGCTGCGGACGTAGCCGTGCTTCCAGGCATAGAACATGGCGACCACCATGCAGCAGCCGGTCCAGAGGAGGCCGGGAATCCAGCCGGCCATGAACAGGGTGGCTACGGAGGTGCCGCCGGCGGCGGCAGAGAAGACGATAAAGGCGGTGGTGGGCGGGATCAGCTGGCCCACGGGAGCTGTTGCGATGTTCACTGCGGCGGAATACCCCTCGTCGTATCCCTCCTCCTTCTCCAGGGGCAGCAGGACGCCGCCGATGGCGGTGGCGGCTGCAATGCCGGAACCGGAGATGGAGCCGAACATGGCATTGCCGGCGGCGTTGGCCAGGGCGAGGGCCCCGGGAACACGGCCGAGGAACAGCATGGCCAGATTGACCAGTCGTTTGGCGATGCCTCCGCTGCTCATCAGCAGTCCGGCCAGAATAAAGAAGGGCACGGCGATCAGAGAGAAGGAGTCAACGCCGGTGACGACATTCTGGGCTGCGACGAAGGTTCCGAACTGGGGTGTCAGGAAGGCGGTAATGGTGAGGAATGCGGAGATGATGATGCTGTATGATACGGGAACCCCGAAGAACAGCAGCAGGAAGAAGCTGATCACCAGCAGCAGAGCAGCCTGAATCTGCATATTCTTATGCCTCCTTCAGTTCTTTCAGTTCTTTCAGGAGTCCCGTGATGTGCTGGATGCAGTAGAGCACCATCAGCACGCCGCTTATGGGGACTCCCAGGTAGTATACCTGCATGGGCAGGTGCATGGATGCGGAGAACTGGCCCGCGGCATTCATGGTAACCATGACGCCGCCGACGATGAAGACAACCACGCTCAGGATCAGGACAATGACATGCACGACGATCTTGTCGATGATCTTGCCCCTGGCGCTGAACCGGTTGGTCAGAACGTTGATGGACAGGTGCTTGTTCTGACCGTAGGCGTAGGGGGCGCCCAGCATGGTCAGCCAGATGATGGAGTAGCGGAGAAACTCATCCGTCCAGTCGCTGGGATGGCCGATCAGACGGGCCACCACGTGCCAGGTCACTACTGC
Source organism: uncultured Oscillospiraceae bacterium (assembly GCA_964471855.1). Taxonomy (GTDB): domain Bacteria; phylum Bacillota; class Clostridia; order Oscillospirales; family Oscillospiraceae; genus Lawsonibacter. Next base: position 1,111 of record CAYYHY010000211.1, on the reverse strand, counting down.
CACCATGATGGCCACCAGGGCGGAGAGGACAACGCTCAGGATCTTGTTGATAATCTTCATGCTGCTTCCCCCTCCTCGGCATAGCTCTGAATGTCATCGAACAGGGCCTGGTACTCCTCCCCGCGGCTGACAAACTCCTCATGGATGGGCTGCACGGCCTCGATGAAGGCGGTCTTGTCGATGTCCCGGTAGACGTGCACACCGTAGCTCTCCGCCTCTTCAATGGCCTCCTCCATCATGCGGTTGTACTGGCCGACGAAGTTTTCGTTGAGCTTGACGAAGGCGTCCAGAAGGGCGTTCTGCTGCTCCTCCGTCAGCTTGTTCCAGGTCTTGGTGCTGATGATGTAGATGTCCGGCGTGTACTGGTGCTCCGTGTAGGTGTAGGACTTCACCAGCTCCTCGTGCTTGTCCACCGTGAGAGCCAGCTCCGTGTTCTCAGCTCCCTCCACAATGGACATCTGCAGGGCGGTGTAGGTCTCCCCGGAGGCCATGGAGACGGGGGTGCCTCCCATGGCGGAGATCATCTCCATGGAGGTGGAGCTGGTCATGCTGCGGATCTTGCGCCCCTTCAGCACAGAGGGATCCGTGACCGCCACATCGTCCTTCAGGTAGAAGTTGCGGCTTCCGTTGGCGTAGTAGCCAATGGCAATGAATCCCGAATCCGCTGTGGCGTTGAACAGTTCCCTGACCTTCTCGCTGTTCGCCATGGCCCTGTAGTAGTGGTCCTGACTCACGAACAGGTAGGGCAGAGAGAAGATGGCGTAGCGGTCGTCGAACTGCCCGAGTGTGTTGGCGCTGACCTTGGCCATGTCCAGAATGCCGGCCTGCACCAGTTCGATCATGGCGGGCTCAGCACCCAGCAGGGAGCTGGGATAGACAGAGACCGACAGATCCACATCCGCCTCATCCACCAGATCTGAGATGTAGGCGATGGTTTCGCCGATCTCAGAGTCTCCCGCCTGGCCGTGCCCCATGCGCAGCTGGAACTCGCTGGTAGACGTGGATGTCTTGACCTGCACGAATACGAACACTCCTATCGCAATCAGGACAGCCGTCACAATGCCGGTGATGATGCTTGCCTTTTTGCTCAATGCTTGGACCTCCTTTTACA
>CAYYHY010000210.1:0-4961 GCA_964471855.1 uncultured Oscillospiraceae bacterium | reverse complement strand
GGGAGGACCTGAACCACACCGGCGCCCACAAGATCAACAATGTGCTGGGCCAGGCCCTGCTGGCGAAGCGGATGGGCAAGACCCGGCTCATCGCCGAGACCGGGGCGGGTCAGCACGGGGTGGCCACGGCCACCGCCGCGGCGCTCATGGACATGGAGTGCGTGGTGTTCATGGGGGAGGAGGACACCCGGCGCCAGGCGCTGAACGTATACAAGATGCGCCTGCTGGGGGCGAAGGTGGTGCCTGTCACCACCGGCACCGCCACCCTCAAGGACGCGGTCTCCGAGGCCATGCGGGAGTGGACCAGCCGGATAGCGGACACCCACTACTGCCTGGGCTCCGTCATGGGACCCCATCCCTTCCCCACCATCGTCCGGGATTTCCAGGCGGTGATCTCCCGGGAGATCCGCCAGCAGCTGATGGAGAAGGAGGGGAAGCTGCCGGATGCGGTGCTCGCCTGCGTGGGAGGCGGCTCCAACGCCATCGGGGCCTTCTACCACTTCATCGACGAGCCCTCCGTGCGGCTCATCGGCTGCGAGGCTGCGGGCCGGGGCGTGGACACCTTTGAGACCGCGGCCACCATCGCCACCGGGAAGCTGGGGATCTTCCACGGCATGAAGAGCTACTTCTGCCAGGACGAGTACGGGCAGATCGCCCCCGTCTACTCCATCTCCGCCGGGCTGGACTACCCGGGCATCGGGCCGGAGCATGCATGGCTCCACGACACCGGCCGTGCGGAATACGTGGCGATTACGGACGCCCAGGCGGTGGACGCCTTCGAGTACATGAGCCGTCTGGAGGGGATCATCCCCGCCATCGAGTCCGCCCATGCGGTGGCCTATGCCAGGGAACTGGCTCCGAAGATGGGGAAGGACCAGATCATCGTCATCAACATCTCCGGGCGGGGCGACAAGGACTGCGCAGCCATCGCCCGCTACAGAGGGGAGGAGCTGGGAGAATGAGCCGGATACAGGAGGCATTCAAGGCCGGAAAGCTGTTCATACCCTTTATTACCTGCGGGGATCCGGACCTGGAGACCACCGCAGCAGCCGTGCGGGCCATGGCGGAGGCGGGGGCCGGCATCATCGAGCTGGGCATCCCCTTCTCCGACCCCACGGCGGAGGGTCCTGTCATTCAGAGCGCCAATGTCCGCGCCCTCAGCGCAGGCACCACCACGGACAGGATCTTCTCCATGGTGAAGGAGATCCGCAGGGACGTCACCGTGCCCATGGTGTTCATGACCTATGCAAACGTGGTCTTCTCCTACGGCATGGACCGCTTCATGGACCGGGCCAGGGAGTGCGGCATGGACGGCCTCATCCTGCCGGATGTGCCCTTTGAGGAGAAGGAGGAGTTCGCCCCCGCCGCAAGGGCCAGGGGGCTGGACCTCATCTCCCTCATCGCCCCCACCTCCGAGGGGAGGATCGCCGCCATCGCAGCGGCGGCGGAGGGCTTCGTCTACTGCGTTTCCTCCCTGGGGGTCACCGGGGTGCGCAGCGAGATCACCACAGACATAGGGGCCATGGTGCAGCTGGTAAAGGCGGCCAATCCCGGCATCCCCTGTGCAGTGGGATTCGGCATCTCCACTCCGGAGCAGGCGAAGAAGATGGCGTCCCTGTCCGACGGGGCCATCGTGGGCAGCGCCATCGTCAGGATTGCAGCCAGGTACGGCCGGGACGCCGTGCCCCATATTGCAGAGTATGTAAGGAGCATGGTGCAGGCGGTACAGGAACTGAACACCGCCGGCTGAACCTCCCGGGTCAGGAAACAGAGCCGGAGAACAGCAATGAAGCAGCCGCAGGGATGAAATCTCTGCGGCTGCTGTTCTCATGTGTCCGGTCCGGTCATTCTGGCGACGTAGGCGCGGTAGCTCTCCGGCGTATAAGGCGCCCGGTAGTCCGCAAGGATCTTCTCCGCCTCGGCGGCGCCGTTTCTCAGCAGCCGCAGGGTGAGGAGGGCCATCATCTTTGCGGGGAGGACACGGGCCGTCACGGGGTCGGTCACCCGGTAGTCCTCGGAGTGGAGGGCGCCGGTGCTGCCGCCGAACGTGAAGTTCAGAACCGGCATGACGCTGAGCAGATCCCCCACGTCGGTGCTCGCCAGGTTGCAGACCCCGGCCGGTATGCTCATGACGCGGATGCCGTCCCCCAGCAGGGCGGCGGTCTCCCACAGGACCGGTTCCGGCAGACGCTCCGGGCAGGGCATGTAGCCCATGGTGTCCTCGATCTCCGCCTGGCAGCCGATGGCCATGGCGGCCCCCTGGAAGCAGCGGTTCACCTTCTCCGAGGTCTCCTCGATGGCGGCCTGGCTGCTGGCCCGCACCATCAGGTCCACCACTGTTCTGCCGGGGACTACGTTGATGGCGCCCCCGGCCTCCCGGAAGCAGGCGTGCACCCGGACGCAGTCTTTCTCCTGGAAGGTCTCCCGGATCATGCCCAGGGCGGACATCCCCAGAGAGGCGGCGTTGAGGGCGTTGGCCCCCAGGTGGGGCGCAGCGGCCGCGTGGGCGGACCGGCCCGTGATGGTGATGCGCTTTCCGATAAAGCCGGTGCTGGCGCTGCAGCCCAGCATCAGATCCGCTCCGGAGTCCCGGCCCACCATCAGGGAGTGGGTGGTGACCGCCATGTCGATATGGTCAAATTCCCCCCGGCGGAGAAGCTCGCACTTGCCGCCGGCACAGCGCACCCCGTGGGAGGCCCGGACATCCGCCAGGAGGCTGGCGTCCAGATACTCCTCGGCGGGCACGGCGAAGATGACAGCGGTGCCGTCCAGAGCGGCGGCGACCTCCGGCGTGCTGAGCGCCAGAGCGGCCCCCAGCATGCATGCGATCTGGTCGCAGTGACCGCAGGCGTGGGCATACCCGTTCTCTGCAGCCAGGGGGTGGGAGGGACAGGCGATGCCGTCCAGTTCGCCGATCAGGGCGATGCTGGGTCCGTTCCCCTTTCCGATCTCTGCCTTCACGCCGGTGACGGCCAGGCCCTCCCGGGTCTCCAGCCCCAGATTCTTCAAATAGTCCGCCACGATGCCGGCGGTGCGGTACTCGTGATACCCCTGCTCGGCGTGCCTGCTGATGTCCTCCGCCAGGGCCTGCAGTTCCTCTGCATGGCTGTCGATGACATCCAGGATCTTCTGCTCTATGGGGTCCGGCTGCGGATGGCTCACAGTGCACTCCTCCTTATGCAAATGCTGTGCGGCCGCGCAGCGCACCTGGCTGCACGGTGCCCCTGCAGAGAGGTGCAGGGACAGAATCTGCCTGTCATTATAGCCCTCCGGCGGGTCCGTGTACAGAGCGGCCGCCTGCTCCCGGCCGGGAACGGAAAAGGAGCCGGCAGCGGGGGCTGCCGGCTCCATGGCTGACATGATTTAATGGGGAATGCGCTGCGGCTGCTTACTGGAGAGCGGCAAAGCCCTTCTCCAGATCGGCGATGATGTCGTCGATGTGCTCGGTGCCGATGGACAGGCGGATGGTGTTGGGGTGGATGTCCTGATCCAGCAGTTCCTCGGCGGTGAGCTGGGAGTGGGTGGTGGTGGCCGGGTGGATGACCAGGCTCTTCACGTCCGCCACGTTGGCCAGCAGGGAGAAGATCTCCAGGCTGTCGATGAACTTGTGGGCCTCAGCCGTGCCGCCCTTGATGTCGAAGGTGAAGATGGAGGCGCCGCCCCTGGGGAAGTACTTCTGGTACAGGGCGTGGTCCGGATGGTCCGGCAGAGAGGGGTGGTTGACCTTCTCCACCAGGGGGTGAGCCGCCAGGTACTCCACGACCTTCTTGGTGTTCTCCGCGTGGCGCTCCAGGCGCAGGGACAGGGTCTCCACGCCCTGCAGCAGCAGGAAGGCGGCGAAGGGGGAGATGGTGGCGCCGGTGTCCCGGAGCAGGATGGCCCGGCAGTAGGTGGCGAAGGCGGCGGGACCGGCGGCGTCCACGAAGGAGATGCCGTGGTAGCTGGGGTTGGCCTCTGCAATGGGGGCGTATTTGCCGCTGGCCTTCCAGTCGAACTTGCCGGAGTCCACGATGATGCCGCCCAGGGTGGTGCCGTGGCCGCCGATGAACTTGGTGGCGGAGTGGACCACAATGTCTGCGCCGTGCTCGATGGGCCGGATCAGATAGGGGGTGCCGAAGGTGTTGTCGATAACCAGGGGGATGCCGTGGCTGTGAGCCAGTTCCGCCAGGGCGTCGATGTCGGGGATGTCGGAGTTGGGGTTGCCCAGGGTCTCAATGTACAGGGCCTTGGTGTTGTCCTGGATGGCGTTCTCCACCTCGGTGAGGTCGTGGATGTTGACGAAGGTGGTGTTTACGCCGAACTGGGGCAGGGTGTGGGCCAGCAGGTTGTAGCTGCCGCCGTAGATGGTCTTCTGGGCCACCACGTGGTCCCCCGCCTGGGCCAGGGCCTCGATGGTGTAGGTGACGGCCGCCGCGCCGGAGGCTACCGCCAGAGCGGCCACGCCGCCCTCCAGAGCCGCAATCCGCTTCTCCAGCACGTCCTGGGTGGAGTTGGTGAGGCGCCCGTAGATGTTGCCCGGATCAGTCAGGCCGAAGCGGGCCGCCGCATGGGCGGAGTTGTGGAACACGTAGGAAGTGGTCTGGTAGATGGGCACTGCCCGGGAATCGGTGGCGGGATCGGCCTGCTCCTGACCCACATGGAGCTGAAGGGTTTCAAACTTGTAGCTCATTACAAGATACCTCTTTCAAAGAATTTAAGCACCCGGCTCTGCGGGCATGAAAAACGGGAGCTCTGAAAAAATCAGGCTCCCGGACATGAAGATTCAGCAGGTACACTGCCCCCCTGGGCAGTGTCAGAGGGCGCAGTAAGTCCCCCGGACTGAATCTACGGTCCGGGAACGGCACATTCGGCCGCAGCGGAAGTTGTTCCGGATGTAATCCAGGAAGTCGTTCTTCATGCTGCTCCCCTCCTTGCAACAGATTAACCCAGCAGGTTGATAGGAATATAGCACAGCCGCAGCA
>CAYYHY010000209.1:0-4974 GCA_964471855.1 uncultured Oscillospiraceae bacterium | reverse complement strand
CCATGACGGGATGTCACGGCTCCGCGCCTGCGTTTTTTGCTGTCCGGGGGTCTCCGGGGGGATCAGTCTGTGATCACCGGCCGGACGCCCTCCGCCTTTTCAAGCCAGTCCAGGAGACGGGCCCGCAGATCCTTTTTGGCCTCTGCATAAGCCGGGTCTGCGACGATGTTGTTCAGCTGCCAGGGGTCCTTCCGCAGGTCGTACATGTAGTCGTCTGCGTAGACATCGGAGGCGGCTGCCTCGCCCCCGTTGACGCCGGGGGCGTATACGGCGTAGAGCCAGTCCGGGGTGCGGATGCAGCGGCCGCAGCGGCTCTCGGAGATCTGGGCGAAGACCTCGTTGGCCCTGCCCTCTGTCTTCCCCTGGACCACGTCCAGCAGGTTCTCCCCGATCATGGCATCCCCCACGTCCACGCCGGCCATGGCCAGGATGGTCTTGGGCAGGCTCTCGGTGGACACCAGGTCCGTGACGGTCTTTCCTCCTTTATAAGGTCCTCCGGCGATCACCAGGGGGACATGGAGGGCGGCGTCGTGGCCCGTGCGCTTGTAGTCGTCGTAGCCGTTCAGGTGGCTGTCCCGGTTGCGGGTCATGAAGTGGGAGCCGTGGTCGGAGGCGAAGATGATGATGGTATCCTCGTACAGACCCTTCTCCTTCAGCTTTGCAATGATCCGTCCCAGGTTCTCGTCCAGGCTGGCGCACTGGCCCAGGTAGTCCGGGTACTCCTCGGCGGCGTTGCCCTTCAGCACCTCCAGGTCGTGGGGGAGGACGAAGTCCTTAAAGCGCTCTTTCGACCCAACGGGACCCTCGTAGTGCTTGTGGTCGTTCTGGTGGTGGGGCTCGATCTGGCTCACCGTAAGGAAGAAGGGCTTCTTCCCGTCGTACTGGTCCAGGAACTCCAGGGCGAAGTCTGCGATGCAGTCGGCCCGGTAGCCCTTGAAGTCGATGCGCCGGTTGTTCTCGTCGAACACCCAGCCGTCGTAGCCGTGGGAGGTGAACTCCAGCACGTCGGCGGTGCGCCAGAAGCCGGTGTAGCCGCCCCGGAACTCCAGGGGGACCGCGGTCACCGTGTGGTCGATGACAGGGGGCTTCTCCAGTTCCCCGTCGGAGGCCAGGTGCCACTTGCCCACGTAGGCGGTCTCGTATCCGGCCTCCTCAATGTAGTTCGCCAGAGTCTTGACGCCGGAGGGGAGCATGATGTTGTTGCGGAAGCAGCCGGTCTCCGTGGGGTACTTCCCGGTCTGGAACAGGGCCCGGCAGGGACCGCACACCGGCTGGGGGGAGAAGGCGTTGTCGAACTTGACGCCCTCGGACGCCAGCTGGTCCAGGCAGGGGGTGATGTTCAGGGGCTGGCCGAAGCAGCCGCAGGTGTCCCAGCGCTGCTGGTCGGTAAAGTAGAAGACGATGTTGCTGGCCATGATATCAGTTTCCTCCTGCTTATTGCTTTGCCTGGGCGGCTGTCTTCTCCTTCATCTTGCTGCGCACGATGAAGAAGATGGCGACAACGATCAGAACGATGAAGATCTTGCAGTAGATGCTGGACCAGAATATTGAAAAATTGCCATCAGATATAAGAAGCGCTCTGCGGAAGTTGACTTCGGTCATGCGCCCCAGGACCAAACCCAAGAGGATGGGCACGGCGGGCATGTCCAGCTTGCGGAGAATCCAGGCCAGGGCGGCGAAGACCAGGGCGACCCCCACGTCAAAGTAGTTCTCATTGACGGAGTAGGCCCCGGCAAAGCAGAACATGACGATAATCGGCGTCAGGATCTCCTGGGGTACGGAAACCACCTTGGCAAAGAGAGGCGTGAGGAACTTGCCCTGGAGCAGCATGAAGATGTTGACCAGGATCAGGCCCAGCATGATGGCGTACATGATGTCGCCGTCTGTGGTAAACAGGCTGAGTCCGGGGTTGAGGCCGTTGATCATCAGGGCGGAGAGCATGATGGCCACCGTGCCGTCTCCGGGGATGCCCAGGGTCAGCAGGGGGATCAGGGTGGCGCCGGTCACCGCGTTGTTGGCGGATTCTGCGGCGGCGATGCCCTCAACCGAGCCGTGTCCGAACTCCTCCGGGTGCTTGGACATGTTCTTGGCGGTGTTGTAGCTCATCCAGGAGGCCTCGGAGGCTCCGGTGCCGGGGATGATGCCCACGATGACGCCGATGATGGAGGAGACCAGCACGGGCAGGCGCATCCGCTTGCGCTCCTCCTTGGTGATGGTTCCGTCGTCATTCACCATCTTGGCCCGCATGTTCAGCTCGTCCAGGCTCTTTTCCGACTTGGCCAGCACTTCCACCAGGGCGAAGAGGCCGATCAGGCAGACTGCCAGGTCCAGGCCCAGGTAGAGCCGGTCGTTGCCGAAGGTGAAGCGGTCGTAGCTGGTCATGGGGTCTGTGCCGATGCAGGAGATGAGCAGACCGAGACTGGCTGCGATCATGCCCTTGATGATGCTCTTGCCGGATACGCCGGCGATGATGGTCAGGCCGAACACGCACACCATGGTGTACTCAGCCGTGCCCAGCTGGGCGGCGATCTTGGCCACCTGGGGACCCAGGAACAGGAGCGTGAGGGCGGAGAACACGCCGCCGAAGGTGGAGGCGTAGAGGGCGATCTTCAGGGCCGCCTTGGTGCGCCCCTGCTGGGACAGGGGATACCCGTCCAGCATGGTGGCGGCCGCGTGGGGCGTGCCGGGCGTATTGATCAGGATGGCGGATACGCTGCCGCCGTAGCCGCCGGCGCAGTAGATGCCCAGAAGGAACATCATGCCGGGGATGGCGGACATTGTATAGGTGAGAGGAAGGAACAGAATAACGCACAGGATGACGCTGAGTCCGGGGATTGCAGCGAACACGGCGCCGATGAACACCCCGATGTTGATCCACAGGATATTCTGTACGGTAAAGAGAAGCCCGGTTGCGGGGCCGATATACTGCATCATGGCGATTTCCTCCTCAGAAATCCACGTGCAGGACAAACCGGAATGCAGCCCAGATTGCCACAGCGAAGGTCAGGGTGATTACATAGTAGAGGGGCTTCCTGCAGCGGAAGTAGATGAGGAAGCCCAGACAGCAGAAGATCGCTCCCACCAGGAACCAGTTGGTCAGCTTGGCCAGCAGGAAGAAGCCTACAAAGATGGCGAAGATGCACAGGGCCTTGAACTCGGTCCACAGGTTGAGTTCCTTCCACTCCACAGGCCGGTGGGTGGCGAGCTTGAACACCTCCCGGGCAATCAGCAGCGCGCTGCAGAACAGCATGAGCATGGCCAGAAGTTCCGGGAAGGCGCGGCCGTTCACCACGTCCTTTTCGGAGATAACAACCTGGCTGGGAATGATGGCCCTGATGGCCAGACCGAGCGCCGCAAAGACAATGCCCACTGTCAGATCCACAGGGTAGCGTATCTTGATGGACGCCAGTTTCTCAGCAAAGCTGCTGGATTCCTTCATACAAATTCATCCTCCTTTATCAATGAATTTGCTTGAAAGCACAGGAGAGGAGCGGCACGGTCTCCGCTCCCCTCCGAAGTCCGGTGTCAGCCGGCAACAATATCCTTGTATTCGTTGACGATGTTCTGCACGTTCTCCACGTGGGCGTCCACATCCTCCTGGGACATCTTGTCCACTTCCAGGAGCATGGTGTCCTGCAGCCAGGTCACCATTTCCTCGTCGTCGAGGATGGCGTCATACAGATCGCGGAGATCCTGCACGGCGGCCTCGTCGGTGCCGGCGCGGGCCATGATGAAGCAGCGGTTGCGGAAGTAGGGATAGCCCTTCTCGCCAACGCCTTCAACACCCTCGAAGGGGCCGTGGTCGATGGCCTTCTCATCGAAGGCGCAGGGGACGGTCACGCTGCCCTGCTCGAAGGCCTCAAGGATCTGGGACTGGTGGGAGACGGCGAAGGAAGTCTCGCCTCTGGAGACAGCCTGGGCGGCCTCGGCAGCGGACTGGTACGGGGTGAGCTTCAGGTGCTCGCCGGCGCCCATCTTTCCGAAGAGAGCGGCGGCCAGGAAGGCCTCGGACCCGGTGGCGCCGTTGACGGCTACGCTGATGTCGTTGCCCTCAGCCACATAGGCTTCCAGGTCGGCGATGTTGTTGATGTTCAGATCCGCAGAGGCGGAGAGGACAAAGATGGAGCTGTACAGGTTCTCCACATAGACGAAGTCGTCAGCAGTGAACTTCATCTTTGCAGGATCCAGGATGGAGGTGATGGACAGAAGACCTTCACCCACGAATACCAGCTCGGGGTCGTTTGCCTCGGTGTCCATGACCCAGGTGTTGACGGTGGCGGCATCGCCCTTGATGGCCTCGGCGACCAGGGTGATGTCTGAGGAGTAGTCGACGGATTTGGCGGCCGCCTTCTGGCTGACCATGGAGGCTACGCCGTCAGGGGCCCAGGGGCAGGTGACCTTCCAGCTGCCGGCAGCTGTGCTGGGACCGCCGCTGCTGGAGGGTGCGGACGTCTGGCCGGAGGAGCTGGAGCCTCCAGTGGACTGGGATCCGGATCCCGACCCGGAACCGGAACCGGAGCCGGCAGGCTGGGATGTGCTGCTGCCGCCGCCGGAGCTTCCGCCGGTGCCGGAACTGCTGCCGCTGTTACCGCAGCCTGCCAGCAGTCCGGCCATCATGGCCGCGGATAATGCAAGGGCAAGGACTCTCTTGAATTTCATTCGTTAATTACCTCCTGCGTGCTGTCTTAAATGCCTGTTGCGTACTCTTCCTCCGGAGCGCCCCTGCGAGCCGGACCGGAAGTCCCGCCGCTAATGGGAGAGCCTGAAACTCAGAATCTGGCAATTCTCCCAATATATGGCAACTGTATTGTGCACCGTTTTGGAGATTCCGGGAAGGTGGAAAATTTATCCACCCTCTGCAGTTGGATTTTACGAAAACATGCAGGGTTTTTTATAACTTTTTGGTTGCTTTGTACAATCGGCCTTCTTCCAGAGGCTGGAAACCGCCCTCAGCAGCTGGAAATTCGGCCTCCA
>CAYYHY010000208.1:0-4978 GCA_964471855.1 uncultured Oscillospiraceae bacterium | reverse complement strand
TGGCCGGTCCCGGGAGGGACCGGGGGTGCAGAACCGGGGACGGGTGGAACGCCGGGAAGTCACTGTGACTCGAAGCAGTGCAGGGGCGGGATCAGCCGGTGTCTGCGGGGTGCTGCGGCTGGAAACCCATGGACAGGGACAGGCGGGCGGAGGGGATGAGAATGAAGGAGAGGCTGTCTGTATACATGGACACGCCATGTTCACAGGGTTGCCTGGAACTCCTTCAGAGCGGCCCGGAGGTCATCCAGCTGTTCAGGGGTGAGTTTCTTTCCTGTTTTCAGCTGGTCCCGGAGGGCGGGGCAGCGGATATCGAAGTATGCATACAGACCGCGCTCAAAGCCGTCCATGTTGTCCAGGGACACGCCGGAGGCGAAGCCCTCGGTGACGGCGAACAGGAGCAGAGCCTGTTTCCAGTCTTCCAGCGGTGCGAATCTGCCCTGGCGAAGGGCCTGCATCAGGCGGGCTCCGGAGTCGAGGGTCTTTTTTGTGCTCTCGTCCACATCGGCGCCCAGCTGGGTGAAGTCTGCCAGTTCCCGGTACTGGGCCAGGCGTGTGCGCAGGCTGGCTGACATCTGTTTCAGGAGAGGGGTCTGGGCTGCACCGCCCACACGGGACACGGAGAGTCCCACGTCGATGGCGGGGCGCTGGCCCTCGTTGAACAGCTCGCTGGAGAGGAAGATCTGTCCGTCGGTGATGGAGATCACGTTGGTGGGGATGTAGGCGGAGATGTCTCCGGCCAGGGTCTCGATAATGGGAAGGGCCGTGATGGACCCGCCGCCCAGTTCCTCGGAGAGCTGGGCTGAACGCTCCAGCAGACGGGAGTGGAGGTAGAAGATGTCGCCCGGGTAGGCCTCGCGGCCGGAGGGCCGGTGCAGAAGCAGGGAGAGTTCCCGGTAGGCCACCGCGTGCTTGGACAGGTCGTCGTAGACGATGAGGACGTCCTTTCCCTGCTGCATGAAGTACTCGGCCATGGCGGTGCCGGAGAAGGGGGCGATGTACTGGGCGGCTGCGGAGCCGGAGGCGCTGGCGGCCACGATGGTTGTATACTCCATGGCCCCGTGCTGCTCCAGGCGCTCTCTGATCTCTGCCACTGTGGTCTCTTTCTGACCGATGGCCACGTAGATGCAGATGGTGTCCTTGCCCTTCTGGTTGATAATGGCGTCCACAGCCAGGGAGGTCTTGCCTGTCTGACGGTCGCCGATGATCAGTTCCCGCTGGCCGCGGCCGATGGGGACCAGGGCGTCAATGGCCTTGACGCCGGTGTGCATGGGCCTGCTGACGGCGGCCCGGTCCAGGATGCCGGGGGAGGGGCACTCCACGGGGCGCCTGTCCTCGGCGGCGATGTAGCCCTCGCCGTCGACGGGATCGCCGATGGCGCTGACAACCCGGCCCAGCAGGGCCTTTCCTACAGGGACAGAGGCGATGCGGCCTACCCGGCGGACTCTGCTGCCGCTCTCGATGCCCTCGTACTCCCCGAACACCACGCAGCCCACGCGCTCTGGCTGGATATCCAGCACCATGCCCCGCTGACCGTTTTCAAACTCCAGCACTTCGCCGTACATGATGTCGGCGATGCCGTCCATCCAGCAGATGCCGTCGGATATCTGCAGGACCCGGCCCAGCTGGTACACGTAGATCTGGGGCTTTACAGCGGCGGCCTTCTCGGCAAACTCCTCCAGGAACTCCCTGGCGGGCTCGCTGGTGCGGACGGGGCCGCGGCTGAGGCTCTGTTCATAGTGGTAGAGCTGCTCTGCCACTGTGTAGTCGTATACGGTGTCTCCGATGCGCAGGCGCAGACCGCCGATGAAGGAGGGATCCTGGCGCACCCAGAGGCTGGTCTTGCCGTTCACTGTATTCAGGAGTTCGGTGGTAGCTTTGTCCACCCGGTCCACCAGCGCCTGGTCCAGCTCAAAGGCGGAGGTCAGGGTCACGTACAGCACACCGTGGTAGCACAGGTAGGCCATGTCCCCGGGGGTGAGCTCGATCCTCTGGAGGATCTCGTCCACCATGTCAGACTCCATGGCGCGGATGCGGCTGAGGTAGGGCTCACGGGAGAAGGTCTGCTCCACCTTTCTGCGCATCACGTTGTAGAACTTGACCTTTGTCTTCCCCACCAGGACCCGGTAGGTCTCCCGGCACTCCCGGTCCCCGAAGGCCTGGATCTCGGACAGCTGGTTCTCCAGGTCGGAGCGCTCCTCCTCCAGAGCCTCGCGGATGGCATCGCTGTCCCCGGGTATGGACAGCTGGGTATTTACGTCCGGGAACTCCGGGGGCGGGCTGTTTTCAATCCGTTCCGCCTCGTCCAGCTCGCTGCTGATCTGTTCCCGGCGTCCCTTCAGCATGCGCACGGCGATCTTCCGCCCTGCCAGCACCACGATGGCGGCCAGGATCAGAAAGTTTATGATAACGTACTGAATCTCCATGTCTCTCTCACCTGGTCAGGCTCTCTGCAAAAGATACGGCCAGCTCGTCTGCATGCTCGCTCAGGGTGGCCAGCAGGTCGATGCATTCCGCCTGGGCCTGGTAGCGGTAGTCCACCACCCGGTGGAGCCGGGCCTCGTTGGCGGCCATCAGCTGGGCCCGGCCGTCGGTGCGGATCCTGTCCAGCTCCTCGTTCACCTGTTTCTTCTGCTTCTCCAGCTCCTCCCGGCGCGCCTGCGCCAGCAGAGCCTCATGCTCCTGTGCCATGCGGTCATACTCCGCCTGCTTCTTTGCGGCGTTCTCAATGCGGGCCTTCCGCCTGTCCATGATCTCCAGCACCGGCTTGAACAGCAGGTTGTTCAGGATCAGGACCAGCAGAATGAAGCACAGGACAGTCCATATGACAACAGATGCCTGTATCGTCATGGCGGAAACCTCAGATCTTGGATACCAGCATAAAGGCGATCAGAAGACCGTAGATGGTGAGGGCCTCCATGAGGGCGAGGGCGATGATCAGGGTGGAGCGGATGTCCTTGGCCGCATCCGGCTGGCGGGCGATGCTCTCCATGGCCGTCTTGGCGGTCAGACCCTGGGCGACAGCCGGCGCTATGGTGCTGCATGCGATGGCGAGAGCGGCGGCGATGGCAATGATTTCAGACTTCATCGGTTAGGATCTCCTTTTTTATTCAAGCGGGTGGATGGAACAGGTCACCGGGACTGCCGGGGGAACCGGATGCAGGTCGCAGCCGTGCAGGGCTGCAGATACATGCCGCGCTCCAGGACGGGTGTCCCGGAAAGGAACAGCAGGGTTTCAGGAGCCGGGGTCTTCACTCAAGCTCTGTAGCCTCGTCCAGGTAGATGGAAGTGAGCATGGTAAAGACGACAGCCTGAAGACCGCAGAAGAGAAGGGACAGCACCATCATTACGATGGGGACCCCGATGGGGAATATGTTGTACAGTTCCTCCGTCACCATCTCCTCCCCGAAGATGTTGCCGAACAGACGCAGGGCCAGGGAGGCGGGCTTGATGATCTCATCCAGCACCAGGAGGGGGAGCATGAAGAACATGGGACTTACGAAGCGCTTGAAGTAGTGCTTCACGCCGCACCGCAGACCCGAGATCTGCAGGTAGCAGAAGACAACGATGCCCAGCCCCAGGGTCACGGACAGGGAGGAGGTGGGAGCCTTGGCGTAGTCGGTGAGACCTACCCCGGGGAACAGACCCGAGTAGTTGGCGAAGGCGATGAAGATGAAGAGGGAGGCGAGGAAGGGGAAGAACTTCCTGGCCTTCTCCCTGCCCAGCAGTCCCTGGAAGAAGTTGTCCAGGGCTTCGATGCCCGCCTCTATGATGTTCTGGAACTTCCCCGGCCGCTCCTTCAGGCTGTGCCTTGCCAGCAGAGACAGAACCAGCGCCACGGCAAGAATGACCCACATCATGACCACTTCGCCTGTCACATCCAGCAGTCCGAAGAGGCGGAATATGACCTTCGACTCACTCATCTGAAGAGTCCTCCTTTTTGTGCAGCGAATTGTTCAGCTGCACCAGCCTGTATGTAAACCAGATCATGGGCAGTGTCAGACCCAGACAGCCGCCGATCAGCAGCCACATCCGGTCCCAGGGGGTGCGGGGACCAATCAGGAACAGGGCGACCAGATACACCACAGTCAGGATGTTCTTGACGATCTCCACAGCGGAGTAGCGGGAGGGATTCTTCAGCAGCATGTGCCGGCTCAGGAAATACCCCGCTGCCGCTATGGCAGCGCCGATGAAGAACGCTATGGCGGCACCGAAGAGATTGCTTTGCACCAAGATCACCTTCCTGGAATACAGCACGGTTCCCGGTCATTAAACAGCAGACCCCGCCCGCCTGTGCAGGCAGGGCGCCGGCCGGGAGGACACCCGTCTTCCGTCCTGACGGGGAGGACCGGAGAAAGCAGACAGATCAGCAGGAAACACAGACCCATGCCTGCCAGTTACGGGCTGGTTCCCGCATCCCCGCGGAGCCGGCCGCAGGGAAGAGGAAGGAGACCGGCGGTCAGATCCGGCCGTCTGTTCCGTTCTGCAGGAGCACCCTTCTGACCAGCCTGCAGGTCCTGCTGTCCGCTGCAGGGGTCAGACCTTCAGCCTCCGGCTTCTGTTCAGATTTTGTTCAGATCAGAAACACAGAGGCGGAGAACATCTGCCGGGTGTCTCTTTCAGCCTTCATCTGTCTCTTCTCCTCTGCAGCTCAGGAGCACATCGGAGCAGAGACGGGAATCTGACCTTGGATACACAGCGCTTCACAGCATAATGAGAAGCTGGAACACATGATGAACATGCATATTCCTGCTGATAAACGGTCAGTTTCAGGCGCAGATTGAACTGTGAACACTTTCCGCCGGGCAGACTGAGGGTCTTTTTCTGTCGCACACATTGTAGTCAAAACTTGAAAAATGTCAATCGTCCGCAGGTCAATATCAGTTGGCAGAACAGCCAAAAAGAGTGCCTGTACAGTGTACGGCACTCTTCAAAAAGACAAAATGAAAACGTATCTGCACCTGCAGTTTCCAGTCCGGCC
>CAYYHY010000207.1:0-5093 GCA_964471855.1 uncultured Oscillospiraceae bacterium | reverse complement strand
GCAGCACCGGGGGAGAAGCTCCTTCGGTGCTGCTTTTTCACATGCCGGACACAGGGACCGGTCAGAAATGGAGGGTCTGGATCACTTCTTCGAAGCAGACCCCGTCTGTTACAGGGATATCCAGCTCGGAGGAGCGGATGAGGCATCGGCGGATAAACTCTGCCGCCGTACGGACGCTGTCGGCGAAGGAGACGCCCTTTACCGCCCCAGCCGCCACAATGGAGGAGAAGACGTCCCCCGTGCCGGAGCGCTGGGGCGCCACCCGGCGGGTGCGGACGATGCGGGGACCGCTGCCGCGCTCATAGCAGTAGTTTTCCAGATACGTGCCCCGGTCCACGCCTGTGAACACAACTCTGGCAGGCCCCCGGTCGCAGAGGCGCTTTGCCATGTCCTCCAGCTCCGCCTCAGAGAACTTCTCCTGGTAGGGGCGGCCTGTGAGGATGCAGGCCTCGGTCAGGTTGGGGGTGAGCACATGGGCGTACTGCACCAGCCGTCCCATCTCCCGGCACAGTTCCGGCGTATAGGTGGCGTAGGGCTTTCCGTAGTCCCCCATGACAGGGTCGATAATGACCGTGGTGCGCTCCGTGGTGAAGCTGCGGAGGAAGTCCTCCACCAGTCCGATCTGCCGGGCGGAGCCGAGGAAACCGGTGAGGATGCCCTCAAACTCCAGACCCAGCTTCTTCCACTCCGCCATGAAGGGGGCCATGCCCTCCGTCCGGTCGTCGAAGTAGAAGCTGGGAAAGCCGGTGTGGTTGGAAAAGACTGCCGTGGGCAGGGGGCAGCACTGCACCCCCAGGTGGGAGATCAGGGGCAGCGCCACTGCGATGGAGCAGCGGCCGAATCCGCTGAGGTCGTTGATGACGGCGATCTTCTTCTGGTGGTTGTGTTCGCTGGACAAGGGGAATCACTCCTGATGCTGGACATGTTTCCGGACACCCGCCGCTTCCAGTGCGCCTGCGATGACGTAGAACAGAATGATGCCTGCCGCCCCCTCCGCCGCCAGGCCGGGAATCTGTGCGGCGCCGGAGGCCAGGGAGCCGTACATGACGGTCCCGGCCAGGAAGTAGCCGGCGATCATGATCAGGATTCCCGCTGCGCTGCCCAGCAGAACCCGGAGGGAGCGCAGGGAGGGGCTGGAGGACCCCGCCCTCATGAGCGCGGAGGCGGCCAGTCCCATGAAGGACTTGATCAGCAGGGTGGGCAGAGCCCACTCCGGAAAGCTCAGCAGGTCCGCCAGGGCGGAGCCGGTGCCGGCGGCGGCTGCCGCGGTCCAGGGGCTGCACCAGTAAGAAAAAAGCAGAATCATGCTGTTGCCCAGGTGGGCGTAGCCCAGGGGAATGGGGATCTGGAAGATGCGGGTGGCGATGCAGACGAGAGCCGCGCCGAGTGCGGCGGCGGTCAGACGCCGGATCTGTGAGGATGTTTTCATGAAAGGTCTCTCCTGGAGCAGAGATTGTCAGGAGATCTGCGCAGACCTTCGTTCTGCAACAGTATACACCGGCTCTGGTCTGAAAAAAGCGCCAGATTCATAAAATTTTATGATACCAGATCGGGGAATCCAGTGAAGGACCGCCGGTTCCAGTTCTTGACAGGCGCCGGAGGCGGGTTGTATAATCTCCGGGAATTTCGGGCAGAAAAACAGGGCGCAGGCCGGAGACCTGCACCCTGGAGAGAGTCAGAGGAACATCTCGATGATGTAGACAGTGAGGCAGCACAGGACGGCCACGGGGAAGAGCCCCGCCCCCAGCCAGGCGGCGGCGATGCCGACCACAAGGGCGGCGGCCCCGGAGACCGGACTCTGGGTGGCGTGGACGATGGCGGGCACTGTCATCACCGCCAGGGTCACATAGGGGACATAGTAGAGGAAGGACTGGATAAACTGGCTTTTGATCTGCCTGCGCAGCAGGGTCAGAGGGATGACCCGGATGGCGAAGGAGACCAGGGCCATGACGGCCAGGTAGATATAGATGTTGTGTGTCATCCCGCTTCCTCCCCGCTGTTCTGCTGTCTGACCGGAAAAAGCAGTGCGGCGGCAGAGGAGATGGCCACCGTAAGGAGAATGGTCTGGGTTCCGCTGGAGAGGGAAGAGAGGGGAGGCAGGGCGGAGAAGGCCCAGCTGGCCCCGAAGGAGATCAGCACCAGACCGGCCACCACCCGGTCCTTCCGGGCGGCGGGTATGATAATAGCCAGGAACATGCCGTAGATCGCCACGCTGAAGGCGCTGGCCAGCTGCACAGGCAGGGCATTTCCAGCCAGAACGCCGGCGGCGGTGCCGAAGGCCCAGCAGGGGGCGGCGATGCAGATGGCCCCGTAGGAGTACCAGGGGTCAATGTTCCCCGGCCGGGCGATGGCAATGGCGAAGAGCTCGTCCGTAATGTAGTAGCCCACCAGGAGCCGGTGCCGCAGCGGCATGTCCGGGGACATCCGCTGGCTGAGGGCGCAGCTCATGAGGAGATAGCGGGCGTTGGTGATGAAGGTGACGGCGGCCAGTTCCAGATAGGTGGCGTTGGCGGCTATGAGGGTGAGCACCGCATACTCCCCTGCGGAGGCGTTGCCCAGGGCGCTGATCAGAAAGCCCTGAAATGCATTGAGCCCCGCCGTCTTTGCTGCGATGCCCAGGGAAAACGCGACAGCAAAATAGCCCAGCCCGATGGGAATGCCGGCCTGGACACCCTCCAGGAAGACCGCCCGCCTGCTCTGTGCCAGGGGACGGCCCGGGGCGCCCCCGGCGGAACTCTTCTTTGATGCCATGCGGCGCACCTCGCTTGAGATCAGGATAGGCAGGAGACCGCGGGGATGCCCCTGCGGCGCAGACAGGAATTGTATCACGGACCGCCCCCGCTTTGCAAGAGCGTTTTCCCGGGACGGACGGGGGAAAACGGTCTGAAACTGTACAGAACAGAGGAAAAACCGCCGCAGAAGCCCTGGAATCAGCCGTATTTGCGGACGCTTTCCGTTGACGCCGCGGATGGATTCTGCTAGAATGGTGTGCCGCGGGACCCGGGAAGGGAACGTTTCCCGCACCATGACTGCACAGTACGCCCCGCACGGGGCTTTTTCATGTCCGGACCAGTTTCCGGAACCTGACAGGAGGTCAACCATGTCTGAAAACGTTGAATATACGAAGGAACAGCTCACCGACATGATTGTCGGCAAGCTCCAGCGCAACTTCGGCCGCACCGTGGAGGACGCCACCAACTTCCACATGTTCAAGGCCTGCGCCCTGGTGCTCCGGGACATCATGTCCCGCCGCCAGATCGAGACCGAGAACCGGGCCTGGGAGAACCAGGAGCGGCAGGTCCACTACCTGTCCCTGGAGTTCCTCATGGGCCGCTCGCTGGAGAAGAACGCCTACAACCTGGGTCTGCTGACCCCCCTGAAGGAGGCTCTGGACGGTCTGGGATTCTCCGCCGCCGATCTGTTCGAGTCTGAGCCGGATGCCGGTCTGGGCAACGGCGGCCTGGGCCGCCTGGCCGCCTGCTATCTGGACTCCATGACCACCCTGGAGATCCCCGCCACCGGCTACTCCATCTGCTACGAGCTGGGCATCTTCAAGCAGAAGATCATCGACGGGCGCCAGGTGGAGCTGGCGGACAACTGGCTGGGTCTGGGGGACGCATGGCTCATCCCCAAGCTGGACGAGGTGGAGGAGGTCCACTTCGGCGGCCAGGTGGTGGACCACTGGGACGAGGACGGCAGCAACCACCCCGAGCATGTGGGCTACACCACCGTGCTGGCCATCCCCCGGGACATGGTGATTGCCGGCTACGAGACCCGCCACACCAACACCCTGCGTCTGTGGGACGCCAAGAGCCCGGTGCCGGTGGACATGTCCCTCTACTCCCGGGGGGAGTACCTGAAGGCGGTGGAGCAGCAGGCCATGGCGGAGGTCATCGCCAAGGTGCTCTATCCCGATGACAACCACTACGAGGGCAAGTCCCTGCGCCTCAAGCAGCAGTACTTCTTTGTCTCCGCCACCGTGCAGTCCATCGTGCGCCAGCACCGGGCCCAGTACGGGACCCTGCGCAACTTCCACGAGAAGCACGTGATCCAGATCAACGACACCCACCCCGCCCTGGTCATCCCCGAGCTGATGCGCATCCTGCTGGACGACGAGGGCTACAGCTGGGACGAGGCCTGGCACATCGTCACCCACACCGTGTGCTATACAAACCACACCATCCTGGCCGAGGCCCTGGAGCGCTGGCCTCAGACCCTCATTGAGAATCTGCTCCCCCGCATCTGGCACATCCTGCGGGAGATCTCCGGCCGCTACGAGGGGGAGCTCCGCAGCCGCTACGGCAACGACCTGGGCCGCATCGGCTTCATGGCCATCATCTGGGACGGGGAGGTCCGCATGGCCAACCTGTGCGTCTGCGCCTGTCAGGCCATCAACGGCGTCTCCGCCCTCCACTCCGACATCCTGCGCCGGGAGGTCTTCCACGACGCCTACCTGGTGGATCCGGACAAGTTCAAGAATGTCACCAACGGCATTGACCACCGCCGCTGGCTGTCCCAGATCAACCCCGGACTGGACAGCCTCATCCGCTCCGTCACCGGCTCCGACGCCTATCTGCTCCACCCCGAGGCCCTGCGGGACTTTGAGAAGGGTGCGGACGACCCCGCCGTGCTGGAGCGCCTGGGGGAGATCAAGCGGGCGAACAAGCTCCGCTTCGCCTCCTATGTGGGCCGGGAGACCGGCGTCATGCTGAACACCGACGCCATCTTTGACGTCCAGGTGAAGCGGCTCCACGAGTACAAGCGGCAGCTGCTCAACGTGCTGCACATTATCGGCCTCTACCTGCAGCTCCACGACTCCCCGAACATGGACATGCAGCCCCAGACCTTCCTCTTCGGCGCCAAGGCGGCCCCCGGCTACCATGTGGCCAAGGAGATCATCCAGCTCATCAACTCCCTGGCCCGGGAGGTGGCGCAGGATCCCGTCTGCCGGGACCGTCTGCAGGTGGTGTTCCTGGAGAACTACCGGGTCTCCCTGGCGGAGAAGCTGATGCCCGCCTCCGAGCTCTCGGAGCAGATCTCCACCGCCGGCAAGGAGGCCAGCGGCACCGGCAACATGAAGTTCATGATGAACG
>CAYYHY010000206.1:3429-5127 GCA_964471855.1 uncultured Oscillospiraceae bacterium | reverse complement strand
CGCAGCTCCCGGAGTTCACGGATTCCCTGCTCACAGGGACGAGAGGGGAGCTTCTGCTGCCGGTGTCAGCGGTATTCGGGGCAAACGGCGGCGGGAAGTCCACTGTGCTGCAGGCGTTCCGCTGTCTTCTCCATGCCGCTGCGGGCGGCGGGGCTGACGCGGTGGCCCGGTCCGGATGTGCCCCCTTCCTGTACGATGAGAGATGCTCTTCAGGACCGTCGGATTTCGAGGTGTACTTCCACACCGGCGGGAGGGAGTACAGGTACATCCTGGGCATCCAGGAAGGCGCAGCGGCCTATGAGTCCCTGCACTGGAAGGACTTTGGCCGGGAACCGGTCCGGGTCTTTGCTCGTGAAGGCGCTCTGTATGCAGCCGGGGAGAGAGGTCCGGAACAGATTCTGCCGTATGGTGCCGTTCCGGACAGACCTCTTCTGCCCATGCTGGCGGCATCGGGGAGAGTTCCGGAAGCAGCAGAGGCGGTGCGCTGGCTCAGCTCCTGCATCAGCGTCGACCTGCTGCACCCGCCGGCGGAGAGCCCTCTGCAGGGGAGCGGTCCGCGGGAACTCAGGGCTGCGGTCAGGGCGCTGAACAGCCTGGGAGCAGAGATATCCGGTCTGCGCACTGGGGAGGACGGCACTGTTTTCGTCCAGAGAACGGCCGGGGGAAGAGTGTACGAGATGGATCTTCGGGAGGAATCGGACGGAGTCCAGAGGCTTGTGCGCCTCGTTCCTGCCGTGCAGACTGCGCTGCGGGAGGGGAGGCTCCTGACGGTGGACGACCTGGATGCGGGGCTGCACCCCATGGTGGTGAAGTACCTGACCGGCCTGTTTGCAGACAGACGGGTCAACACCCGGGGAGCCCAACTGCTGTTTACATGCAGGGACACAGCGCTGCTGGACAGCTCCGTTTTCCGGAGGGACGAGATCTGGTTCTCGGATGTGGGCGAGGACTTCACAGGGACTCTGGTGTCCCTGTCAGACTTCCGGAACCCGGACGGCAGCCCCGTCAGCACCGGCTCTTCCTGGGCACAGGACTGCCTGAAGGGGAAGTTCGGAGCTGTGCCATATCTGCGGGGCATGCTTACGGGAGGTGTCTGGACATGATGCCTGGACTGGAGGACCGGCCCTGGCATGACAGTGAAAGGACCGCAGGGACACGGCTGATACAGCCGGAGCGCCACCTGATTGTCACCGAGGGCACAGTGACGGAACCCCGCTACTTCCAGGCCATGGCGGACGCTGTGAACGGCGGAGCGAAGAAGCGGCTGAAGGTGGAGGTTGCCGGCGCAGGTGGGAATACCACGAATCTCGTGCAGAAGGGTGCGGAGATGAACGCAGGTTCGGTATACAGCCATGTCTGGGTGGTGTTCGACACAGACGACTTTCCGACCGCCCGTGTGGACGGCGCTGCCGGTCTCTGCAGACAGCTGTCCGGGAGGGATACCTGCTTCCATGCCGTCTGGTCCAATCAGTGCTTCGAGGTCTGGTACCTGCTCCACTTCATGTTTCTTCAGTCGGACATTGACCGGAAGCAGTACGGCAGGAAACTGACGGAGTGTCTGACCAGAGAAGGGGTCGGGAAGTACCGGAAGAACCGGGGAGACATGTACGAGGTTCTGAGACCCCGGCTGGAAACGGCGCTGAAGAATGCCAGGCGGCTGGACACCATGAACAGAGGGAAGCAGCCCTCCCGGTCTGC
>CAYYHY010000206.1:2179-3329 GCA_964471855.1 uncultured Oscillospiraceae bacterium | reverse complement strand
CCAGTTTCAGTCTGCTCAGGAAGGAGGATGGACATGTACATTGAGCGCCATATGGAGGCACAGATCCTGGAAGCATCCAGGCATTACCCCGTAGTGATGGTATGCGGACAGAGACAGACCGGCAAGACAACCATGCTCATGCACATCAAGGAACCGGAGCGCAGATATGTGACCCTGGACGACATGAATGCCTGCCGCCTGGCCGAGACGGACCCTGCACTTTTCTTTGAGATGTTCGGAACTCCGCTGCTGATCGATGAGTTTCAGCGCGTTCCTTCCATCCTGCTGGAGATGAAGCGGATTGTCGATGCTGCGGCCCTGGAGGGGAAGAACAGCAGCGGCATGTTCTGGCTGGCGGGGTCACAGAAATTCCACATGATGCAGGGGGTAACCGAGTCACTGGCCGGCAGGGTCGCCGTGTTTGACCTGGCGTCCCTGTCCTCGGCAGAGATTGAGGGCCGTCCGCCTGCACTCTTCCATCCCGATCTGGATTCGCTCCGGGAGAGGCTCAGGTACAGCCGGACGAAGGACATCCACCATCTGTATGAGGACATCTTCAGAGGGGGCATGCCAAAGCTCTTCGACGATGTGCAGGACAGGGAATGGTTCTATAATGACTTCATCCAGACGTGCATCGAGCGGGACATCAGCGCAGTGACCAGGGTTGCCAAACTGAGCGAGTTCAGAGCGTTTCTGCAGGTGATGGCCTCCAGGACCGGGCAGGAACTGAGGTACAGCGATATTTCCAGAAGTCTTGGCATCAGCCAGCCCACGGTCAAGACCTGGGTATCCATACTGGAGCAGGTGGGAGCTGTGTATATCCTGCGGCCATACTTCTCCAGCATCAGCAAACGGCTGGTCAAGACCCCCAAGGTGTACTTCATGGATACCGGGCTGGCAGCATTTCTGTGCCGGTGGCCAAGCGCCGAGACACTGGAAAGCGGTCCGATGAGCGGTGCATTTCTGGAGACGTATGTCGTGACGGAGATCGTAAAGAGCTTCTGCAATGCCGGCAGGATGCCGGATCTGTTCTACTATCGGGATGTGGACAAGGCAGAGATCGACCTTCTTGTGGCGGAGGGGGACAGGCTGTACCCCATGGAGATCAGGAAGAGCAGCCAGCCGTCGCAGCCGGATAAGAACTTCGGAG
>CAYYHY010000206.1:0-2079 GCA_964471855.1 uncultured Oscillospiraceae bacterium | reverse complement strand
AGACAGCAAACAGGCGGGGTGGTGCCCCGCCTGTATTATTAATCTGCAGGGGAAAGTAACTCCTGCCGACCGTCGCAGCTCCCAACACTTGCCGTCGCAGATTCAATGCTGCAGATTAAGCCCGAATAATGCGAAAAAGTGACAAAAATTACGAACACTCAGGTCTGCTGACATTATTTCCAGAAAAAAGATCGGTCCGTGTCATGAAAACTGGACCGCTGCAGACATGTATGTTCCGGGACTTTCCCATCTCAGTCCGGCAGTTCTGTCTGCACATACCGCGGGTCCCGGGTTTCAGAGGAACCGGGTTAATCTCCCTGTGTCTATTTTTCAGAGAGTTGTCCGTTGAAAAGAGCTGCTTTTAGCAGCCGCCAGGAGCGGAGGAACCGGTGCCAGCGAGTGGCGGGATGACCGAAACAGACAAGAAGCCTGTCCAGTAATCAGCAGGACGGAAGAACGAAGCATCCGTGATTTTGATCTTCTAAATCTGCTCTGTACATCGCAGCCGGCTTTAAACAACTATTGTCGGTCGCCCTGACGGGGAATGGAGAAACAAAATCATTGCAGAAAGGCACGTGAACAGGCTCAAAGTTTGAATAACAAGATACAGTTTGTACTTGAAATTGGAAAAAGACGTTGATATTTAAACATATTTACAAGAATTATATCCAATAAACTATACTTTTTTGCGAAACACTTTATAACCTGCTTGACACAAAAAATAGCATCAAAAAGTTATCAAATCAAGGCATTTACGCATGTTTTCCGAACTTTGAAAACCTCCTTCAAAAAAGTATACTTTTTTGCGATTTCCAGCCCCGCCCGCACGTGTGCTGTCTCAAGGTCAAGCCGCAACAGCAGCCGACCAGGACTGCAGAGTCAGTCCTTCCAGGATACGACACGTGACTTTCTGCAGCATCAGCTGTCGTTCGTGCGTCCTGTCCATTGTGATGCATGCTTGTCTTTGCAAACATGGGAACTGGCGGCACGAGACAAGACGGCAGTGACCAAGTACCTGCTCTGGTATCACGACAGCAGCCGAACCTGTTATAGAACGCATCAGCTTCATAACTGACCCGCTTTTCTTTGCAGAGGCAGGTAAGGGCTCCTGTCCTGGCAAGCTTTATGCAGTGGATAAGTTGATGAGCTGCATGTTTCTCAAGGGTTGGTTCTAGGTCTGAAAGCCATGTCGGTGCACGACATGCAGTACCAGAATATGAGTTTCAGGCGGGGCAACAGGTATATCTGCAGCAAAGGTCCCCCCAAACACACAGTGATGTGGCTGGGGTGTATCTGAATAACTGCAGCAAAAGAGGAGGAAAGTGCAGTGGAAAACAGCAGAAAAGCACGGCCTGATAAGGCCGGCTTTACCTTGGTTGAACTGGTAGTTGTGATAGCTATTTTAGGAATCCTGGCCGGGATAGGAGCTGTAGCCTATGGAGGGTACATTGAGTATACCCAGAAGGGACTTGACCGCGATTCAGTGGGAGAAATCATGCACGCAGTCGAGGTAGCTGATTACGCCAATCCTGATTTATTCGGAGACAGCGGCGGTGCTTTGGTGGTTTTGTCAAATACTGGTTTTAAGGCGGCAGGTGGACTTGAGGGGTCAGACATCCAGGCTGCGCTCGGTGAGGCGCTAGGGGATTCAGGTTCCATGAAGCTTAAATATGACAAATGGAATGGAACAGCAAATTTGGATGTGTTTAAGAATCTTGGAAGTGATCCGAATAGTCAGGCTCGGCAATATCTAGAAACGGTGAAGAAAAATAACCTTGCTACTGCCTTCGCGGAGGATATGCCGGAATATTGGAATGCATTTACAGATTTAGTGCGAATGCTGGATGGAGATACCACTGATAAGAGTGGTTCAGATATTAAGGATAAGTTAAGTATTACGGACGGAGAGAAGAATTTAATAGATAAAATTGCAAAATATTATAGTACCAAAACAAGCGCAAACCCTGATTTTGCAGATGAAACAATTAAATATTGGAAACATGAAAATGTTAATACTGATGCAAATGGCATGAGAGGCATTGATATTGTGCTTGCAAGGAATTATGCTTTTGCAAGTTT
>CAYYHY010000205.1:0-5157 GCA_964471855.1 uncultured Oscillospiraceae bacterium | reverse complement strand
CCGGTGGAGCAGCTGCCCTTTCAGATGGGCTTCTCCCCGGAGCACAGCCTGCACCCCGCCTTCTCCGACTCCACTGCCAACCAGCTCCTGACCCCTCTCCTCTATGAACCCCTGTACCAGCTGGATGAGAACTTCAATCCCCAGGGGGTGCTGTGCACCGACTGTGCGGTCAGCGAAGACGGCCTCATGTGGACCTTCACCCTTGCCAGCACTGTGTTCTCCGACGGCACGCCCCTGACAGGAGATATCGTGGTCAGCGCCCTCCAGCAGGCCCAGCTGGAGGGGTCCCGGTACCGGACCCGCCTTCAGCCCATAACCAATGTCTTCTCTGTGGACCCCGGCACCTTCTCTGTCATCCTCGCCTATCCCCGGGGGGACCTCCCCGCCCTTCTGGATATCCCCATCCCCCTGACGGGAGATTTCTGGCCCCTGGGCACCGGCCCCTATGCCCTCCAGGATCTGGGCGGAACTTACAAGCTGGTCCCCAACCCGGTCTGGCGGGATGCCGGCACAAAGCCCCTGCCGGTGCCTGAGATTCTTCTGACTGCAGTAAAGGACGCAAGCATGCTCACAGCCGCCTTCAACTCCGGCACCGCCGCCGCGGTGGAGTGCGACCTGACAGATGAGGCCCCTGCATACACAGCCACCTATGATGCCTTTGACTGCGCCACCACGGATCTCCTCTACCTGGGCTTCAACACCCAGACCGGCCTCTGTGCAGACGAGAACGTCCGCCGCACCCTGGCCCTGGCTGTGGACCGGAACAACATTATAAAGGTGGACCTGGCCAGCCACGCGGAACCTGCGGTGACCCTCCTCCACCCCCGCACCGTGGAGTGCACCCCGGAGCTGACTGCAGAGCTCACGGACAGCCGGTCCGGTCTCCCGGACACCTTCGCCGCCGCCGGACTGACCGGCGTCAGCATCCGCCTGGCAGTAAACAGCGAGAGCCCCTCCAAGTGCGCCGCCGCAAAGCGCATCGCAGACGAGCTGCAGCGGGGCGGCATGACCGTCTCCCTGGAGCAGTACGGGTTCGAGGAGTTTGTCCAGGTCCTGACAGACGGAAACTTCGACATGTACCTGGGGGAGACAATGCTCACCGCCGACTTCAACTTTGACGGTCTCCTGCTTCCCGAGGCGGCTCTCAACTACGGAAAATGGATCGACGATACAGCCGTCTCGCTCATGGCCACATACAACACCGCTGCCGGGGACTACCGCATCGCTGCAGCCGCCGACATGTGCCGGTACATCCATGAACATGCACCCATCGTACCCATATGCTACCGCAACCGCTCCCTCCTCACCACCCAGAACCGGGTCACCGGCGCTGCTCCGGTGAGGGAGAACGTCTTCTACCACCTGGAGAACTGGACCGTCCGCTGAGTCCTCTTCCCCTTCTTCCCGGGGCAGCTCTGTCTGCCTCCGGCACCCCCATGCCTTTGTCGCTGCATACAGCCAGCGCCCCGGCATCCGGGGTCTCTTCCCTTCCAAAGCACCCAAACAGAAAAGGAGCATCTGCATGAGTGTCTGTCGCTGCTATTCCATGAAAAAACCCGGCTTCGACGTGGAGGCCCGGGGTCTCTGCAGGGAACTGCGGGACCAGCTGGGGATCTCCTCCCTGGAGTCCGTCACCATCCTCAACCGCTACGACGCCGACCGCATCGACCCGGAGGTGTTCGCCCGGGCGAAGACCATCGTCTTCTCCGAGCCCCAGGTGGACCAGGTCTTCGACGAGACCTTCCCTGTCCCCCCGCAGCCCTGCAGCATCCTGGCCGTGGAGGCCCTGCCGGGACAGTTTGACCAGCGGGCGGACTCCGCCGCCCAGTGCGTGCAGCTGATGTCCGGCCAGGAGCGTCCCCTGGTGGCCTATGCAAAGGTCTATGTCCTCTCCGGCAGCCTGACGGAGGATGACCTGGACCGGATCCGCCGCTACCTGATCAACCCGGTGGAGAGCCGGGAGGCCTCCCTGGAGAAGCCGGACACCCTGGAGCGGGAGCACCCCCTCCCCGACCACGTGGAGACCGTCACCGGCTTTGTCTCCATGGATGAGCCTGCCCTTTCTGCCCTGCTGGACAGGCTGGGCCTGGCCATGGACCTGGACGATCTGAAGTTCCTCCAGCGGTATTTCGCAGAGGAGGAGAAGCGGGACCCCACCATTACGGAAGTAAGGGTAGTGGACACCTACTGGTCCGACCACTGCCGTCACACCACCTTCTCCACCCACCTGGACAGCATCGACATTAAGGACGAGGCCGTGGCGGCCGCCTGGCAGCGCTGCCTGGACGCCCGGGTGGAGGTGTACGGGGAAGAGAAGGCTGCACAGCGGCCCAGGACACTCATGGACATCGCCACCCTGGGTACCAAGGTGCTGAAGAAGCGGGGACTCCTGCCGGCCCTGGACGAGAGCGAGGAGATCAACGCCTGCTCCATCCATGTGCCCGCCGTGGTGGACGGGAAGGAGCAGGACTGGCTCCTGATGTTCAAGAACGAGACCCACAACCACCCCACGGAGATCGAGCCCTTCGGCGGCGCCGCCACCTGCATCGGCGGCTGCATCCGGGACCCCCTGTCCGGCCGGGTGTTTGTGCACCAGGCCATGCGGGTCACCGGCGCCGGGGATCCCCGGGTCCCCCTGGAGCAGACGGTCCCCGGCAAGCTTCCCCAGAGAAAGCTGTGCGTCACCGCAGCGGCCGGGTACTCCTCCTACGGCAACCAGATCGGTCTCGCCACCGGCCATGTGGCCGAGGTGTACCATGAGGGGTATGTAGCCAAGCGCCTGGAGTGCGGCGCCGTAGTGGGGGCCGCCCCCGCATCCAACGTGCGCCGGGAGCGCCCCGCCCCCGGGGACGTGATCATCCTCCTGGGGGGCCGCACCGGCCGGGACGGCATCGGGGGAGCCACCGGCTCCTCCAAGAGCCACAACCGCAAGTCCCTCACCACCATGGCCTCCGAGGTCCAGAAGGGCAACGCCCCGGAGGAGCGGAAGATCCAGCGCCTGTTCCGGAACGGTGAGATTACCCGCCTTATCAAGCGCTGCAACGACTTCGGCGCCGGAGGCGTCTCCGTAGCCATCGGCGAGCTGGCAGACGGGGTGGAGATCCAGCTGGACGCCGTGCGCAGAAAGTACGACGGTCTGGACGGCACGGAGCTGGCCATCTCCGAGAGCCAGGAGCGCATGGCAGTGGTGGTGGCCCCGGAGGACGCGGAGAAGTTCATCGCCGCCGCGGCCGCAGAGAACCTGGAGGCCTGCCAGGTGGCCACCGTCACCGAGTCCCCCCGCATGGTCATGTACTGGAAGGGACACAAGGTGGCAGACCTCTCCCGTGCTTTCCTCAATACCAACGGCGCCAGCAAGCACGCCGGCGTCCTTGTGGAGAAGAAGGACCGCTCCTCCCTGACGCAGCCCCGGTTCAAGGATCTCCGGGACATGGCCTCCTCCCTGAAGACGGGATCCCGCCGCGGTCTCACGGAGCGCTTCGACGGCTCCGTAGGGGCAGGGTCCGTCCTCATGCCCTTCGGCGGTGCCGCCCAGACTACACCGGCCCAGGCCATGGCAGCCCTCTTCCCGGTGGACCCCGGTCAGGAGACGGAGCAGGCCAGCGTCATGGCCTGGGGCTTCGATCCCGAGCGCTCCGTTACCGACCCCTATGCCGGAGCCTTCTGCTCCGTGGTCATCTCCGCAGCCAAGCTGGCTGCAGCCGGGGCTGACTACCGGGATGCGTATCTTACCTTCCAGGAGTTCTTTGAGAAGCTCCGGGACGACCCCGCCCGCTGGGGCAAGCCCTTCTCCGCCCTGCTGGGCGGCCTGGACGCCCAGCTGGCCCTGGGCCTTGCCGCCATCGGCGGCAAGGACTCCATGTCCGGGTCCTTCCTGGACATGGACGTGCCCCCCACCCTCATCTCCTTCGCCATCGCCCCTGTCCAGGCGGGTGCCGTCCTCTCCCCCGAGTTCAAGGAGCCCGGTCACCCGGTCTACCTGTTTGCACCGGAGGGCAGAGACATCGAGTCCCTGAAGACCGCATGGGAGACCTTCCACGCCCTCCACAAGGCAGGGAAAGTAAGAGCCGCCTGGGCGGTGGAATACAGCATCAGCGAAGGGATCATGAACATGTCCTTCGGCAGCCGCATCGGCTTCCGCTCCGCAGACTCTGCCGGGGTCCCCTGGCACGTGTCCATCCCCGGAGCCCTGATCGCGGAACTGACAGAGGACATCGGGGACCAGAGCGGCTGCCGCAGAATCGGGGAGACCGTTTCTGACCCCGCCGTCACCCTGGGCGGTGACTCCGCCACCATCGATGAGCTTCTGTCTCTTAACGAGGGTGTCCTGGAGAGCGTCTACCCCACAAAGGCAGGGACATCGGAGACGGTGGAAGCCCCCTCCTGGACCGGACGTTCCCCCGCCGTCTGCACCCATAAGATCGGACAGCCCTCCGCCGTCATCCCCGTGTTCCCCGGCACCAACTGCGAGTATGACACAGCCCAGGCCTGCATCCGGGCCGGCATAGAGCCGAAGACCGTGGTGATCCGCAACCTGGACACCGCCGCCCTGGCCCAGTCCGGGCAGGCGCTGGAGTCCGCCATCCGCTCCAGCCAGATGGTGGTCCTCCCCGGCGGTTTCTCCGGCGGCGACGAGCCGGAGGGTTCCGGCAAGTTCATCGCCTCCTTCCTCCGCAGCCCCGCCCTCAGCGACGCCATCATGGACCTGCTGAAAAACCGGGACGGCCTGATGCTGGGCATCTGCAACGGCTTCCAGGCCCTGGTCAAGCTGGGTCTGGTCCCCTTCGGCGAGATCCGCCCCATGGACGAGACCTGCCCCACCCTTACATACAACCTCATCGGCCGGCACCAGAGCCGCTACGTCACCACCCGGGTGGCCTCCGTCAATTCCCCCTGGATGCTGAAATCCCAGGTGGGCGACCTCCACACCATCCCCGTCTCCCACGGCGAGGGCCGCTTCGTGGCCTCTGAGCAGACAGTGTCAGACCTCATCTCCCACGGCCAGCTGGCCACCCAGTATGTGGACCTCAACGGTGTCCCCAGCATGGACATCTCCGCCAACCCCAACGGCTCCGTCCACGCCATCGAGGGCATCTTCTCCCCCGACGGCCGGGTCTTCGGCAAGATGGGCCACCTGGAGCGCCGCGGTCCCTTCGT
>CAYYHY010000204.1:0-5264 GCA_964471855.1 uncultured Oscillospiraceae bacterium | reverse complement strand
CCCTCCCCTGGGCCTGGGTCCGCCGCCTCAGCAGCGTCAGCCTCGGACCGGTGCCCGGCGAGATTCCGCTGGACGACCTGACAGAGGCGCGTTTCTTTGACCCGGAGCAGGAGATCCGCATCTTCCGCAGCGGCGGCACCCTTCAGGCCGTGCTGGTCCGGGAGGAGCCGGAGGCCCGCGTCCTGGAGAAGACGTACCGGATTCAGAATCCCGCCTTCGGCGGCAGCATTACCGTCCGCAGCACCCTGGAGTCAGATGAGGACGGGCAGACCTTCCTGTCCGGCGTCCGTCTGGCAGGATGGAAGGAGGGCCGGAATGACACAGTTTCATGAACCTCATGCGCCGTACACCTTTGTTCCCATCTCCGGCAAGGTGCTGGTCCGCTACCAGTCTCCGGAGGAGGTGCCGGGCCACGACGTCTTTGACCCGGATCTGAAGACAGGGGAGATCCACGTCACCATGACGGCTGAGACCCCGGTGTTCATCTCGGACGGGAACAGGGATGACCCCCATTTCTTCCGCGGTCCGGACGGACAGTACATGATACCCGGCTCCTCCCTGCGGGGGATGGTCCGGGGGAACATGGAGATTCTTGGCTTCGGACTCTTCCGTCCGGGCGAGGACTTTGAGGAATACCAGATCTACTTCCGGCAGATGACGGCATCCAGCGCCAGTGCGGAGAAGGAGCTGAAGGAGTACTACCAGACTGTCCTGGGCATCAGACCCTCCCGGGGCAGAGACGGAAAGACAGTCTCCGTACCCGCCAGCGTACGGGCCGGTTACCTCTGCAACGAGGGCGGGAAGTTCCTGATCCGCCCGGTAAAGGGCGGAACGTACATCCGGGTTCCCCGCAGGAACGAGGCGCTGGTCAGAGCCGGTCTCGTGGACGGGGAGGCAGAGACGGTCTCTGTTGTGTATTCGGCAGGCGGCAGCGGGGTGAACTATATCCGCCGGAGCGCCGGCCCGGTCTCCGGGCTGCAGCACGGCATGCTTCTGTATACCGGGAAGGGAATCGGCAGACAGGACAGCCCGAAGACACAGAACGCCCGCTATCTGTTTCCGGATCCCGATGAGACCGCCGACCCTGTAGTCATCTCCGAGGAGGACAGGATCTCCTATGCGGAGGACTATGAGACCCGCAGGAATGTCCTGGGGGAGAAGCGGAGCTTCTGGGAGCTTCCGAAGCCGGGCGGCAGCAAGCCGGTCTTCTACATCATCCACGGCGGGCACACCTACTTCGGCATGTCCCTCTTCCTGCGCATCGGCTACCGGTACAGCCTTCAGCAGGGGCTGCCCCAGCGGCACAGGGATCTCCTGGCCCAGGGCGGCGAGGTGATGGACTACATCCACGCCATGCTGGGGTACGCCGGCGAAAACGGTTCCCTGCGTTCCCGCGTCAGCTTCGGCGACTGCCCGGTCCAGGGAGCGTCCCGGGAGATGCCCCCCGTCAGGACGGTACTGGGGCAGCCAAAGCCCAGCTGGTACGTGGGCTACTCTGCCGGGGGGAAGAACTACAACCAGGAGGATTTCCAGCTGGCCGGCCGCAAGCAGTACTGGCTCAGGAAGGCCGAGGCTGACCCTGCTCTGAAGGAGAACGTGACGTCCGTCATGCGGCCCCTGCCGGAGGGCACTGTATTTAAAGGAGTCATCCGCTACAGAAATCTCCATGAGGACGAGCTGGGGCTCCTCCTCTGGTCCCTCCGCCTCAATGAGAACTGCCGGCAGAGCATTGGCATGGGGAAGCCTTACGGCTTCGGACGCATGAAACTGACCGTGGACCAGCTGCTGGAGTACAGCCCGGAGACACTGTACAGCGAAGACGGGCTGTGCAGCGGACCCGCAGCCGCTTCAGAGCAGACCATTCAGCGGTACATCTCCGCCTATGACAGCTATGCCGCCGGGAAGCTGTATATCAAGAAGCCCAAGAAGCACCCGTCCATTTCCAGCCAGGACGAGATCCGGGACTTCTTCTATGTCCGTTCAGCAGTCCAGAGCGGTCCCGCCTTCAGCTACATGCCCCTGGAGGAGTACAGAAACCCCGCCGGCTGTCTCCGAACCGCGAAGGAAGTCCGGGAGGGCGGACCGGAGAAGGGGCAGCAGAAGGACTCCGGGAGCGGCTCCCAGTCCATGGAGGATCTGATCCGGCAGTTCAACAGCCGCCGGCTGTAAGAGGCTGCCGTACAATATGAAAACGGGGCGCCCTGTCCGCTCTGCGGAAATCCGGCGCCCCGTTCTTACGACATCTGACCTGCGGCGGCTCTATTGCGGAGCATGCGCCCGCACTGCAGAAAGGAGAGAAGCAGATGGCAAAAAAGGCTGTCCTGTTCCTCAGCGTGTCCAGCCCCCGTTCCGTGGAGGCAGAATATGCCTGTCCGAAGGGACCGGCGGTCCGGGGGACGCAGACCAACGACGCCCCGGTCAGATATCTCCTGCGGGAGAACCCTGCCATGCGGGAGATCATCTGCGTGGTCACCAGGCAGGCGAAGGAGAGCGCATGGGAGCGCTTCTGCTCCGTTGTAAAGGAGGCCGCCCCCGCCGTTTCCGTCATCCCCGTCTCCTATGAGGAGGACCAGGACTTCAGCGAGACCGCTGTCCCCCAGATCCTCCAGCATGTCAGCAGAGGGGATGAGATCTGTCTGGATATCACGGGAGGCTTCCGCAACGCCAGCATCCACATGCTTCTGCTGACCCGGATCCTGCAGTACAGAGGGATCACCCTGACAGAGGCCGTGTACTCCAGGAAGAACCCCCCTGAGGTACAGGATATCCGGCACATGCTCGGACTCTTCGACCTGATCAGCGGGATGCAGGAACTGACCAGCCTGGGCAGCGCAGGAACCCTGCGGAAATACTACGGTTCGGAACCCGAAGATCCCGCCATCGGGGCCCTGCTGACAGCGATGGAACGGCTCACGGAGGCCATCACCCTCTGCCGCACGGCCCAGATCCAGAGCAGGATGGAAGACCTGTCGAATGCCCTCATCCAGGCGGAGGACTGCGCCGATCCCCTGATGCGCACGCTTCTGCCGGTTTTCCGGGAGAAGTTCGGGATCAGGATCAAGAACGGAACCATGAAGGCCGGACTGACAACCCCCGGTCTCATCCGCTGGTGTGTCAAGAACGGCATGCTGCAGCAGGCTCTCACGGTGTATACGGAGCGGATTCCGGCATATCTCCGGGAGAAGGGAATCCTGACAGCCGGACCGAAGGTGCAGCCGGTGTCCGTACAGGCCTATGAGGATCCGGACGCTGCCCAGCTGGTCAAAGACTTCCTCCACCTCTCCGATCGGTTCCTGTCCAGCTTCCCTTCCGCAGAGGTTTCCGACCTGAGGAACTACTTCGCTGCACACGCCAGTGATGTAATATCCCATCTGCAGAACGGCACACCCCTGACACCGCCGGCGGGCATCGCCAGAGGGGTTGAAAATGCCGTTCTGGTGGCAGAAACTGCCTATCCAAACCAGGGGAGCCTCGATCCGAACTGGGTCCTCAGGCTGCCGGAAGACAGGCAGGGGCTGTCTGCTCTGAGGGAGCGGGTCCGCACCGTCGGTGCCGGAAGCGCCGCAGGGCTGCTCCGCAGTGTGGCGAAATTCCCGTCCGGTGACCTGGACGTGCTTCTGGAAAGGAACGGCTCAAGGCCGCCTGCCAGATCCTCCCGGAACTCCTATGTGCTGACCATCCGGAATCTGGACAGCCTCCTTCCCCAGTCCGGCTACAGTTCCGGCTGTTCCACAGACAGGCTGGCGCAGATCTGCACGGACTACATCTACATCAAGATGCTCCGGAACCTGACAAACCACGCCGGCGAAGAAGTAACCGCAGAGTGGGACCCCATGCTGGACTTCCTCAGGGAGCGCGGAGACTACATCATGCCGGATGAACTGACCATGGACGGGCTGAAGGACATGCTGGACATGTGCCTCAGCCATCTCCAACAGTCGAAAAAGACCGGACCCAAAAGGCCCGGCAGGAAATAGGAACCTGACGCCGGGCAGAGAATTCTGCCCGGTTTTTGTTGCTGCCAGAACCGCGCTGAGGGGCATCCGGGGAGCCGGCACAGATCGAAAATGTTCCCAATCGCTGAAATCGCCTGCACTCAGCTCGAGACAGGAACAGAGAGTCAGACGGCACGGAACACAGGGGGCAGCCCGCATGAGAGGAGGTCAGGGATGAAAACAGTGCTCTGGATATCAAGACATGAGATGACCCCGGACCAGCGGGCTGATCTGGAGCGGATCATGGGCGGCGAAGTGAATCTGATTCCCTGGCATGATACGGTGGAGGACCTGTCCTGCCTGGAGCCTCTGATCGCCCGGTCGGATGCCGTGGCAGCGGTGCTCCCGCCGGAACTGCTCTCCCAGCTTCTGGTTCTGGCAGACGGGAAGCCGGTCCTCCAGGCTGTATCCTGGCGCAGGCCTGCCGGCCGCAGCCGCTCTGTACCCGGGGGAGGCAGCGAGCCGGAATTCACCTACGTGCACAGGTGCTGGCAGCAGATTCTCCGCCTGGAGATAGAGACAAAAACTCTGTAAAGCGTCTCCCTGCCTTCTGCCGCAAACCTCTTACACGAAAACTGTCAGGAAAGGATGTGTCTGTACGAAGCACCTGCAGAAGACCCTGTACATCACAGAGCCGGATGTGTCCGCCCGCCTGGACGGGGAAACTGTCTGTATCGGCCGCAGAGGAGAGGACAGCAGCCGCATTCCCCTCCATCTGCTGGAGAACATCGTCTGCTTCAGCTACGGCGAGTTCACGCAGCCACTGCTGACCGCCTGCGCCAGGCGGGGGATTGGCGTCAGCTTCTTCACCCAGACCGGTTCCCTGCGGTACCGCATCGCCGGTCCGGTCGCCGGCAATGTGCTGCTCCGCAAGCGCCAGTACCTGCTCTCCGAGTCGGACAGCGAGCGGCTTCCCCTTGCCGCTGAGATGCTGCGGGGCAAGATCGAGAACCAG
The DNA here is from genome assembly GCA_964471855.1 of uncultured Oscillospiraceae bacterium. Classification (GTDB taxonomy): domain Bacteria; phylum Bacillota; class Clostridia; order Oscillospirales; family Oscillospiraceae; genus Lawsonibacter. The sequence goes on along the minus strand of CAYYHY010000204.1, from coordinate 314 downwards.
GCCTGGATGCTGGGCAGATTCCGCCGGAATCACCCGGAAGCGGCCAGTGAGGAGCGCGAGCAGGCAGAACAGGCCCTGCGGGGCATTGCCTCGGAGCTGTCGGAAGATCAGACCGAGGAAGAGCTCAGGGGCGCCGAAGGGAATGCCGCCAGGCTGTACTTCCAGGTTTTTGACTCCCTGATCCTCAGCGATGAACCTGCTCTTCATTTTCAGGAACGGAGCCGGCGGCCGCCAAAGGATCCCTGCAACGCGATGCTCTCCTATGCATACACCCTGCTGACCACAGACTGCATTCAGGCTCTGACCGCCGCAGG
>CAYYHY010000203.1:0-5266 GCA_964471855.1 uncultured Oscillospiraceae bacterium | reverse complement strand
CAGGAACCTGTCCCTCCCGGGACCGGCCGGAAATGATTCAGACAGCTGCTCTGCTGACCGGTTCGGCAGAGCAGAGTGAAATGACAGAACGGATGCCGGTGCAGAGACCGGCACAGCACACAGGATGCAGTGAAAGGAGAATCTCAATGTCAGACAGGAAGAACAGCGGTATCGGCAGCCCTGCCCCCGCCGGGGACTGGCGGGAGAGGGCGGAGGCCCTGGCCCGCAGCGGCGAAGTCTGCCGGGGCAGGCTGGAGCGTCTGCACCGGGAGAAGGGGGGAAGGGTGAGCCTGCATGTCTCCTCCCCCCTCTTTCCGGGAGGGGAGCTCTGCTTCATCCCTCCCGATGAGGCAGATGACGACTATGAGAAGCCCTGGCTGGCGGGGCTCCTGGACCGCCAGATACCCTTTGTGGTTCTGGGTGCAGAGGAGGGCGGGCAGAGGGTAGTCTGCTCCCGGAAGCAGGCCCAGCAGAAGCTGAAGCAGAAACTGTATCCGAAGCTCCGCCGGGGTCTGGCCGTGCAGGGGCGGGTGATTGCCTTCACCCGCTACGGATGCCGCGTGGAGTACGGCGGTCTGGTGGGGCATCTCCGCTCCGGAGATCTGACAGACGACTTCTCCTCCTGCAGGGAACATCTGGAGACGGGGAGCCTGCTTCAGGTCCGGTGCCGGGAGATTCTGGACAATGGATTTCTCTTCTGGGAGGCCGTGACCAGGCTGTCACGCCGGACCCCTGTGGTCTGCCCCTTCCGGGAGGGGGATGTGGTGACCGGCCGGGTCACCGCAGCGGTGGACTTCCCCGCCGAACCGGGGGTGTTTGTCACCCTGCGTCCGGGACTGGACGCGCTCTGCCGCTGCCGGGAGGGCTGCAGGGCCGTTCCGGGCAGAAAGGCTGCGGTGCAGATTCTCAGCGTGTCCCCGGGCTCCGGGGCGGAGGTCCCCCGGGTGAAGGGACTGATTGTGGACCTTCTGTGAGGGTCCCCTGCAGGAAAGGAGTGGATTCAGATGCTGACGGAAGACGGCCTTCCCGGGGAAGGCGGATACCTGGAGGACGGCAGTTCGGCTTATGAGGAACTGCAGAGGTTCGGAGAGCGGGCAGCGGGAACAGCGGGGCGCACCGGTGTCCGGGCCTGCAGAGCAGCGGGGCGGGGAGCGGTGCAGGCAGGGAGGCTCCTGCTCCGGAGTGCGGCGGCGGGACTGCGCCTGCTGGCAGCCTTCATTCCAGCTGCCGGTGCAGCAGTACTTATAACGGCCCTGATTGTGGTGTTCATCCTGGAGGAGCGGGGTTCCACGGAGAGCAATCTCCTGGACCCCTACGCGGACAACCCTGTCTGGGTGGACCAGTCCACCGGCGTGGCAAAAGCGGCAGCCATGGCGGAACCCCAGGCGGTGACAGACGCATACTACAAGTACATGGCCTGCAGCAGCTACCAGAAGGTGTACGGGGACCGGACCCTGATGTTCAGCCGCTCCGGGGACACGGGGGACTTCGCCGCCCTGCGGGACTACTTCAAGCGGGAGGAGTACTTCTACCTCTCGGACGACTTCATCCGCATGACGGATGAGCTGCTCCACAGGGGGGAGGTCTGGTATCCGGAGCAGGTGATCCGCCCGGTGTTCGGGCAGGAGCTGGAGCTCACCGACGGGAACGGGAAGACCGGAACCTTCTACGTCGCCCGTCTGCCGGTGGATACGGGGGACGGCTCCCGCATGCTGGATCCGGACACGGTGAAGGACTTCGCCGCCATGCTGGCAGACCCCGGAGAACTGAAGGTGCCGGAGATCTCCGGTACTGCCCCCGTCCTCATAGCCCGTTCGGCCGCCCCGGCAGACAGGGGGGACGGCACATACACCATGGACGGCGCCGGCGGGGAGACAGAGCCGGGGCTCTGGGACTACGGGTTTGGAAGCGTGCTCACCTACCAGCCGGAGGAGAAGGACAGCTGGATCTCCTGCAGCTACGACAGCGTGGATGTGGACTGGGACGTGCGGACGCTGGACCCGGAGACCGGGGAGTGGAGCGACTGGTCCCACGACCATGTGGAGGCGGAGGCGGCGGACTGCACCCTGGAGGAGCTGACGGACCGCTGCAGCAGGAAGCTGGAGGAGAGGAATACGGAGACGGCGGAGTACCGGTATCAGCTGCCGGTCAATATCGCCGCCATCCTGGACGACAGCGCCGCCTGGGACATGAGCCTGGAACCCGGCGGGGAGAAGGAGCAGGAGTACGCTGACGTCTATGGGAGCACAGTAACAAACAGCCGCATTGAGGGAAAGATCACAGATCCCTGGGACCGGGAGATCGACTCCCTCACCTTCTCGGACCCGGAGCTGCAGGAGGCCTTCGGCAACAGAGGGGGAGGGCTCTACCCCATCCGCATCGCCGTCACGGCCCATGCCGCCACCGCCACGGGGAACATCCACTATGGGGTGACCTCTGCCGGGGAGCCGGGGTGCGACGAGACCTCCGTGCCTCTGGCTGTAAACTCTGTCCCTGTGGCGGACCACCGGGAGAGCGTGCAGACGGTGCTGGTGGCGGGAGGCTGCGGCGAGGTCCCCCTGACCGCCCACCGGACGGGGACCGTCACCACCGTGCAGCCCCGTGTGGAGGAGACGGACTCCCCCTGGGGGAGCGCCTACCTCCACGCCTATGCGGACAGCTTCACCGGGTATGTGCCGGAAGACGTGATGGAGGACATGGACTTCTTTGTCCGCTCCGGTCTGAAGCCCAATGCGGACAGCGAGATGAAGGAGGAGTACCGGGAGAACCTGGACTACCTTCTGGACCTGGGTCTTCTCCGCCTCTCCTCCAGCGGACTCTCCCTGGAGCGGACAGGAACGGTGGATCTGTCCACCGCAGAGGATCCGGACTCGGACCTCTACATCCTCTCCCACGTCATCGCGGCGGAGGCGGGCTCCTCCAAGCTGGACCAGCTGATGGTGGGCTCTGTCTTTGTAAACCGGGTGTACTCGGACCGCTTTCCTGACACATACCGGGAGGTGCTGGTGCAGCCGTCCCAGTACTCCTCCTATCCGGTGCTGTACAGCAGAGTCAGGCCGTCGGAGCAGATCGTTGCCAGCGCCATCCAGGTGATGACAGGCCAGTTTACCATTCCGGAGAACGTCATCGGCCAGTCCGCCTTTATCCAGGGCACCATCTACACCATGGTGGACAACCCCAGCCCCCAGTACGACCACTACTACTGCACGGGGAACCGGGATGCACCCAGTTCAGTGGACCGGTACGGACGCCCGGCCCCCGAGCCCTCGCAGCTGCAGGCCATGGCCGACGCCCTGGACGGCGTGTCCCCGGAGGAGGCGGCGGGGAGCGGCTCCCTGTCCCCTTCCCTCTATGAGGGCTGTGTATTCGCAGGGGACGAGCTGACCCTGGGGCTGAACAGGACAGCGGAGCTGGAGGAGCGGGGCGCCCTGGTCATAGCCCGGCAGGATGCGGGGTTTGACGAGCTGGCGGAGATGGTGAAAAACGCGGACCTCAGCGGCGCCCGCAGAGTGTGGGTGGAGGCGGGACTCCATACCCCCGGGGAGCCGGCGGAGGCATTCAAGTCCGCATGCCGGGAACTGCTGGATACCCTGGAGCAGAAGACCGGCGGTGCCCAGATCACGCTGGTGACCCTCCCGGGAGGGGAGGATGCGGAGGCGAAGAACGCCCTCCTTGATGAAACCGCCCGGGAGCTGGGTCTGCCGCTTCTCCGTCTGGAGACACTGCAGCCGGACAGCACGCCCGGCAGCCTGACGGAGGAGTTCTACCGCCTCTGGGCCGCGCAGATCACCCCTGCCGGGAACAGCAGCACCGGCGGCAGCAGCAGCGGGGACGATGCCCTCTGGCATCTTTCCGGACCAGACGGCTCTCAGCTGTATTCGGACTTCACCCTCTATGCGGTGGACTCCTTTGATGTCCTGGAGGCTACCCGCCTGCAGGCCAGGGTAACACAGGCGGAGTCCGGGCTTCTGGCCTCGGTGAAGCGGCTGATGAGCCGGGCCGGGGATCTGCTGCTGGAGGCGGCGGACAGCCTGACTGACTTCTTTGAGGCCTTCTTCCATGTGACCGACAGCGTCTTCCGGGGGAAGGCGGACTCCTCTCCGGTTCTTGTCCGCTGCGCCGCCCCTGTAAACGGGGAGGATGCGGACAGCGTAGCCCCCCATACCCTGGCCTTCTCCCAGCAGATCTGGTTCTCTGACGCCAGGGAGCAGATCGAGAGCGGGGACGAGGGGGAACTCCGGTTTTTCTTCAGCGGCAGCCGCCCCGGTGCCGCAGACGGAACAGGGGCCGGAAGCAGCGGCGGGTCCGTACCTCTGGTGCCCGGTACGGGGACATCGGAGGAGGGGCTGGAATCCCCCACGGAATCCTGGTATCCTGTCCGCAGATCCTGGACCAGCTCAGCGGGATATGCCGAGCTGGCCGTGCCTGCCGGCACGGAGGTTCTGGCCCCTGCAGACGGCACAGTCACAGAAGCAGTGGAGGACGCTGCAGACGACACCCGCAGGAGCGTCACGCTCCGCTGCCAGACCGGCGGCGCCGTATACGAATTCACCTTCTCCTGCCTCTCCGCTCTGGATGTCACTGCGGGACAGCAGGTGAAACAGGGGGACAGGCTGGGTCTGTCCGGCACGCTGCCGGACGGTTCTCCGCTTCTGCGGATCAGGGTTGTCAAGGACGGCGTCTGCATCGACCCCATGACAGTCTTCTACCAGCCGGTCCCCTCCACATCCCCCGGACTGGGAGGAAACCTGAACAATCCGGATGGTACAGTGAATGAGCAGAAGATCCAGGAGCTGGAGGACAGACTGACTGCCTTCGTCAACGGCGGAGGCTGGAGAAACAGTCCCTGGTACACTCCGCCTGTCAACGGGCTCCAGTACAAGCAGTGCACCTGGTGGGCCCGGGGCAGGGGACTGGAGTATCTGATGACGGTGACCAAGTCTGTGACGGCAGGCCAGTTTATCCAGGCCTGCACAGGCAACGGCGGCGACTACTATGCAAGCAACCTGGCAGCAGGGCTGTTCAACTCCGGAACCACGCCGAAACCCAACAGCCTGGTCTGCTTCCGCATCACCCGGCCGGAACAGAAATACGGTCACATCGCCTACGTGGAGGCCGTGGACTACGTGAACAAGGTGTACTACATGAGCGAGGCCGGCAGCGGAACCTACTGGGGCGGCATTGTAAAGAAGGCCTTCGGCAGCAGCTACCGGAGCAGCCACTACGGGCTGTACCAGCCGGGCATCTTCATCTACCTGGACGAGCC
>CAYYHY010000202.1:0-5274 GCA_964471855.1 uncultured Oscillospiraceae bacterium | reverse complement strand
GGGAACGCGATGGCCATGTAGTTGGCAGTGCCGATGATGAGGATCAGGCCCCGGGGATCCCAGCCGCCGGCCAGGGCCACGGAAGCTGCGATGGGGATCAGCACGCTCATGGTGCCCATGTTGGAGATGAAGGTGGTCATGATGACGGTGACGGCGGAGAAGGTGAGGCATACCAGGAACGGGCTGTCCATGCCGCTGAGCAGCTTCAGCAGGGCGTTGCCGATGAGCTCGCCGGCGCCGGAGGCGCCGATGGCATCGGAGACAACCAGAACTCCGGCCAGCATCCATGTCATGTCGGCAGTCATGCCCTTGACGGCGTCGGGAACGCTCATGCATCCTGTATAAAGGAGGACCAGGAGGCCGGCGGCGGGAGCCAGATACATCAGGTCGCCGGTGATGTTGTTCAGCAGCATGGCGGCCATGACAAGGACGAACACGGCGTAGACGATGTACTGCTTGTTCTGGGGCAGCAGCTCCGTCTTCTTGTTCTTCTTCTCCAGCTCCTCCGTATTGAGGGCGTCAGACTTGGGCATCAGCTTCCAGAAGAAGATGCAGTAAATGGTCAGGAGAACACCGGGTATGATGGCAAACTTGAAGGGATCCAGCATGGCGATGGTGTAGGGGGTGTCCTTGCCCAGGATACCTTCAGCGAATGCGTTCAGCTGTGCAAAGGTGGTGGCGCCCAGTCCGATGGGCGTGCGGAATTTCCAGGCCACCATGACGCCCAGCAGGGGGAGGAGTATGCGGTTGGCCGTGATCTCGCCGGTATTGCCCAGGGTTGCCAGGAAGACAACCAGGATGGCGATGGCGGCCGTAGTGGGGATGAACTGTGCGAAGACGATGCCTATAGCGTAGAAGGCCAGAATCAGGATGATGCCGCTGCGCCCCTTGAGGACGTTCAGCATGTCGCTGATCTTGTCTACCAGCGCTGTCTTTGTGAGCACGTTGCTCAGGGCCAGCATGGGTGCGATCAGCACCACGATCTTGTTGGCAAAGCCGCTGAACGCGCTCTCCAGGGGGACGCACCCGGTGGCGCACAGCACGACGCAGCAGGTCATGGTGGTGACGCCAAAGGGCACCTTGTGCCAGATGAACATGACCATCATGAAGACCGTGACGCCCAGGACGATGTACAGAGTCATTGCTCAAACCTCCGCTTTCTCTTTCTCTTTCTCTTGCGCTTGTGCAGATGCAGGTCTGGACCCTGCGGCGCCTTCAGAACCTCCGGCCGCCCCGCATCCTGCACGGGCTGGTCTGCACCTGATATGCTACTGAAATCCTGCCGTTCTGGCAATTCGCGAATTGCATACATTTTCGGCCTCGAATTTGTCAACAATGCATAGAATGGCAGTTTTCGAAAGGAAAGCGTTTCAATCTGTTTCAAGTATTTCATTCCCGGTGCAGTCTCTTCAGAGCCCGGCAGGCGCTGTGCACCTCATTTCACTCTGTATTTCATCTTCTGAAATTTTCACGAAACTGTCAGTTTCGGGCAGTCACTTTCATGCGTTTTGCCGGTTGTCCCCCTGCTCTTTCCAGCCTATACTGTAGATGCCTTCAGAACCAGTCTGCGCTGTCCCGTCTGCGGGACGCATCTTCATTGATAAAGGAAAGGAACTGATACCATGAAAATCGGTCTGATTGGTCTGGGAATCATGGGCAAGCCCATGGCCCGCAACATGCTCAAGGCCGGCTACGACCTGTCGGTCAGCGACCTGAACCAGGCTGCAGTAGACGAGATCGTCGCTGCCGGTGCAAAGGCGGCCACGAACCAGGAGATCGGCGAGACCTGCGACGTGGTCCTCACCATGCTCCCCAACAGCCCCCACGTGAAGGCTGTCATGCTGGGCGAGCACGGCGTAGCCAGCTACATGAAGCCCGGCCAGGTCTTCATCGACATGAGCTCCATCAACCCGGTGGCCTCCAAGGAGATCGCCGCGGAGCTGGCCAAGAAGGGCATCGAGATGCTGGATGCACCCGTCTCCGGCGGCGAGCCCAAGGCTGTGGACGGCACCCTCTCCTTCATGGTAGGCGGCAAGCAGGAGGTATTTGACCGCTTCAAGCCCCTCCTGGAGTCCATGGGCGCCTCCATCGTCCGCTGCGGCGAGGTGGGAGCCGGCAACACCACGAAGCTGGCCAATCAGATCATTGTCGCCTGCAACATCCAGGCTGTAGCCGAGGCCTTCACCCTGGCCCAGAAGGCGGGGGTGGACCCCCAGCTGGTCTTCGAGGCAATCCGCGGCGGTCTGGCCGGTTCCACTGTCATGAATGCGAAGGGCCCCATGATGATTGCCGGAGATACGAAGCCCGGCTTCAAGATCGATCTCCACATCAAGGACCTGAACAACGCTCTGGACTGCGCCCACTCCGTCGGCGCCCCTGTTCCCATGACTGCGGCCGTCCAGGAGATTCTCCAGTGGCTGCACAGCCAGGGCTGCGGTCAGTGCGACCACAGCGCCATTGCCAAGTACTACGAGGCTCTCACCGGCATCGAGATCGGCCGCTGAGCTGCTGCCCTTTCCTTCAGGGAGGACCTGACGCCTGTTCCGTCTCACCGGCACTCCGGCAGCGGTGTCTCTCCTCCGCCCGGTGCAGCGTGCACCTCTGCCTCCGCCCTGTCCCGTCTCCCCCAGCCGGGCAGGATTCCCCCGTCCTGACAGGGACAGGGTGAACACGCAGACTGGAACTCCGGCTCCTGCACGGGACCGGGAACCGGAATTCCAGAATCATTCCCATTATGAATGGAAGGATAGCTATGTACAAACCCTACGGTATCATTCCCCCGATCATCACCCCCTTCGATGACCAGGGCCGCGTAGATTTCTCCGCGCTGGCAAAGATGTCCGTGTTTCTGGTTGAAAACGGCGTCCACGGTCTGTTCCCCTTCGGCACCACCGGCGAGTTCTACGCCGTCAGCGACGAGGAGTACGTAAAAGGCCTGGAGACCGTCCGGGATGCGGTGGCCGGCATGAAGAACCGCTACGGCAGGCCCATCCAGCTTCTGGCAGGCTGCAGCCACATCACCACCCGGGGCGTCATCCGCCTCATCAAGCTGGTGGAACAGGTGGGCGGGTACGACGCCGTCAGCGTCCTCACCCCCATGTTCGTAACCCAGACCCAGGACGAGCTGTACACCTACTACAAGACCATCGCGGCCAGTACGGACATGCCCGTCATCATGTACAACAACAAGCCGAAGACCAATGTGACCATTGAGCCGGCCACTGTCTCCGTCCTCGCCCACGAGTGCCCCAACATCATCGGCGCCAAGGACTCCACCGGCGACATGACCAACACCGCCGAGTACCTCCGCCTCACCCAGGACATCCGGGACAAGTTCAACGTCATGATGGGCCGGGACACCCTGATCTATGCAGCCCTCCACTACGGAGCCTCCGGCGCCGTAGCCAGCTGTGCAAACGTGGCCCCCAGAGTGGTGGCGGACATATATGACAAGTTCATGGACGGCGACTACGCCGGGTCCCTGGCCGCCCAGTACCGCCTGGCTCCCCTGCGCATCGCCTGCAGCATGGGCACCTTCCCCGAGGTCATCAAGGAGGGGCTCAACCTCCAGGGCATTCCCGTCGGCAAGTGCCTGGAGCCCATTGGGGAACTCACCGCCAGTGAGAAGGAGAAGCTCCGCAGGGTTCTGGCGGACATGAAGCTCATCTGATCCTGTCTGAGCGCTGCCCAGGCAGTAACTGTCAGGAGGTTTTTCCCTTGCCTGTTCCAACCGTCACAAAGATGGAAGTGTACCCCGTCGCCGGCCATGACTGCATGGAACTGAACCTGTCCGGCGCCCACGCTCCCTACTTCACCCGCAACGTCGTCATCCTCACGGACTCCTCCGGCGCAGAAGGCGTCGGCGAAGTCCCCGGCGGCGAGAAGATCACAAAAGCCCTCCAGGACATAGAGCACCTGGTGGTCGGCACCCGCATCGCCGACTACAAGGCTACCCTCAACAGCATCCGTGCCTGGCTCAGCGAGAACATCAAGGATGATGTCCGCGGTCTCCAGACCTTTGACCTTCGCACCGGCGTCCATGTCGTGACGGCCGTCGAGGCTCCGCTACTGGACCTGCTGGGCAAGTACCTGGACGTACCCGCTGCCGCCCTCATGGGCGACGGTATCCAGAGGGAGCGGGTCCGCTTCCTCAGCTACCTGTTCTACATCGGCGACCGGAAGAAGACCGACCTGGAGTATGAGGAGGAGCCGGACGCTGACTGCGACTGGTACCGCCTGCGCCACGAGGAGGCCATGACGCCGGAGGCCATCGTAGCCCTGGCGAAGGCAACCAATGAGAAGTACGGTTTCCAGGACTTCAAGCTCAAGGGCGGCGTCCTGCCCCCGAAGGAGGAGCTGAAGGCCGTGCAGGCCATCAAGGCCGCCTTCCCCGACGCCCGCGTGGACCTGGACCCCAACGGCTGCTGGAGCCTGAAAGAGGCTCTGGAAATCGCCCCCGAGCTGAAAAAGGTCCTCGCCTACTGCGAGGACCCCTGCGGCGCCGAGGACGGCTTCTCCGGCCGCGAGATCATGGCTGAGTTCCGCAAGGCCACCATGATGCCAACAGCCACCAACATGATCAATACAGACTGGCGCCAGATGTGCCACACCATCGCCCTTCAGAGCGTGGACATCCCCCTGGCGGACCCCCACTTCTGGACCATGGAAGGTTCCGTCCGGGTGGGTCAGCTGTGCAATGACTTCGGCCTCATGTGGGGCTGCCACTCCAACAACCACTTCGACATCTCCCTGGCCATGGTGGTGCAGTGCGCCGCCGCCATCCCCGGCAAAATGAACGGCATCGATACCCACTGGATCTGGCAGGAGGGCCGGGAACGGCTCACCAGAGAGCCCCTGCAGATCGTGGGCGGATGCATCGACCTGCCGAAAAAGCCCGGCCTCGGCATTGAGGGAGACCGGGAGCAGATCATGAAGGCACACCAGCTGTATATGGACAAGTGCTATGGCAAGGGCGCCCGCAACGACGCCGTCGGCATGCAGTACCTGATCCCCGGCTGGAAGTTCGACAACAAGAAGCCCTGCATGGTCCGCTGACCTTTCCTGTTCGCTGGATCCGCCCCTCCGTACGGCAGCTGCTCACCGCCGGAGGGCGCGTTCCACGGGAGTCCTGCATCAGCAGCTGCAGGTTCCTCCTCCCGAAACCCCCAGAGGACCGGCAGACGCATCCCGCCTGCCGGTCCGGTCCTACTTCAGGACGGCACCCGCCGCAGCCGCTTCCGGCCGCAGCGGGTGTCTTTCTGTCTGCACTGCAGC
>CAYYHY010000201.1:0-5376 GCA_964471855.1 uncultured Oscillospiraceae bacterium | reverse complement strand
TCCTTTCTTGAATCTGCGTGCTCTGCCGGAGAAGCCCGGCGCCCGCCGGCGCCGGACAGAGAAAACGGGATGGGAAAGCAGCTCTGAAGATATGTGAATTCTGCCTCAGTATATCGCCCGTGCTGTCTATTGCAATGTGCTGACTGCATAGTGTTTCTGCCCGGGCGGGAAGGGAATCCGCTCAGAATTTGATGATTTTTCCGGAATAATCCCTGCATTTGAACCATGACTGCCCCGTTCTGCAGAGATTCCGTGCAGACCAGCCTTCCTGCATTCTGCAGGTTCCGGCGGGAGCCAGTTTCCGGATTCGGCTGTCTTCGACTGCTTCTTCCTTCCTGCTGCCTTCCGGCTCCAGGGTCCGGACCTGCCAGGACAGAAAAAAGGACCTCCCGCGGCAGGAGCCGAAGGAGGTCCGCATATCAGTTAAACACGGCACCGCCGATGCGGAGAAGAGCGCCGCAGCGGTTGTTGATGTCTGTTCCATTGTCGGAAAACCGGCAGCCGCTGAGCTCCAGAGAAAAGCCGGTGTCCGGGATGTCCTCCAGAAGGAGGGCGGTGCTGTTGTCCTGAAAGACATTGCCGGTGTAGTCGGAAGACAGATTCCTTACACCGGTGCCGGCGAAGCGGAACCCCGTTCCGTTGCCCTCAAACACGCTGTTCTGCACATCCAGCCATGCGTGGTCCCCGCTGGCCAGCAGTCCGGTCTCCCAGTACTTGAACTGGCAGTTCGTCACATGGACTCTGCAGTTTGCAGACAGCCCCGCGGCGCTGAGGCTTCCAGTGAAGGATATGTTGTCCACACTGGAAGTGACGCCGCTGTCCTCCTCCCGCTGAATGTACAGCGGCTCAGCAAACACGGTGTCCTGCTCCCCGCTGCCGAGGAAACTGACGTTCATGCCTTCGCATGTCACATCTTCCCCGTATACTACCGGCGGAAGGTGGATGCGGATCCTGTCCTCCGGCTCGTACCGGGAGGGGAGAGTGTCCAGCAGGGTCTGGAGCTGCTCTGCGGTATTCATGGGAGCCAGGACCGCCAGGGGATCGTCTGCTGGATATCCCTCCGGGTAATACTCCACATTCCGGCAGGTGCTGACACGAAGGGTCTGATGGGCCCGGATGATGTCCCCGTTTTTCATGCGGATTGTCCACTCCAGAACCGAGCTGGGCGGGCTGTCACAGGTAAAGCTGAGGCTGGCGGCCAGAGCGGCAGACTTGACATGGTCCGGGCTGAGCTCCACAGGACTGACGCTGCAGGGGGATTCGGCACCTTCCTGATCCAGGAATTCTGCCCTGCAGCTGGCCACCCTGGACAGAAACGCTTCGTGAAGATCCTCGCCGGTGTCCGTCCTGCTGACGAAGAGGCACTGGGACAGGGTGAAGGTCTCTTCCGTTCCCTCCGGCACGGACTGGTGCATCTCGTCCACCGGGAGGTTCGCCAGACCGTCCCAGCCGAAAATCAGCCGGTAATGCTCCTTCTGGTCCTGGTAGAGGATCTCTGCCCCGCCGTCCAGCACCTGGGGTCGGAACTCGCTGTACAGATATCCCAGAGCAGCCCCTGCCGCAGCGGCAGCCAGCATCAGGGCCAGCCCGTTTCTGATCTGCCTTGGAATCCGCCGGGGCGCCTCCACATGTCTGCTTTTGATGACGCTCCGGGCGCAGTAGGGGCAGAAGGAGGCTGCCGCCGGAAGTTCCGCCCCGCAGTGGGGACACTTCTTCACATCCTTCACATTCAGAGCACCTCCGCCTCCCGTGCACCGGTTCATCTGGCCGCCCTGCTGCAGCGTGCTGGAAATGGCCGGAGCATCCGCCCCGGCCAGGAAGTCTTCCTTTTCCCCGCCCTGCGCATCCCTGTCCGGGGACTGCAGGGTTCCGGCAGACCATGAGCATCATTCGAACTGTGCGCCATCGAGGGTAATGCTGACGCCGCAGCGGTTGTCGATGTCCGTACCGTTGCCGGAGAATGTGCATTCATCGAACTGCAGCGGGAAATCGATGCCGGGCAGCTTCTCCAGGAGGACAGCGGTGCCGTTGTTTCGGAAATCATTTCGGTAATATCCGCTGGAGATGGCGGAACTGCCAGTGCTCATGAAGTGGAAGGCCGTCCCGTTGTCCGTCAGCACACTGTCGGCCATGTTTACCCAGGAGAACTCCCCGTAGGCCAGGAGACCGGTCTTCCAGCCTTCAAACCCGCAGCCCGTCACCCATGCCCGGCCGTTGGTTGACAGCCCTATGGAATCGGCGTCCCCTCTGAAATCAATGCTGTCCACATAGACGATCCTGTTCATGCCCTCCCGGCGGAGGATGTTCAGGGTCTTCGCAAATACGGTGCGCCCCTCTGCACTGCCGTAGAAGCTGATTCTGTCCGAACTGCTGACCACGCTCTCTGCATAGGTCACCGGCGGCAGATGGATCCGGAACAGTTTCTGCTGGTCATTGCTCGCAGCGAGCTCGTCCACCAGATCCTGGAGTTCCCGGGCTGTGTCCATGGGGACCTGGATTCCCCTGGGGCTGTCCAGGGGATATCCCTCCGGGAAATAGTCCACGTACCGGATGACGCTGATGGAGAGGTTCTGGCGGGCCCGGATGACATCCCCGTTTTTCATTCGGACCGTCCACTGCAGCACCGACGTCTGGGGGCTGTTCCAGGCAAACTGAATGCTGGCAGTCAGAGCCGCCTCTTCGTCAAGTTCCGAACTGGGGTCCACGGAAATGACGGTGCAGGGGACCTCCGCACTCTCCTGGTCCAGGAACTGCGCCGAGTAATCCTCCACCCTGTCCATGAATGCATCCTTCAGATTTGCACCGGTGCCGGGATCCAGGACAAAGAAACACTGGTAGAAACTGCGGGCAGGCTGTTCTCCCTCGACCGCTTCCTGGAAGAGATCGTTCCCCGCCCTGTCCATCTGTCCGGGCCAGTTGAAGATCAGCCGGTACTGTTCGCTGCCATCCTGATAAAGAATCTCTGCTCCTCCATCCAGAACCTGCGGCCGGTTTGCGTACCACAGGCCTCCCAGCGCAGCCCCCGCCGCAAGGGCGGCCAGAAGCACGGCCAGACTCAGCCGCGCCCGCCGGGGGAGACGTCTGGGTATCTTCAGTTCCCGGCGCTCGTTGATGCTCCGGGCGCACCAGGGACAGAAGGAGGCTGCTTCCGGCAGTTCCCTGCCGCAGTATGGACATTTTTTCATATCCATGACGTCAGAGTGCCTCCATCAGGGACAGGGCATCCCGGTAGCGCTTCTTCGGGTTTACATGGATGCACCGCTCCACCACACGGCCCAGGGAACCCTCCGCCTGCTTCCGGGAGGGGTGATCTCCGGTAAGCATCACGTTGATGAGAATGCCCATGGAGTAGATGTCGGTGCGTACATCGGACTGGCTGAGTCCGTACTGCTCCGGCGCTGCATAGCCGGTGGTTCCCAGAATCTCGGTGTCCGCAGACACCTCCGGCTTGTGGATCCGGGCGGCGTCGAAGTCAATGAGAACGGCGTCGGCGCCCCGGAGTATCACGTTGTCCGGCTTGATGTCCCGGTGGACGGCCCCCTGCTGGTGGAGGGCCCACAGTCCCCGGCAGAGCTGCTTGGCGATCTGGCGGGTCTCCTCCGGGGTGAAAAGGGCGTCCTTCAGAAGGAAGCTCAGGCTGTCTCCCGGGATGTACTCCTCCAGTTCCAGGTTTTCCTTCTCCCCCACTGCCACCTCGTATACAGCAGGCAGATTGGGGCAGGAGAGCCCCAGAAGGCGCTGGTAGGCCTCCGGACTGCCGACAAAGTGCCGCAGGATGAAGCGCTGTCTGGTTTCCCGGTGACGGATCAGATGGACGCTGCTGCGGGGGCTCTCCTTCAGAAGCCGCAGTTCCTCAAACTGCTCCTCCAGCGCTCTGGAAAACCACGCGTACATTGCATTCGCTCCATTGTTGGAATATCGTGCGGCAGGCATGCTGCCGCTGGAACTCAGAGCAGGGTCTTCTCCTGCTCGTCGTACAGCTTCTCGTTGATCTCGTACAGAGGCGTCCCGTGGAGGATGCCGTGAATGATGATGGCATCCCGCTTTGCCTTGGGATAGAGCTGGGCGTAGGAGGCCTCCTTCAGCAGACGCTGGGTATCGTCCAGAGTGGCGTTGAGACCGATGCACATACAGATCAGCCGGTCCCGGGAGGGAGTCCGCCGCCCGGCGAACACCTGGTGAAGGTAGACCTCGCTCATCTCCGCCTTGCGGGCCACCTCCGCCTTGGAGATGGACTGGCGCAGAAACAGTTCGTTGAGGAGCTCGGGTATGGTTCTGCTGCGGAAGACACCCGAATTGCCTTTGATGTAGTCGTCGATGTCGGCGCCGTCCATCAGTTCCTGCTGCAGAGTCTCGGTGTTCTTGTCAATCATGAGTTTCCACCCCTCAGCCGTGGTTCAGACTCCTGTTCCTGCTCTCCATATCCGGCAGGCCAGCATTTCAGGAAGGGCATCCCGCCCGTCCTTATGACTCTCACCGGCAAGCCGCAGCGCTCCGCCGCAGCCGGCCTGCTTCAGCGGTCAGGGAACGGACCGGAGCGCCACAGAATCTCCTCCGGAGGCTCCGATATTCCGCAGACGGAAGCGCACCAGCCCCTGCCCAGAAAAATGCGGAACAGGAAGCCGCCATCCTCATAGAGGGTGCTGTCCAGGGACCCGGCCGGCCCCATGTCATCCAGTTTGGGCAGAGGAATATGAATGCCGGAAATGCGGCGTGTCAGCCCCTCGCCTGTGCACTTGACCCGGCTCTCCTTCAGAGTCCAGAGCAGGGTGAACCGCTCCCAGCGGTCTTCCCCGCTGCCCATCCAGGCAAGCTCCGCATCCGAAAATACATGTTCCGGCAGGCCGGGGCGGAAGGAGCGCACCGTCTGAATGTCCACCCCTGCAGGCTTCTCATCCAGAGCGCACAGGGCCAGACTGCCGCTGTGGCTGAGGTTGAACTCCCTGTTTTCCTGTTTAAAAAACGGCTTTCCGTGCTCTCCCGGCTCCATGGGGGGCAGACTTTCCCAGCCCCAGGTCTCCCTGACGGCCAGTGCCAGAAGCCCGTATGCCTGCTTCCTGTTCACCAGATTTTCTGTCCCGTACAGGACCATGCTGCGCACCTCCGGCGACCTGCCCTTTCTGGAAATTATACTCTCTCTCTTTAAATGTTGCAATACCGGCCGCAATTCCCGCAGACTCCAGACGTTCTGCCCGGCTGCGGCGGGCAGGGGAAAGAGGCACAGGAAGAAGGCCTGGAGCAGGCAGAAAAGGGGACAGAGACGGTCCGCTGGTCACCCGGAATCTGCCGCTGGCATGTACAGATGACCGCTTCGTGTCTGCGCCGCAGCGGCGCCAGCACTGAAAGTCTGCAGCAGAGAAGGGGAGCATCCGCTGC
>CAYYHY010000200.1:3101-5407 GCA_964471855.1 uncultured Oscillospiraceae bacterium | reverse complement strand
TTATCATTGCCGGCCATGCTTGACAAGGATTTCTCCAGTATGTACAATTGGGCAAACTGAACCGAGGAGACACGATGATGAATCTGAGCGTACTGCGGGGCTCTCTCTGGGGGATCTCCGCCTACCGGGAAATCATGGACACCCCTGTGATGCAGGGTGTCTGCCGCATGCTGGACAGCATACAGATATGCAGCTGGAGCAGCGCCGTCTCAGAGTACGCCGCCCTGTTCCACACCCTCCGCCGGGAGGGGTACCAGGGGCTGGGGGACTGGCTGTGGGATGCCCTCCGCTTTACCGAGAGCCCCTATGCCCTGCTCTGCGAGCGGGGCGGCAGCGACCCCGCCCTGGAGAATGCAGCCAGACGGGACGTAGACACCTTCATACTGCTGGCCTCCCTGGACTGCGACCGCATTATCGACGCCATCCAGGAGAGCACCATGCCGGAGTACGCCTCTGTCCTGGCGGGGCTTCCCCGCTGGCGCGCCAGCGCACCCTTCACCTTCGACTCCCTGACCCGGTTCCACAGGGAACACGGGGCCGGGGTGTTCGCCCGCTGCCGGGCCTTCCTCTGGGAGAACGGATGCCTTGTACCGGTGGAAGATCCGGACTGCCCCAGACCGGAGGAGCTCCTGGGCTACGAACTGCAGCGCAGCCAGGTGGAGGCAAACACCCGCATGCTGCTGGCCGGCAAGTACGCCAACAACGTGCTCCTCTTCGGGGACGGGGGCACCGGGAAGTCCGCCACCATCAAGTCCATGCTCTACATACCCGGCTTTGAGGACCTGCGGCTCATCGAGATTGAAAAGGAGAACCTCACCGGCCTTCCCACCCTGCTGCGGACACTGGCGGGGCGGCGCCACAAGTTCCTCCTGTTTATTGACGACCTGGCCTTCGACGTGGACGACAGAACCTACTCCGCCCTCAAGACCATCCTGGAGGGCAGCCTGGAGAAGCGGCCGGTCAACACCATCATCTGCGCCACCTCCAACCGCCGCAACCTGGTCCGCCAGACCTTCTCCGACCGGGCCGGGGACGAGGTGGACGCCTTCGAGACCATCGCCGAGAAGACCGCCCTGGCGGAGCGCTTCGGTCTGCGCATCCCCTACCTGACCATGAACAAGCAGGACTACCTGGCCCTGGTGGACCACCTGGCTGCACATGCCGGCATTTCCATGGATCCGGAGCTCCTGCACTCCCAGGCCATGACCTGGGAGATCCGCCATGCGGGCCGGACACCCCGCGTGGCACAGCAGTTCATCGCCAGCCTGGAATCCTGATATTTCTCCCGGCCCTGCACCGCCCTCCGGTGCGGGGCTTTTTCTGTCCGGGCATGAAAACTGCCGCCTGCCGCGGTACTCGTCTCCCGCGGGCAGGCGGCAAAGCATAGCCTTAAGTGCGCGCTCCGCAGCTGCCTGCGCCGGACTCCGGCGCACAGGGCAGCTGAAAAACGGCAGCCGGACAGACGGCAAAAAAGCCTGCCTGCCCGGCTGCGGAACCGCCCTCCCCCGCCTGCCGCTCATCACAGGACGACACCGCACAGGCGGCGGGGAGAGCTAAGTTCCTGGCCCTCCGGTTTCAGCCGAACGGAAGGCCCCTCACAGCAGCATCCGGCAGCCGCCGCCCGGCCATGCGGCCGGCTCTGCTCACGCGGGAACGAGCCCTGCTCCTGCGCCGGGGCAGAGTGTTCTGCGGCATTCTGCCGTGCTGCAGTCTGATGCTGTCTGTTCCCCTCCCTGGGAGGGGCGCATGTTTCCGGTTCCGGAAACTGCCTTCTGCAGGTTCTCCGGTGCGCCGGCCGGCTGATAAGATACCGGCGCCTGACCTGCTGTGAAAACCGCGGGAGACTCCCCTGAACGGGGTATTCCCGCCGCTGTTCCTGTCTGGGCAAACCTGAGGCACATGCCGGGGACCCGGCAGCGGTTCGGAGGGCATACCGCCTCCTCACAACCCCATTAGACTGAAAAACAGCCCCTTCAGTTCCAAGCTGTCCTCATTGATTTTCAATGTCCTGCAGGGGCGCAGGCTGACATGAGCCGGCAGTTCCCTGCCTGCTAATTGTACTCCTCCCTGTGCCCCAGGGTCAAGAAAAAGTAATGCTGTTCCTGTACAGATTGTGCTATTTTTTCGCATCTGCCGCCCCTTCCGCGCAGCCGGCAGGGCCGGATATGTGCACCGGCGGCACAGGTTCCCTCCGGGGCCGGGGAGGAACCCGGACGGACCCGTATCCCCGGCGCCCTGGCTGCATCAGTCCCAGAGAACCGCACGTCCGGGCTCCGGCAGGTTTTTCGTTCCGCAGGAGGGGCATG
>CAYYHY010000200.1:0-3001 GCA_964471855.1 uncultured Oscillospiraceae bacterium | reverse complement strand
CCGCAGGAGGGGCATGTGTGTACAAAGGGGGCTCTCAGGACATAATTCTCCTTCAGTTCCTCCCCCGTGACAAAGTCCATGCGGGTGTCCGGGCCGGTCTTCTCCCCGCATTCCGCACCGTCTTTCAGCCGGTACAGGGAGCGGTCCGCATCCACTGTCCACTTCCCGCAGGCGCTGCATGTGAAGAGCGCGCGCTCCGCATCCACTGCGATGCCGGGGTCTTCCTCCGCAACGGCCTGCAGCTCCGGACCGCAGCTGCCGCTGAGGATCTCCCCCATCACTTTCTTATAAACGGCAGGGAACGCCATGCCAGTTCCCACCGCAACGCTCCATGTCTTCCCGCAGTTTCTGCAGGCATAGCTGTACGCGGTTCCCATGTCTTTCTGTCTCCTGTCCGCAGCGGCCTGTCCCGGCGCCCGGGCAGGCATCTTCCTTTTTGCAGCACCCCGCCTGCGGGGTGTGCTGCAGGCGGGGTGCCGGGGTTATCTGTATCTTCCTGGTCCGGTTTCTGGTGATCAGGCCGGAGCCCTACAGGCCCATCTGTTCGATGACAGAGGCGCAGCGGGGGCAGAGGGTGGGATGTGCGGCGTGGGAGCCCACCAGGGGGTGGTGCTTCCAGCAGCGCTCGCACTTGGCTCCGTCGGCGGGGGCCACCGTGACGGCGGGTCCCTCGTCTGTCAGCTCCACCTGGGAGACAATGAAGATGTCGGCCAGGTCGTCCAGGGACATGGAGCGGAAGAAGCCGTCCTCCGGGCCGCTCAGGTTCAGCTTTACCTTCGCCTCCAGGCCCTTGCCGATGGCCTTCTCCGCCCGGGCGGTCTCCAGCGCGCCGTTGACGCTGTTGCGCACCTCAATGATGCGGTCCCAGCGGGCCATCTGCTCCGCCGGCAGGGCATACTCGGTAAAGGGGCGGTTCATCTCGTTGAGCACCACGTTGCGGGGGTCCTCCCCGGCCCGGTGGGGCATGCTCAGCCAGATCTCGTCGCAGGTGAAGCAGAGGATGGGGGCGAAGAGCTTGGTCATGGTGTCCAGGATCAGCCACAGGGCGGTCTGGGCGGAGCGCCGGGAGAGGCTGTCCGGGGCCTCGCAGTAGAGCCGGTCCTTGATGATGTCCAGGTAGAAGGAGGACATGTCCACCACGCAGAAGTCGTTGATGGCGTGGGATACAATATGGTACTCGTAGTCGTCAAAGGCTGCGAAGCAGCGCTCCGTCAGGTCGTTGAGCCGGGTCACCGCCCAGCGGTCCAGCTCCAGCATGTCCTCCGGGGCCACCAGGCTGTCCGGGTCGAAGCCGGCCAGATTGCCCAGGCAGTAGCGGGCGGTGTTGCGGAACTTCAGATAGTTCTGACTCAGCTGCTTGAAGATCTGGTCGGAGCAGCGCACGTCCACATGGTAGTCTGCAGAGCCGGCCCACAGGCGGATCAGGTCCGCCCCGTACTTCTTGAAGATGGCGGAGGGGTCGACGCCGTTGCCGGCGGACTTGTGCATGGCCTTGCCCTCGCCGTCCACCGTCCAGCCGTGGGTGACGCACTCCTTAAAGGGGGCGCCCTTGCCCAGCGCACCTACTGCGGTCAGCAGGGAGGACTGGAACCAGCCCCGGTACTGGTCGAGACCCTCCATGTATACAGTGGCCGGCCAGAAGCCCTGGTCCCGCTGCATGGAGGCGTAGTGGGTGGAGCCGCTGTCAAACCAGCCGTCCAGGGTGTCTTCCTCCTTGGTAAACCCGTGGCTCTTCCCGCAGTGGGGGCACACGAACCCCTCCGGGAGGATCTCCCCGGCGGACATCTCGTACCAGGCGTTGGAGCCCTTCTCCGCAAACAGGTTCGCCACTGCCTCGATGGTCTCCGGCGTGCACACCGGCTTCCCGCACTCGCTGCAGTAGAACACGGGGATGGGGAGACCCCAGCGGCGCTGGCGGGAGATGCACCAGTCGGCCCGCTCCCGGATCATGCTCTTCATGCGGTCAATGCCCCAGGAGGGCAGCCAGCGGACATCGTCGCAGGCGGCGCAGGCCTCATCCTTGAAGGCGTCCACGGAGCAGAACCACTGGGGAGTGGCCCGGAAGATGATGGGCCTCTTGCAGCGCCAGCAGTGGGGATAGGAGTGCATGATGTCCTCGGAAGCAAAGAGGACGCCGCTCTCCTTCATGTCCCTGAGGATCACCGGGTTGGACTCCTCGGTGGTCAGACCGGCATACTTCCCTGCATATTCAGTGTGGCGGCCCTGGTCGTCCACGGGCACCACCATCTCCATGCCGTAGCGGCGGCAGGTCTCATAGTCGTCTGCGCCGAAGCCGGGGGCGGTGTGGACGCAGCCGGTGCCGGAGTCCATGGTGACGTACTCGGCGGTGCACAGCTGGGAGGTCTTGGGCAGGAAGGGGTGCTTCGCCAGCATGTACTCGAAGAAGCTGCCGGGGTGGGTCTCCAGGATCCCCCAGTTCTCCACGCCCCCTGCCTTCATGACCTTCTCCGCCAGGGCCTCGGCCACGATGTAGATCTCCCCGCTGTCCCTGTTCTCCACCAGGGCGTAGCTCTCCGTGGGGTGGACGGCGATGGCCAGGTTGCCGGGCAGAGTCCAGATGGTGGTGGTCCAGATCACGAAGTACACCCGGCTTAAGTCCAGATGGCCCAGTTTGCCCAGGTCGTCGTGCATGGGGAACTTCACATACACGGTGGTGACGGGGTCGTCCTGGTACTCGATCTCCGCCTCCGCCAGGGCGGTCTCGTCATAGGGGCACCAGTACACAGGCTTCAGACCCTTGTAGATGTAGCCCTTCTGGTACATGGCGCCGAAGACCCGGACCTCCTCCGCCTCAAAGCCGGGGTTCATGGTGAGGTAGGGGTTTTCCCAGTCCCCCAGGACGCCCATGCGCTGGAAGCCCTCCCGCTGCACGTCCACATAGTGCTGTGCAAACTCATGGCAGGCGGAGCGGAACTCCGGCACCGTCATGGCCTTGCGGTTGAGCTTGTTCTGCTTGATGATGGCGCTCTCGATGGGCATG
>CAYYHY010000199.1:0-5452 GCA_964471855.1 uncultured Oscillospiraceae bacterium | reverse complement strand
GGAAAGGTGTCCCCTGTCATCCATACCAGCCGGTCTGCCCGGCGGGACCTTCTGCTGTCCCGTCATCCTGCCGCCCTCCCCTGCAGCCTTCCTGATCCTCCAGGAGAGCACAGGAACAGCCACGCCCCTCCGGTGCCCTGGCTGCGGTCTGGCAGCCGCTTCATGCCGCCTGGCACATGTGTCTTCTGCCGGTTCTGCCCCGCATGAGCCGGTCTCTTCCCTTTTCATCCGCGATTCTTCCCTGCAGGCATCTGCCGGACCTGCCGGCTTTCCCGCTGGCAGCGGCCCGTCCGATATGGTATAATCCCGGCGTCAGGAGGGGGCAGAGGGAATGGAACCTGAAATACGCAAAAACCAGATCTGTGAAGCAGAGATCACCGGATACACCTCAGAAGGGATGGGCGTGGCCCGCATCGACGGACGGGTTGTCTTCATCCCCGGCGTAATCCGGGGAGAGCGCTGGCGTGTCCGGATCGAGAAGGTGGGTTCCAGCGTCATCTGGGCCAGAGGCGTTGAACTGCTTGTCCCCTCTCCCTGCCGCATCCCGGTGGACTGCCCCTGCTGCCCCAGGTGCGGCGGCTGCCAGTTCCGGCACATGAGCTACGAGGAGGAACTCCGGGCCAAGCGGGAGACGGTCGACGCTGCTCTCCAGCGGATCGGCGGTCTGGACCTGAAGGTCTCGGAGATGCTGGGGGCAGAAGACATCTGCCGCTACCGGAACAAGGTCCAGTTCCCCGTCGCCCCGGACCGGTCCGGACCCAGGATCGGATTCTACCGCTCCCGCAGCCATGATGTCATCCCGGTTCAGGACTGCATGCTCCAGCCCCCGGAAGCAGCCGGCATATCAGCAGCTGTCCAGAGCTGGATGCGGCGCTTCCATGTGCCTGCCTATGATGAGAAGTCCCACTCCGGACTTCTCCGCCACCTGTATCTCCGCTTTTCTGCAGACGGCATTCTCTGCTGCCTGGTGGTGAACGCCCCGGCTGAAAGAGAGCTCCCT
This sequence comes from uncultured Oscillospiraceae bacterium, assembly GCA_964471855.1. Classification (GTDB taxonomy): domain Bacteria; phylum Bacillota; class Clostridia; order Oscillospirales; family Oscillospiraceae; genus Lawsonibacter. The sequence continues at coordinate 4,452 of CAYYHY010000199.1, read as the reverse complement.
GGTGAGAAGCAGCTGACGGAGTCCCTCCGCAGCGCCGCGCCGGCGCTGCGGGGTCTTGTGGTCAACAGCTGCCGGGAACGCACCAACGTCATCCTGGGACCTGACTGCCGCACCGTCTGGGGACAGGACTTCCTGGAGGACAGCATCTGCGGTCTCACCTTCCGCATCTCTGTACACTCCTTCTTCCAGGTGAACCACACCCAGTGTGAACGCCTCTATGAGACAGCTGTCCGCATGGCAGATCTGGACGGCACGCAGACCGTGCTGGATCTCTACTGCGGTACAGGAACCATCACCCTGACCATGGCCAGGCACGCGGCGAAAGCCATCGGTGCCGAGATCGTCCCCCAGGCTGTAGAAGACGCCAGGGCCAGTGCCCTGCGCAACGGCATTCAGAACGCAGAGTTTCTCTGTGCCGACGCCGGCGACGCAGCCGCCCGGCTGGCAGAGAAGGGCGTGCACCCGGATGTCATCTGCGTCGACCCGCCCCGGAAAGGTCTCTCTTCCCAGGTGATCGAAGCCGCGGCCGGCATGGCTCCGGAGCGCATCGTCTACATCTCCTGCAATCCCGCCACCCTGGCCCGGGACCTGAAGCTGTTTGCTGCATCCGGATATCCCCCCAGAACTGCTGTGGCCGTGGACATGTTCCCCCGGACCGCCAATATCGAGACCGCCGTGCTGATGACAAGGGAAGCCTGATGCTTGCATCCTCCTGCTTCTTCCCTCCGTCTGTCCTGGCGCCGGCGTTTCCTGTCCCTGTCATCCTCCCTGCGCCTCCGGCGCCTGGCTTGAAGAAAGGAGCACGGCCGCAGGCTGTGCTCCTTTCTTCTGGCTGGAATCCAGGAACCTGTGCCTGTGCTTTCGCATCCGCTCCCGTTTCACCCCTGCGGCGGAGGACGCCCGACCTGAAAGCGGAGCGCCGGGGAAAACTCACAACCGGGCTGTCCGGTCCCAGTCATGCTGCCCGGAGTCGCCATCACAGCAGATCCCTGCGGCGGAGAATCCTGCCGCTCCGGGAAGACCCGCACCGCCGCCTCTCCCTGACCTGCTGGATGGCTGAACCTGCCTCCCGTTCCATCTGCCTTCCGCCGCCGGGGGAACAGCACTGGAAAACCAAAGGGGGAACCCGGAACCCCGCACTCTTCTCTGCAGCCCGCCCCTGCAGAATGCAGCCGTCACCTGCCGCACAGCAGAGCGGAGGAGAGAGAAGCCGGAGAAACTCCTTGCCGTTCAGTCCAGTTATGGACTGAAATCCACCTGCACTCCGCCTGGCACTCATCCCCGCCCCGGGCCGGTCCCGGCATTCTGAGGTCATCAATGCGCGGACGCGGAACCGCTCACCCGTCATCTCACGGCCAGGAGCCTCTCGAACTGGGTCCGGATTTCCAGGCTGGGTATTGAGACGCTGGTCTCCCCTTCCTCGTCCTCTGTACAGGCCAGCCAGCCCAGATGGACCAGAACTGTGAGAACATCATCTGCGGATTCGGGCCGTCTCAGGTCGCTGGAGAGGAACTCCGTACAGCAGGGAACGGACTCCCCTCTGAGCAGCAGAGACAGTGCACGGTCCAGACCGTCCAGATCCATGTGGATGAGCGCATCGAGTTCCCTGCAGTTCTGGGTGGAGGACCAGCAGTTTCCGACCTTCCTCTCCTGCACGGCCTTCGCCACCGACTCCGGACAGTACACGCACATGTCACCGGTGAAATGATACCCGCCGTACCACTTCTTTACCGCAGCAAAGTCCATGCCACAGCGCCCGCACAAGTCTCTGACCTCCTCTTCCGTGAACCCTGCATATTCAGCCAAGTCCAGCGGGTCCACCATGGTGTACTCGTCGAAGCAGTTGAGCTGTCCCTGGATACCGCATTTCCTGATGGGAAAGATCCCCGTCAGAAAGGCGAGAGAGATGCACCGGTCAGTAATGTCGCTCTTGAACAGGCTGGTAAGGAAATCCATCCAGTCCTCCTGCAAGGCCGTGTCTTCGGGGTATGTCCGGAACATGTGGTCCCACTCGTCAATGATGAACACAAACCGCGGATGATCCCCGCTCTCCCCGCTGATATCCAGCAGGGACTGGGCCAGCCCCATGCTCCAGTCAGAACAGCCGGCAAAGGCATCCTTCAGTTCCCGGCCCAGGGTGTACTCAATGAAGCCAACCAGGGACATTTTCCGGAAGTCCGGTCCGCCGGCATCCTGCCCCTCCTCCTGCGCCCTCCTGGCCTCCCTCAGAAGCCCGTCCATGGACTCAACGCTGAACCCGATCACGTGGTGCCGGTTCAGATGGCACAGGAAGTCCGGAGAGCAGGAGATGTCCAGCCCCTGAAACAGCGCCTCTGAGCTGCACCCGCAACTGAAGTACGCTGCGATCATCTCTGCTGCATGGGTCTTGCCAAATCCCCTGGGACGGGTCACACAGAAGAACCTGCGAGGCGTATCGACCGCCCCGTTCAGGACCCGGAGAAGGCCTGTCTTGTCGACATAGCAGCTGCTTCGACGGGCCAGGGCAAACTCTCTTCCGTCCGGGTCAGCAAAGATTCCCATGCGCGTTGCCCCCCTCTGCGCCGATAGACGTCAGCCGCTCTCGCAATCTCACAGGTCCAGCAATTCTCTGTTTCGTATTATAACATGTGTAAGGCTCACAAGCAAGGCCAATTTATCCAGATGCCCGAACAGCGCGCAGCCCCTAAATCCTGAATTGCCCTCCGCGGCCTCGCCGCCACCGCAAGCCAGACACCTTCCCCATTTCTGTGCCAGTACACCAGATCTGTCTGCCGCCAGCGTCTCCAGAACAGTCCGGAACAGACGTTCTCCTGCAGTCACCCCGGGCAGATCCTCCATGTCCTTCTCAGCACCCCCGGTCCCTCCGGGGACCGGTCAGTCCTCCTCCAGGACCAGGCATCGGGCTGAAGATCTGCACCCTGCTGCAGCGGAGCAGAGCATCTGTGGCAATCATCCCTTTACTGACCAACGCAGGCGCGGCACCCTGCTGAGACGGCGGTGGTTCCTCCGTCTTCCCTGTCTTCCCCTCTTTCCTGACCTGACATTCCCCTGCAGCCACACCAGGCTGGAGGGTTCAGAAGCCATTGGGCAGATCCTGGCGGATGCAGAAGGATGCACCAGTCTGCCGGTTTTCCCGTCATTCAGCCCTGCTCCAGGATATGAAGACAGACGGTTCTTCCCAGCCGCTCCGCAGGACCCTGCTGGAAGCCGAGGTGCGCTGCCTCCCAGGGCTTGCCAGGCGGAGGGACGGAGGCTGTCAAAGCGCCTCTCCAGGGGGCAGCAATGCGGGTCTTCCATCCAGAGGGCAAGAGCGGCATCTGCACAGCTCTCGCAGGACCGACCTGTGGTGCACGCCAGGGATGCACAGAGCGCAGAAGACGCTGGGACCGGAAGAACCAAGGCAGGAGAAGGTCCTGCAGTAGCGCCCCTGTCAGATCCTCCATGGTCTGCCCTGCACTCCCGGTCCCTCCGGGGACCGGCCTGTCCTCCTCCAGGACCAGGCAGCGGGAAGAAGACCGGCACCCTGCTGCTGTGGAGCAGAGCATCTGTGGCAATCATCCCTTTACTGACCAACGCAGACGCAGCACCCTGCTGAGACGGCCGGTGGTTCCTCCGTCTTCCCTGTCTTCCCCTCTCTCCTGACCTGACATTCTCCTGCAGCTACGTCGGGCTTAAGGGATCAGAAGCCATAGGACAGGTCCCGGCGGATGCAGAAGGATGCACCAGTCTTCCAAGCCTTTCCGTCTTCTCTCCCCGCTCCAGGATATGAAGACAGACGGTCCTTCCCAGCCGCTCCGCAGGACCCTGCAGTAGCCGAGGTGCTGCGCCTTCCAGGGCATGCCACGTGGAGGACAGAGGCTGCCAAAGCGCCTCTCCAGGGGGCAACAATGCGGGTCTTCCATCCAGAGGGCAAGAGCGGCATCTGCACTGCTCATGCAGGACCGGTCTATTGCGCCCGCCCGTAATACGCAGAACGCAGAGGGAAGTGGTTGCGGAAGAACCGGGACAGAAGAAGGTCCTGCATACACCCTTGTCAGTTCCTCCCATGTCCGGTCCTGCACCCCCGGTCCCTCCAGGGACCGACCTGTCCTTCTCCAGGACCAGGCAGCGGGAAGAAGATCGGCACCCTGCTGCAGCGGAGCAGAGCATCTGTGGCATGCATCCCCTTACTGGCCAACGCAGGCGCAGCATCCAGCTGAGACGGCGGTGGTTCCTCTATCTTCCCTGTCTTCCCCTTTCTCCTGCCCTGACATTCCCCTGAAGCTGCGTTGGCCTTCGTGGTTCAGAAGCCATTGGACAGATCCCGGCTGATACAGGAGAATGCCTGTCTGCCAGTTTTTCCCGTCTTCCCACCCTGCTCCAGAATAAGCAGACGGCGGTTCTTCTCAAGCTCTCTCCAGGACCCTGCTGGAAGCCGAGGTGCGCTGCCTCCCAGGGCTTGCCAGGCGGAGG
>CAYYHY010000198.1:0-5548 GCA_964471855.1 uncultured Oscillospiraceae bacterium | reverse complement strand
CGGGAAGCCCGGCTCCAGAGGGCTGCAGTCCTGTGCACCTGCCGGTGCGGTACCTCCGGCTTCTGACTGGAAATGACCGCCGCACCGCTCGTCAGACTGCCGGGTGACGCTTGTTATACATCGCGTAGACCTCTTCCAGGCTGATGCCGAACTCTTCCGCAACCGCTTCCGCCATTTCCTGCCGGCCTTTCTCGAGGTTTTCCTCGCGTTCAACTGCCCTGATCTCCTCGAAGATGGTGGTCATACCACTTACGCCTTCTTTCGCTGGAAACTTGAGTTGTGCGCTGCGCCGCTTCATCGCGTCGAAATGCATCTTGGACGGGTCCGGACAGGCCAGATCTGAGAGCATCCAGACCCGGTCGTCCGGAACCTGGTTCCCCCGGCTGAGCGAGTTCTCAAGATGATACCCAGCCTGGAGCCAGGTGGTATGCTGCGCATAGGTGCTGGCGGCATCATGCAGTCAAAGATACAGCAGGTCTCGCCGCAGAGCCGGGGTATTCATCCTGCCTCCGCGGATATTATGATTATAGTACCTGCCGCTCCAAAAAGCAATCCCAAATTTTAGTTTTTTGGCTCCCCTGTGCCCCACAGGACCGGTTCTGCCCGGACAGGGCATTCTGCGCAGGATAACCAGAAATCATGTGTTTTGGACAGGTATTCTGCCAGAATCAGAGAATTCCGTCGAGGTACAGCTCAGATGCTGCGTACAGCACAGCCCGTCCGGCGAGGATGACCCGGTCTCCTTCCAGACGGCAGTGGAGCGTGCCGCCCCTCGGCGAGGCCTGCCGGGCCGTGAGGGCATTCCTGTTCAGCCGCTTCGCCCAGTAGGGAATGATGTGGCAGTGGCCGGAGCCGCACACCGGGTCCTCATCCAGTCCCATCTTGGGACTGAATGTACGGGACACGCAGTCATAGGGACCGAACCCGGGAGCTGTCACATGCATCAGGGCCCCTTTCACATGGAGAAGCTTCTCCTGGTCCGGTTTCAGCGAGATTACAGTCTGGGGGTCGTCAAATACGCAGAGAAGGTCTCTGGCCCGCCATACCTCCCGGGGCCGGGCGCCGAGGGCGTCCGCAATCTCGTCGGCAACCTCCAGCTGCCTCAGCGGATAGGCTGGAAAATCCATGGCCAGGAGTTCACCCTCCCGGCGCACGGTCAGCGTCCCGCTGAGCGTCTCAAAGCGGAGCTCCTCCGCCCGGGGACCGGCGGACTGCAGGAGGACAGAAGCGGCAGCGAGGGTGGCATGCCCGCAGAGGCTGATCTCCCCGCGGCCGGAGAACCAGCGCATCCGCCAGCCGTCCTCCTCCCGCACCACAAAGGCCGTCTCCGGCAGAGCGTTCTCCCTTGTGATGTCCATCAGAATTTCGTCCTCAGGCCACTCCTCCAGCAGGCAGACTGCGGCCGGGTTGCCCTGAAAGACCCTGTCGGCAAATGCATCCACAATGTACTGTCTGATCATGCAGATCCCTCCAGTGATTCCGGACCACAGGCAGGGGCAGGTTCTCTTCCCTGCTCCCGCTGCACGGGCCGGAAACAGAACCCGTCCGGCTCACGCGGTCCGGACGGGTTTTCTGTCACAGTGTATGGACAAGGAATGTTTCCCGCCTGTCCTCTCCCAGCGCCTCCGCAGCAGCCCTGGCGTCCTCCTCATTCTCGAAAAGGCCGAATACAGACGGGCCGGTTCCTGTCATGCAGGCCCCCAGGGCTCCCGCCCCGATCAGTTCCTTCCGGATCTCCTGCACTCTGACCAGCTGTCTGGGCGGAAGCACATCCTCAAAGACATTGTACATCCGTCTGGCCACCCCCGCAAGGTCTCCCCCCTGGAGGGCCGCCAGAACGCCGGCGGTATCCGGACGCCTGCGCAGTCTGCAGCCGTCGATCCGGGCGAAGAGCTCCGGCGTGGAGACTGGAAAATCCGGCTTGCACACCACCGCCCAGCAGGGGGGCAGCGGCGGCAGAACGGTAAGTTTCTCCCCTCTCCCCTCGGCCAGGGCGGTGCCGCCCAGCACGCAGTAGGGGACATCGGAGCCCACCTTCCCGCCGATGCGGCACAGCTCCTCCCTGGAGAAGGGACTGCCTTCCATCTGGTTGAGGGTCCGGAGCACCGCTGCGGCGTCGCTGCTGCCTCCCCCCATGCCGGCGCACACGGGGATCCGCTTGCGGATTGTGATCCCGGTTCCCTTCACTCCGCCGCCCAGCGCCTCGTAGAACCGGAGCACCGCCTTTCCCGCCAGGTTCCGTTCCCCCTGGGGAAGAAAATGCAGGCTGCTGGTGACCTGCACGGCGGAACCACCGCAGCGCTCCACGGTCAGCGTGTCTGTCAGGGAAACGGACTGCATGACCATCCGCAGATCGTGGTAGCCGTCGGGCCGCTTCCCCAGCACGTCCAGTGCAAGGTTCAGCTTCGCCGGTGCAAAGGTCTCCATGGCGCCTCCTGTCACAGACTGGCCCGCAGGATCCGGGCCGCGTCCTCGATTCTCTCCCACAGGCTGTCCGGGATCCTGGGCAGCAGTTCCGTCTCAATCCCCGCCCGGGTATACCGGTTTCTGCAGCCCATGTACACGCCGTCCAGAAAGACGGAGCCGTAGTGCCAGTCCCCCCGCACGGTGGCCAGGATGGAAAACACCGCAGAGGAGAGGGCCGGCGCCACATAGGGCTTGTAGCCGAGCCTGCGTATCTCCATGTTGGCGCCCAGAGCCAGGTCCGTCAGTTCCCGGGACAGGGCGTCGCTGTAGTCGCTGACGGAGTCGGCGATTACCAGCCCCTGGCCGTGGGGTCCGAAGGCCCTGCCCTCGGTGAGGAAGCGGGCAAAGCGGGGGTCTGAGCGGGCGTACCAGGCGGCCCGGGCGTTCATGACCCCCAGTCCGTAGCCCTGGATCTGCTCCGGCATCATGCCCTTTCCGTCCCAGTTCCCGTCCTCGTCCCGGTTGCTCTCCAGGTAGGCGGTCTTGGCCAGGAGGTCCACAGGGTCGGAGACCGCTGCCCACAGGCCCCGGTAGTTCGCCCTGCGGGCCATGCGGGCGTAAGTTTTTACCAGTTCGGCGTTGGTTTCAAACTGCGCCATGCGCACGTCCCTGACCCCGGAATCCGTGGGCGGGATGCCCCGGGCCGCAGTAAAGATGAACACGTCGCAGTCAAAGAGGTGCTCCGGGTCCACCGCCTCCACCCTGGGGAAGGCGTCGTAGTCCCAGGCGGGGCTGATCTGCCCCATCTCCGCCACCCAGCGCTTTACATTGTCCCCGCTGATGTCGCAGATGCCGACTGTATCCACATCCGCGCTGCCCAGGAGCTTCAGCCCCAGGAGCACCGTGGAGCCCACGTCCCCCACTGCCAGAATGTGGAACCGGCGCTTCTTCCGGCTCGGCTCATACCCCAGGGACCGCTGCCAGCCGGGCCTGTTCCGGTTGACCGCCATCAGCCGCCCCATGGACATGGCGTGGCGCAGGGGCTCCTCCAGCTCCACCCGGGGGAGCCGGGACTCGTCCAGTGCTGCCAGAGTGTCCCCCGCCTCCAGCATGCCGGGGGCCGTGATCCGGTATCCGCCCCGGCCCAGGACCGGATCCCCCTGCGTCAGAAGGCAGAGGGTTCCGAAGCAGGAGCGCTCCACAGGCTCTCCCAGCTCAGGCACCGGCACGGGGGACACAGCCTGGACGGTGCCGGCGCGGTAGTAGTACATAAGAAATCACCTCAGAGGTTCCGGGGCCTGCTGCGGGTTCTGCCGCAGCAGCTGCTCCAGGTCGTTTTCCAGATAGACGGAGGCCGCCAGACTGGGGTCGTAGCTCAGGCATGTGCCCTTGTCCGGGCACAGGGGCAGAACCACTGCTTCCGGCAGCCGGGAAAGTGTCAGGTTTCTGCCGTAGAGGATCCGGTACTCCCGCTCCAGGACCCGGATGATGTCCAGATCCGCCTCCAGACAGGCCCGGGACAGCCGCACCGCTGCGGCGCGGCCGCACTCCTCCTGCCACACGGGGGCGGCGTAGGGGAGAATGTGGTTGATGCCGGGCAGGAGGCCGGGCACCGGCTGGCGGTTCCTGCGCACCGTGTTGCCGCCTATGAAGGGGTAGAGGGTGGACTCCACGAACCACTGCCGCAGGGAGGGCAGATAGTAGACGCAGTCCACCGGCTGCTCCCAGGAGCGCATCAGGTCCTTTCCGTAGCCGGAGAGCACCCCCACCAGCACCATGCGCACGGACACTCCCTCCTGCTGGAGGATGGGGCCCAGGTGCCGCATGCGGAAGCCGGGGTGCATCACGTCGTCCACCAGGATGACCGGGCGGTTGAAGCTCTTGATCATCCGCACCTGGTTGGGGAGGGATGCATAGTTGGGGAAGGCGTCGATGGTGTACTCCTGCAGGTCGGGGGAATACACCTTGTCCGTGTGGATGGTCTTGGTCACCGTATTGGGCACGATATTGCCCCGCAGGAGCTTGCCGAAGGGCACGCACATGCTCTCCCCCAGCACTCTTGGGTGGGTCGGGGTCGACGGCACATTGTTGCAGCCGGTGATCTTGTCCAGCAGCCGGTGATGGATGATCTCGGCGGAGAGGAGCAGCACCAGGGACCCGGGGTACAGGCCTGTCATGGCCCGCTGGACCCGCTCCCTGCCCCTGCGGACAGCCTCCAGCACCTTCGGGCTGCTGCACAGAGGCTTCTGGATGGTGTGCTCCAGATTCTGAATCATGATGGTGGGGGCGTGCATGTCCACTTCCCGGACGGGCTCGCTGCCCTCCAGGGCCACGAACCCCATGCGGGAGAGGATGTCGTCCACAGCCGGATCCAGCCTGCCCGTGCAGGGCCGGAAGACGGCGTACACAGCCTCCTGCTCCAGGGCCCTGGCCAGCACCTCCGTCAGCATCAGCTGGGCGCTGTCCTCCCCTTCAAACACCTCCAGGGCGGAGATGAGCAGGATCTGCCCCCCGGAGCGGAGCCGGATGCGGTTGGTGAGCTCGTGGTCCCCCAGCGCCCGGTAGAGCCGGGAGGCCGTCAGCCGGCGGCAGGAGGCGAACCCCAGGGTTCTGCCCTCCCGCTTCAGCACCAGGACTTTGTCCCCCTGGCGGATAATGGACTCCGCCAGCACCGCGCCCTCCGGCAGACCCGCCGTGACCGCGGTGACATCCTGGGTCGAGGGGGTATCCAGCCAGATGAACTCCTCCGCGCCCCGGACCAGCATCACCTTCTCCTGGCTGTCCCGGAGGTACAGCCCGTTCTGATAGATGAAGTCCTGGATAACAGGGTCGATGTAGCTGGATATATCCCGGTTCTGATCCACATTCTCCCGGATGCGGCTGGAACTGATGTCCTCCAGGTGGGGCGGCAGCTGCAGCTGGATCACCTTGCCCCGGATGGGCAGGTTCTCCAGGGGGGCGTCCTCCCTGCGGAAGATCACATGGTTCATCTGGTGGATGGACCAGGGCTCCGGCGGCATCCTGTAGGAGGAGGCGTTGGCCACCACGTCGCTGCCCGCCACGATGTAGACCTCCTGGCCGGGGAACAGGGAGACCAGCCGCTTCAGGTCCCGGGGGTTGGCGATGTTCACGGGGATGTCGT
>CAYYHY010000197.1:0-5554 GCA_964471855.1 uncultured Oscillospiraceae bacterium | reverse complement strand
CGTTCTCCTCCCCCCGCTTGCCGAAGTATCCGGTCAGGGGCTTCTCGCAGATGACATGCTTGCCGGCCTTCAGAGCCTGGACAGCCATGGAGCAGTGCAGGAAGGGCGGAGTTACGATGTCGATGACATCAATCTCGGGGTCCGCCAGCATCTGGCTGAAGTCGGGGATGGCCTCCTCGTAGCCGTAGCGCTCCTTGACCTTCTCAGCCAGCTCCATGTTCAGGTCGCAGACGGTCTTGAGACGGATGGGTACTCCGCTCACCTTTTCATAGCCGTTGCCGTGGAGGTAGGCGGCGTAGCCTGCACCGATCGTTCCGATGACAACGGGCTTGACAGCATTTTTCATTGCGGGTCCTCCTTGTTGATTTTGATTCACAGGGGCGTGTGAACGTGTCTCGGTACTGTTGATTATACACAGAAACCGGCCGCTCTGCCAATTGATTTTTTCAATGAATCCCTGTGTTTTCTGCATTCTGAAGCAAAAGGAACGGAGCCGGTGAGATTTCCCGGCTCCGGAACGGCATCAGTTGGCAACGCGGGGGTGGGTCTTGTTGTAGACGTCCTTGATCTTCGGGTCCACCACCTTGGAGTAGATCTGGGTGGAGGAGATGTCCGCGTGGCCCAGCATCTCCTGGAGGGAGCGCATGTCTGCCCCGTTCTCCAGCAGGTGGGCGGCGAAGGAGTGGCGCAGGGTGTGGGGGGTGATCTGCTTCTCGATGCCCGCCTTCTCCTGGTAGTACTTGATGAGCTTCCAGAACCCCTGGCGGCTCATGCGCTCCCCGTTCATGTTGACGAACAGGGCCGGCTCGTCGGGCCGCTCAATGAGGCGGGGCCGGATGCTGCGGACGTAGTCGCTCAGTGCCTTGATGGCCGCGGGGTAGAGGGGGATGATCCGCTCCCGGCCCTTGCTGACGCAGCGGACCACGCCGGCGGTCAGGTTGAGGTCGGAGAGGTTGAGGGAGATGAGCTCGGAGACCCGGATGCCGGTGGCATAGAGCAGCTCCAGCATGGCGTGGTCCCGGTAGCCCTTCATGTCCGTGCACTCCGGCTGCGCCAGGAACAGATCCACCTCCCGGCTGGTGAGGATCTGGGGCAGCTTGCGCTCCACCTTGATGGAGCGGATGCCCTTGGCCGGGTTGACCTCTATCGCACCCTTGGCGATGAGGAAGTTGTAGTAGGACTTGACGGAGGCGGTGGAGCGGGTGACGGTGGCCGGGGACTTGCCCCGCTCGGTCAGCATGTCGTTGTACTGCTCGATGTCCTTGGACGTCACCTCGGTCAGAGGGATCTCGCGCTTCTCCATCTCCTGCGCAAACTGACGCACGTCCCTCATGTACGAGCTCACCGTGTTGGCGGAAGCCCCCTTCTCTGTAATCAGATAGTCAGCGTAGAAAGAAAGATCAGTCACAGAAAAACCCTCCAGTACATTGTTAGTGTCTATTATCCTCTGACCAGGCCCGGGGAGGACGGCCTCCGCGAGCCTGCCAAGGAAAAATATCCGGTGCTCCAGGTCCCGTCCCGCCTCATATGTTCTCTGGAACATATTCCATAAAGGTCTCCGCCGGCTGTCTCTGCGGCGTGGACAGGTCTCTCCTGAGGTTGTCAATAATATAAACCCGGCCGGAGCTTTTTGCAAGAGGGTTTCTTCATGTTTTTCCCTTTTCGTAACTTTGACCAAACCCTTATGTCAATACCCTTATGTAAACGCACACAATCGCACAGGATGTGCCCGTTTTTGTCCTGTTTTGCTGTTTTTTGCAATTTTCGGATGTGAAAAACCGGTCTCTCTGCCCCCGTCAAAATGACGGAACCGGGGCTGGATTACCGTCAACTCTGACACAGGCACGCAGAAACGGCCGGTCCCCCGCCATCAGGAACCGGCCGCCAGCTGGATCAGCAGCATTCGCCGCAGGTATTACAGTCTGTAATATTACTCTCTGTATTGGCCTCTCCCATCCCGGCATCGATGGCCTTGATGGCGATGGCACACTCCAGACGCTTCCGCTCCATGGCGCAGGCCACCCCGCTGGAGAGGGAGATGTCCCCGTTGACCGTCAGGTTGGAGGCGGAGCAGCCCCCGGAGCAGTAGAACCGGGCCCAGCAGGTGCGGCATGCGGGCCGCGTATAGATGTTCTGGTTCGCAAACTTTTCGGAGATGTCCATGTCGAAGGAGCCGTCGAAGACGCTGCCCATGCGGTACTCCTTCCGGCCCACGAACTGGTGGCAGGGGTAGATGTCCCCGTCCGGGGTGACCGCCACATACTCGCAGCCGGCCCCGCAGCCCCGCAGGCGCTTGATGACGCAGGGGCCCTGGCTCAGGTCCACGTTGAAGTGGAAGAAGTTGATGTCCTTCCGCTCCAGCAGGCGGGATGCCAGCCTCTCGTACTCCGCCTCCACCGCCGGCAGGTCCTCCTCCCGGATGGCGTACGGGTCATCCGGACCGCCGGTGGCCGGCTCCACGGAGATGTTCCGGAAGCCCAGGGAGGCGATGTGGAGGACATCCTCCGAGAAGTCCAGGTTCTCCCGGGTGAAGGTGCCCCGGATGTACCAGTCCTTCCCCTCCCTCCCCTGCACCAGCTCCCGGAATTTCGGCAGGATCACGGAGTAGGATCCCTTCCCGTTCACAGTGGGCCGCATCCTGTCGTTGACCTCCGGGCGGCCGTCCAGGGAGAGGACGCAGTTGGACATCTCCCGGTTGATGAAGTCGATGTTATCGGCATTGAGAAGGATCCCGTTTGTAGTGATGGTAAAGCGGAAAACCTTGCCGGACTCCTTCTCAATGGAGCGGGCATAGGCCACGGTCTTCTTCACCGTGTCCATGGCCATCAGGGGCTCCCCGCCGAAGAAGTCCACCTCGATGTTGCGGCGCTTCCCGGACTTCTCCACCACCCAGTCGATGGCCCTCCGGGCGGTCTCGAAGTCCATGATCTTGCGGCCGGTGCCGAAGTCCCCGGTGGAGGCGAAGCAGTAGCGGCACCGCAGGTTGCAGTCGTGGGACACGTGGAGGCACAGGGCCTTCACCGCCGCCGACCGGGGCAGGGCCATGGCGGCCTCCGGATCCAGGTAGTCATCCGAGGCAAACAGCAGACCTCTCTCCTGCAGATCCCTGAGTTCCTCCCAGGCCTCGCCGAGCTCCTCTCTGCTGTACTGGGGCAGCTTCGCCGCCGTCTCCTCCGGGAGGGTCTCCCCCATGGGGCCTTCCGTCACGGACAGCAGGTCATATGTGATCCTGTCCAGCACATGGACGGCGCCGCTGTTCACGTCCGCTGCCAGGTACTGGCCCAGGGCTGTAAAGACATGTACCATATTTCAGCTCCTTTCCTCCTTCCCCTGCCCCGGCCGGGACAGAAAAAAAGGAAGAGAAAAGAGAGCAGGTGAACCGCCTGCCCTCTTCCTGTGAACGAATATTACCGATTCTCGCACTTCTGGTTGGCCACGGTGCAGGAGGTCTTGCAGGCGGACTGGCAGGAGGTCTGGCACTCGCCGCAGCCGCCCCGGGCGGCGCTGTCCTTCAGAGTGGCACCGTTCAGCGTCTGAACATGCTTCATGGATATCTCTCCTTACTGGTTCCTGGGGCCGGGCCGGCAGAGACCGCACCCGGACCGGGATTTTTACCATTCTAGCACGGGAAGGCCGGTATTTCAATCTTTCTGCCGCTTTTTTCCCGCAGCGGCAGAACCGGTCTCCGGGCAGAGGGGGAACAGGCCCTTCCCCCGGGGGCTCTCGTCATGCCCGCAGAGGAAGGACCTGTTCCATGAAGAAGCCTACTTCTTGTCCTTAACAGGCTCTTCCTTGTCTTTCTTGTCTTTCTTCTCGGTCTTCTCCGGCAGCTCCTTCTCCTTCTCTTTATCCTTGTCTTTCTTCTCCTTCTTGTCGGTCTTCTCCTTGTCCTTCTTGTCGTCGTCCTTGGAGTTCTTGGTGGAGACGCCCCACTTGGCCATCTCAATGCGGACGCGGTCGGCTCCGGTCTCGAATACGATGGTGGTCTCCTTCACGGCGCAGATCGTACCGGTCATGCCGCCGATCGTGGTAATCTCATCGCCGACAGTCAGAGAGTTGCGGAGATTCTCAGCATCCTTCTTGCGCTTGTTCTCGGGCCGGATCATCAGGAAGTACAGAACGCCGAACATGATGACCATGAGAATAATAGTTTCCAAACTGTTTCCCTCCAGAAGATGTTCTCATTTTGTCCCCCTCCGGGACGGTAGTGAAACATTATAGCGGCTGTTCAGTCCGTTGACAAGCACTTTTTACTGCAGTTCCTCCTCTGCCCGCCGGTCCAGAATCCCCGAAAACCTGCGCCGGAACTGCTCAAAGGTGCCGCTGTCCAGGGCATCCCGGATGCGCTGCATGAGCTCGTTGTAGAACCAGAGGTTGTGCATCACGGCCAGGCGCATCCCCAGCATCTCCTCCGCCTTGAACAGGTGGCGGATGTAGGCCCGGGAGAAGCTGCGGCAGACGGGGCAGCCGCAGTCCGGATCAATGGGTCCTGGATCCGTTCTGTGCTTCTCGTTGCGGATGTTCAGGGTGCCCTTCCAGGTGAAGAGCTTCCCGTGGCGGCCGTTCCGGGCCGGCATGACGCAGTCGAAGAAATCGATCCCTCTGGCCACGCCCTCGATGATGTTCCCCGGGGTCCCCACCCCCATGAGGTAGCGGGGTCTGTCCGCAGGGGCAAAGGGCTCCACCGCCTCGATGATCTCGTACATGGTCTCCACCGGCTCCCCCACCGCCAGACCGCCGATGGCATAGCCGTCGCAGTCCAGGGAGGCGATCTGCTGCATGTGGCGGATGCGCAGCTCCGGGAAGGTGCCCCCCTGGTTGATGCCGAAGAGCATCTGACCGGGGTTGACGGTGTCCGGCAGGGCGTTGAGCCGGGCGTGCTCCTCCCGGCAGCGCTCCAGCCACCGGTACGTGCGGTCCACCGACTTCTCCACGTACTCATAAGGGGACGGGTTCTTCACGCACTCGTCGAAGGCCATGGCGATGTCGCTGCCCAGCCTGGACTGGATCTGCATGGATTCCTCCGGTCCCATGAAGATCCGGTGCCCGTCCAGGTGGGAGGCGAAGGTGACCCCCTCCTCCGTGATCTTCCGCAGACCGGACAGGGAGAAGACCTGGAAGCCCCCGCTGTCAGTGAGCATGGGGCCGTCCCAGTCCATGAAGCGGTGGAGCCCTCCCATCTGCCGCACCAGCTCGTCCCCGGGGCGCAGGTGGAGGTGGTAGGTGTTGGACAGCTCGATCTGGCAGCCCACCGTCTTCAGATCGTGGGCGGAGAGCCCGCCCTTGATGGCCCCCTGTGTGCCTACATTCATAAATACCGGCGTCTGCGCCGTGCCGTGGGGGCAGGTAAACACGCCCCTGCGGGCCTTTCCTTCCGTTTTCAGGACCTGAAACATGCCTTCTCCTCTGTCTGCAGCTCTTCGCAGCCCCTGCAGTTTGCATAATATCAGTATTTGTAAACCGCAGGAACTTCACAGCCTGTTCTGGACCGGCCGGGGCGGATGCCGTCTGCATGTGGATTCCCTTCACAGCCGGATCCGGCTGGAAACCGCCC
>CAYYHY010000196.1:0-5557 GCA_964471855.1 uncultured Oscillospiraceae bacterium | reverse complement strand
CTGGGGTTTCCAGCCAGGCGATGCAGTGGTATACAGCCGGCGTTCTCCAGCATCGGCCGATCAGGCCGGCGAGCCCATGGTCTCTGAAGCCGGTACAGCAGACGGCTCTGCATCTGTACAGGAAGACCTGCCCGCTGGGGCGGAGCAGATATCCGCATTCGAACGTTCAGGTGCATGGACACAGAGGACCGGGGAGCAGTTGAAAAAACAGGTGCCATGGCGTATAATGACAGACTGCCGGATTATGTTCATCTTGCCCGAGGGCAGGAGATCCGGACACTGAATCTGCAAGGAGAGCTTCATATGTCACTGATTGGGAAAAGACTGGCGAAACTGCCGGTAGGGACGCAGGTTGAGCTGACCGTCGCCATGGGTGCGGACCGGAACAGCCAGGTAACAGGGATAATAGCTGACAGCGACTTCGAGTCGGAGATGGAACTGCAGCAGAAGAACGGGCAGTCTGTCTTCCTGGACTTCTCGCTGGTGCGGGGTCTGCAGGTGAAGAAAACCCTGGAGGCTGCGCTGAAGGAACTGCAGCCGGGGACCAGGATCCGGTTCTCCTGCGGGGACAGCAGAACGCCGGACCAGTCAGGCACTGTTACGGACAGCGACGGCGAGGAGAGCATGGCCGTACGCCTGCAGAACGGGCAGGATATCCTGCTGCGCTTCAGTCTTGTCCGCAGCCTTCTGACAGAGGGAAGAGACATGCCTGCACCGCAGCCGGTGACAAAAGCAGAGCCGGTGCCCGTACAGGAACCGGTGAGGAGGGCAGAACCGGTACCAGCACCGGAACCGCCCCCCGCCCCTGTGAGGGCGGCACCTCCGGTCAGAAGAAGTCCTGAACCTGCGCCGGCCCCGGCGCAGGCAAAGCAGGAGCCCCTGTACAGCAGAGAGGCGGGGCGCAGAATCAAGGCCAGCGACAGGGACATCAAGGCCTCCTTCAACACCCTCTCCAAGGCGGAGCGGAAGAAGCTGAACGGGAGCTATGACAGCTTTCAGCACGGGGCCAGAAACAACGACGCATCCAAGATGAAGATGGCTGCCAGTGCAGTGCGCCAGCGGATACTCAGGGAGGCGGAGAAGGGCACCCAGTGGAACCGGGAGGTCTGGCGCTTCTGCGGCTGTCTGCTGGCCAGAGCCGGGATACCGGACTACGGGATCTTCATGAACGGGGACTTCCGCATCGAGGCCGCGGAGGCGGCCTGGAGGGAGGGTCTGTACAGCGAGGCGGAGGCCTGTGCCCTTCTGGGGCTGATGGACTCCCCTCCCCCGGACCAGGTGGAGGACCTGCTGATCTACGCCGCCTCCGGCATCGCCATGTCCGGGGACATCACCGGCCTGCACTGGATGCAGGAGCAGATGCCGGACAGCGGCAGGTATCTGAAGCCCCTGGTGGAGGCGGCTGCCGCCCGCAGGGGGCTGGGCCTTCCCTCCGGCATGAGCCCGGAGGCCAGCCTGAATATGCTGGACAGCCTCTACCCGGGGACCGGGGCCGCCAGAGAGATGGCCCGCTGGACAGGAGGACCGGAGCCTGAACCGGAAGAGGAAGAAGAGGAAGAGGAGCCCGCGGCGGAGCCGGAGGCGGTCCCGGAGGAGCGGGCGGAAGAGAAACTGCAGGAACCGGCAGACCCCTGCCGCTATGGCGCCATTACGAAGCTGATCTGGATCACCCGCACGGGCTCCATTGAGGGGGATGACGGGAAGACCTATCAGTTTACCTACGGGGATTTCGCCGACGCAAAGCTGAAGGAGAAGATCAGCAGCTGCACCAGCTCGAATCTGAACGGGAAGCCGGAGCTGGTGGTGTTCCTGGCGGAAGGCGGGAATGCGAAGGAGATCGCTCCGGACCCGGACCCCGTGGCGCGGGCTGCGGCCATCGCGGGGGACGAAAAGGACCCGAAGAAGGTGCGCAGGGCCATGGACCTGTGCCGGGCCGCCATTTCGGGGAGCGACCCCCGGTGGGCCCTGCAGAACATGCTCCACCACGGCCAGGTGCTCTGCGAGCTGACCCATGACACCGCCCCGGCGAAGGAGTGCATCGCCCTCTACGAGAAGATGATGCCGAAGAACTCCGCCTCCACGGCCTTTATGGAGAGCATGATCGCCCAGCTCTACTTCCTGGTGAAGAACTGGAGGCAGATGACGGCCCATGCGGACCGGGCCATCGCCTTTACCAATGCCGTGCCCCAGCAGCGCACGGTGATCCTCAGCCTGTACATGGACATGTTCAGCCAGTACTACGACATCTGCCATGACAGAAAGCTGCAGACGAAGATCCTCCATGCGGCGCAGCTGTGGGAGGACATCTACGCAGGGGAGCTGTCGGATGACAGGAACGCCACCCGGGTCTGGTATGACAGCGTGCTGCCGGCCGTGGTCAGGGCCAACTGCATCCTGGACCGGCCGGAGGAGGCGGAGAAGGCCTGCCGGCGGATGGGTGTCACCCACCCCCTGCGCTCTGAGATGGAGAAGCTGATCGCCGAAACCCGGGAGCGTCTGGCGCCCCCGCCGGAGCCGGAGCCGGTCCCGGAACCTGCCGCTGAGGAGGAAGAGGTCCCCGCCCCCGCCCCGGAAGAGGAAGAGACGGCGGTGGAGCCCGTCCGGGCCGCCCCTGTCCCTGAGGAGGAGGAGACAGAGGAAGAAGAGGAAGAGGAGAAGGAGATCGAGAGCGGCCCCTACGAGGACCGGGACGGCTGGGCTGCCCTGAACCTGACCAGGGAAGAGGCGGTGAACCGGGCCTTCTCCATGAAGGGGGAGCACCGGATCCCCCACATGCTGGCCTACCTGCGGGCGGCTGCAGATCTGAACCCGGAGATTCTGCCTGTATACCGCATGGCGGCCCTGGCGGCGGACGACCCCATGGAGTCCCCGGACTACAGCGTGGCCTCCCTCCTGGGGGCCATGGAGCAGTTTGACCCCGCATACCCCCTGCTGGGGGAGTATGCCATGGCGGCGGCCTTCCTGCGCAGCTCCTTCAGGGCGGCGGGACAGGGGTACAACTACGAGGCCCGGAGCCTGCGCAGCAGCATCTCCCTGGCCTCCCGGATGCCGGTGCTCCAGTCCATCTGCAGCACCCTGGAGGAGTTCCGGGAGGAGACGGGACAGGGCATGGACCTCTACGCGGACTGCCGCAACCGCTCCGCCCTGCAGATCCGGGAGGACCTGGAGCAGGAGAAGCGGAAGGCGGGGGATCTGTACACCCGCTTCGTCCTCACCCCCTTCCGGGACAGGATCAGCCTGGCCCGCCTGCTGGAGACCCGCAAGATCCTCTTCGCCCGGGACGGCTGGATGGCCCGGATGCTCCAGGCCGTGATCCAGGACGACCAGGCGACCCTGGAGCAGGAGCGGGACTTCTTCTGCCGGCAGTACCTGGGGGGCTCCACCCAGTTTGCAGTCAGAAACATCAGCACGGAGGCGGTGGACAGGCTCATTATGGATGCCTGGGAGCGGGCCCAGGAGCCCCTGACCTCCCGGAAGTTCAGCTCCACCCTCCAGGGCACCCTCCGGAACAACCTGCGCAGCAACATCGGGGAGGTGCTCTCCCTCCTGTGCCGTGTCTACGCCCTGACAGAGGCCAGCGCCGGCTTCACCTGGCGCACGGAGAAGGGGCAGAAGGCCTATGAGTCCCTGAAGCCCCGCCTGCTGGAGGACCTGGAGGAGCTGCGCAGCACCTGCGACGCCCTGACGGAGGACAGCGGCTCCCCCGAGGAGGAGACCGGTCTGGTGCTCCTGTCCGCCACGGCCCGGGAGCTCAGCGGCCGCCTGGACGGCAGCTGGGACATGGAGGCGGAGCGCTTCTTCTACGCCGACTTCCTGGACACCGACCTGATCCCCCTGGATGAAAACTGGATGCCGGACCTGAGCGCCACCTTCTGCGCCCTGCCGGACTTCAACATCCTGGCCCGCATCCAGGCCCACGGGGAGAGCCGGAAGCTGGGAGCCCAGGAGCACCTGAACCTCATCTACAGCCCGGACCGGACCCGCAGCAACTACGGCACCGCGGACCGGATCCTGGAGCTCCACGCCGCCCTGGGGGACGGGGATGAACTGTCCGTCCCCGACGGTCCGGAGAGCTTCGAGGCCCAGTCGGAGATGCAGGCCAGAATCACCCTCAACAGCTTCCTGGAGACCTACGCCCTGGCCCAGAACTGCGGCCAGATCATGCAGTCAGACGTCTTCTGCAGCAGCCTGGAGAACACCGTCCGCTACTGGTACCTCTGGAGCCGCCGCACCCGGAACTACGGGTTCTTTACCCGCATCGTCCAGCAGGCGGAGGACCAGATCCACACAAGCGCCCGGCAGTACGGCATGCAGCTGGAGGAGCAGCTGGACACCCTCATCGCCGGGAGCCCCGGCGCATTCCAGGACCACCCGGAGTACGAGGAGGCCATCCGCACCCAGATCGCGGACCAGAACTACATCGTGGCCGAGGACTGGATGGCGCGCCTGCGGGTGGGGGACTTCAGCCTGGACATCGAGACCCCGGAGGCCATCGGCTATCTGGAGCAGTTCTGGCACAGCTATGACGCCTGCTACCGGAAGGTGGCGGACACCAGCCGCAGCCTGGCCGGCATCATGGGCAGGATGCATGTGCACAACAAGGACACCAAGGGGGCCCGCCTGCTGGTGGACTCCTGGCTGAACAACGGAAGAGCCGCCGGCACCCAGCGCATCCGCCAGCTGCTCAGCGTGCTGGGCTGGCGCAGCACCGAGGTCACCCTCTGCCGCTGCTCCAGGGCGGAGATGTACTTCGTAAAGACTCTGCCGGAACCCGGGGGCTCCGGCGTCCCCCTCCACCCCGTGGCCGCCTTCGGCTCGAAGCTGCTCACCGACGGCATGTACGTGGTCTGCCTCTACGGGACCTACGACTGCGACCGGCTCTTTACGAAGATCCGGGAGCTGGACGCCGTGGCCGGCACCAAGCTCATCCTGGTGGACTGCGCCCTCTCCGGGGTGGACCGCCGCCACCTGGCCTTCAAGCTGAAGAAGCGGGCCAACGGCATGCAGAGCGTCTGCATGGCCGTGGACCGGGTGCTGATCTGCCATCTGGCTGACTGCTACAGCGAGAACACGGTGCAGCGCCGGCTCATGGCCCTGGGCATGCCCTTCTCCTTCTGCCAGCCCTTCGTGGCGGACTCCTCCCTCACCATGCCCCCGGAGATCTTCATCGGGCGGCGGGACGAGCTTCTGAAGATCGAGCAGCCGGACGGGGTCAACCTCATCTACGGCGGCCGCCAGCTGGGGAAGTCCGCCCTCTTCAAGAAGGCCCGCATGGACATCGACGGCAGCCAGCAGCGGCGGGCCGTGCTGGTGGACATCAAGGACCTGGACTGCGGGCAGGCGGCCCGGAAGCTCTCGGCGGAGCTCATGGACTTCGGGATCCTGGAGGAGGGGGAGGTGACGGAGGACTGGTCCCTCCTGTGCCGCCGGATCCGCCAGCGCCTGCTGCGGAAGGACGACGTCATCCGCTACCTGCTGGTGATGCTGGACGAGGCGGACACCTTCATCGAGAGCTGCAGCGCCTGCGGCTTCCGCCCCCTGGTGGAGCTGAAGGACG
>CAYYHY010000195.1:0-5568 GCA_964471855.1 uncultured Oscillospiraceae bacterium | reverse complement strand
TCACCGGGGACCTGGGGGCGGGGAAGACCGCCTTCACCCGGGGGCTGGCCCGGGGTCTCGGGATCCGGGACCGGATCACCAGCCCCACCTTCACCATTGTCAACGAGTACGAAGGCGGGCGTCTGCCCCTGTTCCATTTTGACCTCTACCGGCTGCGCTCCTCGGAGGAGCTCTTCGACATCGGCTGGGAGGAGTATCTGGACAGGGGCGGGGTCTGCGCCGTGGAGTGGAGCGAGAACGCCCCGGCCGTGCTGGAGGACTGCACCCTGCGGGTGGACATCCGCCGGGGGGACGGGGAGAACAGCCGGGTGATCACCCTGGAGGGGAAGGGGGAAGCGCAGCCATGATGATACTGGCCCTGGAGTCCTCCGCCTGCGCCTGCTCCGCAGCGCTGGCGCTGGACGGGCGCCTGATCGCCCAGAACTGGCAGAACAGCGGACTGACCCACAGCCGCACCCTGCTGCCCATGGCGGACAGCATGCTGAAAAACAGCGGCCGCACCCTGGAGGAGGTGGACGTCATCGCCGTGGCGGCGGGACCCGGCTCCTTTACCGGTCTGCGCATCGGGGTGGCCGCCGCCAAGGGTCTGGCCTGGGCGGGGGAGAAGCTCTGCGCCCCCTGCTCCACCCTGGAGTCCATGGCCTGGCCCCTGTGCCACATGAAGGGAGCGGTCCTGGTCTGCGCCATGGACGCCAGGCGCAGGCAGGTCTACAGCGCCTGCTTCCGGGCCCTGGGGGAGGGTCTGGAGCGGCTCAGCCCCGACGGGGCCCTGTCCCTGGAGGAGCTGGAACAGGAGCTGAAAAAGCTCCCCGGCCCGAAAATCCTGGTTGGAGACGGTGCGGAGCTGTGCTATAATAGCCTCTCGGACAGGGTGCCTGACCTGGAACTGGCCCCCTCCCATCTGCGGCTGCAGAGCGCCTGGGGCGTGGCCCGGGCGGCGGAGGAACTGGCGGCCCGGAATGCCCTGGTCCCGGGGGGAGACCTGGTGCCTGTCTATCACCGGCTGTCCCAGGCTGAACGGGAACGTCTGGGCAGAGAAAATCAAGGGGGTTAAACAAGGATGTACAACGAGAAAGTCCACATACTGGATCACCCGCTGATCCAGCACAAGCTGACCATCCTCCGGGACGAGCGCACCGGCGTCAAGGAGTTCCGGGAGGCGGTGTCCGAGGTGGCCGCGCTGGAGTGCTACGAGGCGACCCGGGACCTTCAGCTGGAGGACATCACGGTGAAGACGCCCGTCGCCACCGGCACCTTCAAGACCCTGGCCGGAAAGAAGCTGGCCATCGTCCCCATCCTCCGCGCCGGTCTGGGCATGGCGGACGGCATCCTGCGGCTGATCCCCTCCGCCAAGGTGGGGCACATCGGTCTGTACAGGGACCCGGAGACCCACGCCCCCGTGGAGTACTACTGCAAAATGCCCCCCGACATCAGCGAGCGGGACGTGTTCATCTGCGACCCCATGCTGGCCACCGGCGGCTCCGCCTCGGCCGCCATCACCTTCCTCAAGGGCTACGGCTGCCGCAGCATCCGCCTCATGAACATCATCGCCGCCCCCGAGGGCATCGCCCTCATCCAGAAGGACCACCCCGACGTGGACATCTACGTGGCCGCGGTGGACGAGCGGCTCAACGAGCACGCGTACATCGTCCCCGGTCTGGGGGATGCGGGGGACCGCATCTTCGGAACAAAATAGGGAACAGATTCAGCCGGTCCCCTGCGCGGCGGGCCGGCTTCCCTCTTTCCCGGGGGACGGCGCCCCGGGGCATAATAAAAACGTCCGTGTCCCGGCCGGCACGAACGTTTTTCTTCTTCCAGTTGGATTCCGGAGCATCAGACTGCACGGGTGACCTTGCCGGAGCGGAGGCACCGGGTGCACACATACACGTGGGTGGGAGTCCCGTCGACGATCGCCTTGACGCGCTTGACGTTCGGCTTCCATGCACGGTTGGAGCGGCGGTGGGAGTGGGAGACTTTAATGCCGAAGTTCACGCCCTTGCCGCAGAATTCGCATTTGGCCATGCTGCTAAACCTCCTTGCCAGAAAAGCTCGACCGGTATGTTAACAGATTCGCTCCGGAATTGCAAGGACTTTTTATTCAGGGAAAGAAAAATCCGGGAACGGGTGCCCGGCGCCTTGCACAGCACAGGGAGACAGAGTATACTTGAGCAGTATCGTTTGCATTCCTGTTAAGACCTGGGCAGAAAAGGGAGCGACAGTGTAAAATGGAACTGAACACAGGCAGCGTGACCCTGGGCAGGATCATCTCGGAGTTTGACCTGGAGGTTCTGACAGCAACCTCGGACTTCGAGAACATACCCGTAAAGAGTCTGCACATCAACCGCCCCGGCCTCCCCCTGGCCGGCTACTATGAGCACTTTGACGACAGCCGCCTGCTGCTCATGGGCAATACGGAGTCCAGCTACGTGCTGCAGCTGACCCCGGAGCAGCGGCTTGCGAGTTTTGACAGGCTTCTGTCCCACCCGGTGCCGGCGCTGATCGTCACCCGGGGCAACACGGTGACGGACGAGTGCCTGCAGATGGCGAAGAAGCACGGGCGCACGGTGCTGCGCAGCAGGATGGAGACCCCCAACTTCATGAGCGACCTCATCAGCCGCCTGTACCGGTGGATGGCCCCCTGCATCACCCGCTCCGGGGTCATGATGGAGGTCTACGGGGTTGGCGTGCTGATCCAGGGCGAGTCCGGGGTCGGCAAGAGCGAGGTGGCCATCGGTCTCATCAAGCGGGGGCACCGGCTGGTGTCGGACGACGCGGTGGAGATCCGGGAGACCACCCCCGGCAAGCTGGAGGCCACGGCGCCCCCTCTGATCCGCCGCTACATGGAGCTGCGGGGCATCGGCGTCATCGACGTGGCCCGGCTCTTCGGCATCGGCGCCATCAAGCTGAACATGCAGATTGACATCGTGGTCCGGCTGGAGCCCTGGGACGACAAGTCCAGCTACGACCGCTTCGGCCTCGACTACCGCCACACGGAGATCATGGGGGTGAAGCTGCCTCTGGTGGTGATCCCCGTCAAGCCCGGCCGCGACCTGGCCAGCATCATCGAGGTGGCGGCCATGAACGACCGCGACCACTCCATGGGACACAACGCAGCCCTGGAACTGACCCAGCGCATGGACGAGCACTGGGCCGCGGTTCTCAAGGAGCAGGAAGAGGAGGCAAAATAGCACATGTACTGTATCGGCATTGACGTAGGCGGGACCAACCTGGTGGCCGGCCTGGTGGATGCGCAGGCGCAGCTGAAGGCGAAGACCAGCATGCCGGTGAACCGGACCGAGGACGCCGGGCAGCTGGTAGGCGACATGATCGAACTCACCCGCAGGCTCTGCCGGGAGCAGGATGTGGAGCCGGAGGAGGTCCGGGCTCTGGGTCTCGGCATCCCCGGGTCTGTTGACAACCGCACCGGCACCATTGTCAGGACCGTCAACATGCCCTTCCGGGACACCCCCGTCCGCGCCCTCTTCCAGGCCGTGTGGGAGGTGCCCGTCTTCCTGGGCAACGACGCCAACTGCGCCGCCATCGGGGAGTACTGGGCCGGCGCAGCGAAGAACTGCGACCCCGCCGTAGTGGTCACCCTGGGCACCGGCGTGGGGGGCGGTCTGGTGGCCGGGGGCCGCATCTTTGACGGCTTTGCGGGCTCCGGCATGGAAGTGGGGCACATCATTACCCACGCCGGGGGCCTCCCCTGCACCTGCGGCAGCAGAGGCTGCTGGGAGCAGTACGGCTCCGCCACCGCCCTGATCCGGGAGACCCGGAAGGAGATGGAGCGCAGCCCGGACAGCGCCCTCTGGGAGGTCTGCGGTCACGACCTGGACAAAGTGGAGGGCCGCACCCCCTTCGACGCTGCGGCCCAGGGGGACCCCGCGGCCCTGCGGGTTCTGGAGGGCTACCGCGCGGAGCTGGCGGCGGGCCTCATCAGCATCGTCAACATGCTGCAGCCCGAGATCATCTGCATCGGCGGCGGCGTCAGCAACGCCTCCGACGAGCTCCTGCTCGACCCCCTCCGGGAACTGGTGCACGCAGGGTCCTGCGACCGGGACCACCCCGTACGCATCGAAAAGGCCGCCCTGGGCAACGACGCCGGCATCATCGGCGCAGCCCTTCTCTGCCGCTCCGTCTGATCTTCTGCAGGGCTGCGTCCGGAACGCAGCCCTGTTCTCATAAAGTAGACATAACATTCTGAAAAACAGAAGAAATCCGGCGGAAAACGCCTCTCCGGGGCTGAAAAACCGGGCTTTAACCCGCCAGAAAGCGAAAACGCGCATGCTGCATACAGGAGGAGAACCATGAAGTACCTGCAGATTGTATTCAGCCCCACCGGGGGCACGGCCAGAGCTGCGGAGGCGGTCACCCGCAGCTGGCCCGGGGTGGAGACCGTGGACCTCAGCGACCCCCGGGCGGATTTCGGATCCCTGGCCATCGGGAAGGAGGACGCCGCGCTCATCGCCATGCCCTCCTTCGGCGG
Source organism: uncultured Oscillospiraceae bacterium (assembly GCA_964471855.1). GTDB lineage: Bacteria > Bacillota > Clostridia > Oscillospirales > Oscillospiraceae > Lawsonibacter. The sequence goes on along the minus strand of CAYYHY010000195.1, from coordinate 1,082 downwards.
CCTGGCGCCCCAGACCGCCCTGGACCGTCTGGGGAAGATCAGAGGAAACGGCGCCGCCTGCATCCTGCTCTGCGTCTACGGAAACCGGGCCTATGAGGATACCCTGGTCCAGATGGAGGACACCGCCGTGAAAAGCGGCTTCCAGGTCATTGCCGGCATCTCCGCCGTGGCGGAGCACTCCATCATGCACCAGTTCGCCACGGGGCGCCCGGACAGCAGCGACACCGCAAAGCTGGGGGAGTTCGGGGCGCAGATCGCCGCAAAGCTGGAGAGGGGGGACCGGTCAGCGCCGTCCCTGCCCGGGAACCGGCCCTGGAAGAAGGGCGGCGGCATGAGCATGGTGCCGAAGGCGGGCAGCGCCTGCAGCGCCTGCGGTCTGTGCGCTGCAAAGTGCCCGGTGGGGGCCATCGACCCCTCAGATCCCCGGAAGACAGACGGGAAGAAGTGCATCTCCTGCATGCGCTGCGTCTCCCTCTGTCCCCGGAAGGCCCGGGGCCTGAACCGCTTCATGGTCTCCGCAGCCGCCATGACCATTAAGAAGGCCTGCTCCGTTCCGAAGCAGGCGGAGCTGTTTATCTGAATCTGAGAAGAAGAGGGGTACCGGTCTGGAACCGGCGCCCCTCTTCACTGTCTCCGCATCCCTCTGCCCTCAGTCCTCGTCACAGTCTCCCAGCATCCGCGCCAGCAGGGTTTTCAGGTTGCCGGGCTCCCAGGGGACCACAACGACTCCGCTGCTGCCGGTGATCATGGAGGAGAGCCTGCGTCCGCTGGAGACGCGGAACATGGCGAGAACCGGGATCCTGTTGGCCACGGCGTACCCGATCTCGTATCCCACCCCCAGGCTGGGGGTGGTGACCTCCGCCACCACCATGTCCGCCTCCATGAGCCAGGCGATGTCCCGCTCGTATATCTCAGGGGGAATGGGCTTCTCCTCGCCCCGGTCCGTGAGGCTGGTGTCTCCTACATGCTCCGTCAGGACCTTCCCGTATTTCTTCAGCTCTTTGATGATGGCTTTGTACAGATACGCGTCCTGCCGTCCTCCGGTAATGGAGGCAGCAAAGTAGATCTTCTTCATGTGCGGC
>CAYYHY010000194.1:0-5568 GCA_964471855.1 uncultured Oscillospiraceae bacterium | reverse complement strand
CCCCTGCTGGCCGGGCTGACCCCGGAGACCGCCGGCTACGCCTTCTTCCATCTGGACCGGGACGGGATCCCGGAGCTGGTGATCGGCAGCGCCGAGGGGCTGGCCGAGGGACGCTTCCTGGAGGTCCGCTCCGCACCGGGGGAGACCCCCGCCCTGATGCAGCAGGCGCAGGAGGGGGAGGACTGGCAGATAACCGAAGATGCGCTCATGGCGCAGAAGGTGACCCAGAGCGAGGACCGGTACAGCACCATATGGTACGCACTGGACTCCGGGAATGCAGAGAACCCCGTCACCCTGAAGGAGGGGGTCATCCATGACGGGGAGACCTACCCGGACAGCCCGTGGAAGTATACGGAGGTCATGGCCAGCGGGCCCTACTACGCCATGACGGAGGAGGATGCGCAGGAGCTGCTGGACTCCCGTCCGGCGGCGGTGCTGGAGACGAAGCTGTTTTCAGACCGCAGCGCACCCTGAAGACGCGAGAGAGTGGAGGAATGAGACATGAGAACCTGCCCGGCCTGCGGCGCTCCGGCGGCAGAGAACATGGAGGTCTGCCCGGAGTGCGGCGCCCGGCTGGTGCCGGCGAAGAAGAAATGGCTGGACGGCGATCTGAATCCGCTGCAGAGGGCGGGGATCCTTGCCTGCATCGCAGGGGTCTTTGTCCTGGTTCTGCTGGGGCTGAACGCCGCGGAGCGCTTCTTTTCCAGTCCGGCTGCGGAGTTTGCCAGTCTCCAGAGGGAGTACTTCCTGAACCCCCTGATGAACCAGACGGTGCAGGGGCTGTACCAGGTTCCCGGAGATCTCTCCTCCTCCTGTCTGGTTCTCACCGCTGCGGCGGAGAACCCGGATGTAAACGAAGTGCTGAAGGACAGCTCCCTCTCCCTGAACCTGAGAAAGGACGGGACCCGTCTCCAGGCGGAGGGGGAGCTGGTGCTGGAAGGCAGCAGAATCCTCAGCGGCTCCGCCTCCCTGGACGGGGAGCAGTTCCGCATCTGCCTTCCGGAAGTGGACCCCGCCTGCTACACGGGCAGCCTGACAGAGGTCCTGAAGCGGGCGGGGGCGGTGCCGGACACGGAGGGGACGGCCCTGCCCTCCTTCTCCCTCACCGGCTGGAGTCAGCTGGCGCAGACCTATGCCGGCATCCTGGGCCAGGGGCTGAATCCGGACTGCGTCACCGCATCGGAGGAGGAGATCACCCTGGAGGCCCTGGGGGAGACCTTTGAGGGAACCCTGTATTCCTTCCGCCCCCTGGCGGCGGACATGGAGAACATGGTGCGGGCCCTGGCGGACCAGATTGAGACGGACGGCACCCTGCGGACCCTGATCCTCCAGACCTGCGGGGGCCGGCTCCCCGGGGACCCGGTGAAGACCGGGGAGACCCCGGCGGAGGCCCTGGACCGGCTCCTGCTGGAGGCGGCCGCCCTGCTGCGGGACAGAGCGGAAGGGTTCGGCTCCTCCCTGGAGGAATCCGGCTTCCTGTGGGAGTGCGCCGCGGAGGACGGGGAACTGCGGATGGTCCGGCTCTCGGAGGAGCGCAGCGGCAGGGGCATCGCCCTGGAGATCCGGGGCGCCCGGGGCCGGGACCGCACCGAGCTGTTTACTGTCACGGGCCGGAAGACCCCCGGAGAACTGGAGACGGTGGCGGAGCTGGAGAGAACAGCAAAGGGCAGCGGCACCCTGACGGTGACAGTGCCGGAGGGGAGCACCCTGCGCCTGCGGTTCCAGGAGGACAGTTCCCGCACTTCCCCCCTGGGTCTGCCCTGCGGCAGCTGGGAGTTCGAGGCGGACTTTCTCCGGAGCCCGGTGACCCTGGAGGTGACAGAGCAGGAGGACGGGAGCACCCTCCATGTCCTGCGCTTTGAGCCGGACACCCGGGAGCTGGGTTCGGAATCCGGCGTGGTGACCGTCACCCTGGAGATCCGGGGGAGCACGGATTCTTCCTCCCCGGAGGGCGGGGAGACTGACATTACGGAGTGGAACAGAGAGGACCTGCTGCGCCTGGGCCGGGATCTGACCCTGGGGATCCGGGAGCGGCTGTACAGCTGCCTGGCCGCGGTGGCCGGCAGCTTCTGAGGAGACTGGAGGGAAGAGAATGAAGACATGTCCGTACTGCGGGGCCGGGGTGCCGGAGGGCGCCCGCTTCTGCCCCGGCTGCGGGGCGGAGCTGACCCCTGCGGCGGCCGCCTCGTCGGGACCGGCGCCGAAGAAAAAGAGAACAGGCCTGAAGCTCGCCGCCGGAGCGGCGGTCCTGCTCCTGCTCGTCATCGCAGCGGCTGCGGCGATCAGGATTCTCCCCGGCCTCTTCGGCTCCGACGCAGGGAAGTTTGTGTCCGTACAGGTGGAGTACTTTCTGACTCCGGTGCTGGACCGGCTGGGGGCGCAGATGGACCGGACGGCAGGGGACGGGAAGTTCTCCTCCGACATGGTCCTGACCGCCTCCGCGGCGGAGGGGAGCGTGACAGACTCCCTGCTGCAGAACACCTCCCTGTCCCTGAAGGTGGACGCGGAGGGGGACCGGCTCCTGGCCCAGGGGGAGCTGACCCTCATGGGCAGCAGCATCCTGGAGGGCACGGTGAGCCGGGAGGGGAGCACCGTCACCTTCTGCCTCCCGGAGCTGGATGAGAACGTGTACACCGCGGACGTGGGCACCCTGCTGGAGAGCGGCGGGGCGGAGCCCGGCATGGCGGAGGGTCTGACCATGCCGAAGCTCTCCGGGGCAGAGTGGAAGGATCTGATTCTGGGCTATGCGGAGGTGTTCTCCAACGCCCTGAACGAGGACAACGTCACATCGGAGAAGGGGGAAGTGTCCCTGGACAGCCTGGGGGAGACCTTCTCCGGCACCGTATACACCTGGCGCCCCACCGGGGAGGACCTGGAGGCCACCATGCTGGCCCTGGCGGACCGGCTGGAGACGGATGAGACCCTGCGGAAGCTGATCCTGCAGGCCACCGGCGGCGTGATCGCCGGAGAGGAGGGGGAGACCCCGGAGGAGACCCTGGACCGGGTCCTGAAGGAAGCCGCGGACGAGCTGCGCAGCAGCGCCCGGGAGGCCGGGGAGAGCGCAGACAGCGCGGACTTCGCCTGGGAGGCGGCGGCGGAGGGGGACACCCTGCGCCTGATCCGCATTACCACCGGAGGAGGTCAGGAGGGCTTCAGCCTGGAGATCTCAGGGGACCTGGAGGCCGGGCGCACCACCCGGCTGTGCGCTGTCAGCGGAGGTCTGCCGGAACCCATGATCACCCTGGAGGAGACGGAGAGCGGAAGCAGCAGCCGGGGTTCCCTGACAGCGGCGGAGACCTTCTCCCTCTCCTGGGACACGGACACCTCCGTCTGGTCCCCCCTGGGTCTGGCTGCGGGCAGCTACACCCTTGAGATCCCCGGATTCTCCTCTCCCTTCACCCTGCAGGTGCGGGAGGGGGCCGCCGGGGGCACGGACCACGTCCTCACCCTGAACCTGGAGGGGGAGACGGACCTGGATACATCGGAGTTCTCCTTCTGCCTCAGCATGACGGAGGGGTGCACCGCAGAGATGCCGGCCGGAACCCCGGTGGACATCACCGGCTGGTCGGCGGACCAGCTGGGGGAGCTGGTTCTCGGCATGGTGCGCCGGTTCCAGGAGAACGTTCTGGGCAGGCTGGATCCCTCCCTGTACTATGGAAACTGGTGAGCCTGTCTGCCGCCTGGAGGGGGCAGTGAAAGGATACGGCCCGGGGCACCCCGCCCTGGGCCCTGTCTCTATTGCCGTCTGTGCCGGGGAGGCCCTGGGGGTGCGGGGCCCCAACGGGGCGGGGAAGAGCACCATGCTGGCCCTCATGGCCGGGGTCCTGAAGCCGGACGCCGGCACCGTGACCAGAGCTCCCCGCTGCCGCACCGGCTATGTGCCCCAGGACATCTCCCTCTACCGCAGTCTCACCTGCCTGGAGAACCTCCGCTTCTGGGGTCTGACGGCGGGTCTGCCCCGGAAGGTGATCGAGGTGCGCAGCCGCTGGCTGCTGGAGCAGGTGGAGCTGACAGACCGGGCCGGGGAGCGGGTGGAGACCCTCTCCGGGGGCATGCAGCGGCGCCTGCACATGATCACCGCTCTGCTGGTCACCCCGGATCTTCTGCTGCTGGACGAGCCCGCCGCGGGGGCGGACAGCCGCTCTGCGGAGCTGATCTTCTCCCTGGCGGAGAAGCTGGTCTCCCTGGGCAGCGCCTGCGTCCTCTGCAGCCACCGGCCCGGGGACCTGGAGCAGGTGTGCAGCCGCATCGTCGCCCTGGAGAAGGGGGTCCTCACCGGGGAAGAGGAGGAAGGGCAGTGAGAGGTCTGGCAGGGGCCCTGTACAAGGACCTGAAGCTCTTCCTCCGCAGCAGCGGTCTGCCGGCCCTGGTTCTTCCCCTCCTTCTGATCCCCGTGCTGCGCCAGGGGATGGGGGACCTGACCTCCGGCAGCTTTGTGCAGCCCTTCCCCGTGGCCGTCCGGGATCTGGATGACACCCTCATGTCCCGGACCGTCATCGCCCAGGTGGAGCAGGTGGAGCTCTTCTCCCGGGTGGAGCGGCTGGAGGAGGGGGAGACCGACGGGGAGGCCCTGGCCCGGGGAGCGGCCGCAGTGGTGACCATCCCGAAGGACATCTTCTTCGACCTCTACCGAATGGAGAACGTGCCGGTGGAGGTGTCCCTCAACGCAGACATGGAGCTGGAGAGCCGGCTCTTCTCCGCCGTCTTCCAGTCCGTCATGGGCATCGTCCAGTCCGCCCAGGCCGCAGGCCAGGGGGTGTACCGGTACGTGTACGGGGAAGAGATTCCGGAGCAGGCCCTGGAGGAGATGTATGAGGACAGCTCTGCCGGTCTGATCCGGGACGCCCTCAGCCGCCAGGGGGTTTTCGACACAGAGGAGGAGGCATCCGACATGGCGGGTGCCCTGGAGCGGCGCCTGGCCGCCTGTGTCCTGGGGGTTCTGGTCCTCTTCACTGCGGCCTCCGCGCTCCGGACCCTGCCGGAGGAGGCGGCTCTGGGGGTGCTCCCCCGGTTCCGCTCTGCGGGTGGAAGCACAGCCGCCTTCCTGCTGTCCAGATACCTCACCGCTCTGCTCCTGTGCCTCCCCGCCGCGGTGCTGACGGCGGCGGTGTTCCAGAGCCTGGATCCGCCCCTGGTCTTCCTTCTGACCCCGGTGCTCCTGTGGAGCGCCTTCGGTCAGATGTCCCTGCTCACCGCCTGGTCCGGGGATGCCCGCACCTCTCACCGTCTGGCTGCCCTTCTGATGCTCCTCTCCCTGGCCTGGGGCGGCACCCTGTGGCCCAGAACCCGGCTGCCGGGGGTGTTCGCCGCCCTGGGGCGCCTGACCCTTCCCTTCCAGGCCTCCCTGGTGCTGGAGGCGGGAGCGGCGGGGGAGAAGCCGCTGATCCGGTACTTTGCCGCCCCTCTGCTCACCGGCTGCCTCTGCACGGCCCTCTCCCTGCCGGGCTTCCGGCGCCTGGGGGAACACAGGAGCAGGGGAAGAGGCGGGAGCAGGAGAGAGAAGCCTTCTGTCTCTTCCCTTCCCTCCGGGGAGGGGACCCCTGCGGGTCTGCCCGCCCGTCTGGGGGG
>CAYYHY010000193.1:0-5569 GCA_964471855.1 uncultured Oscillospiraceae bacterium | reverse complement strand
CGGAGTTGCGGGGGAGGGACTTGAACCCTCGACCTCCGGGTTATGAGCCCGACGAGCTACCAACTGCTCTACCCCGCGATATCATGCCGGAGACCGGGGTCGAACCGGCACAGGATTGCTCCCGCGGGATTTTAAGTCCCGTGCGTCTGCCAATTCCGCCACTCCGGCAGGTGTGGCGCCGTTCTCCTCAACAGCTTCATGAGTCTAACACGGCCCCGCGGAAAAGTCAACCCCCATTTTTAAGAATTTGCCGCCGTATTTTCAGACGGCTTTTCTTGTCCTGCCATGTCCCGGGTGCTATAATGGTGCGGCATTCAGGACGGCGCTGCAGCCGGGAAAGAGGGACCGACCATGACCTACAAAGAGGAGTTCATAACCTTCATGGTGCGCTCCGGCGTGCTCACGTTCGGGGACTTCACCACCAAGTCCGGCCGCAGGACCCCCTACTTCATCAATACGGGCAACTACCGCACCGGCTCCCAGGCCGCCCGCCTGGGGGACTGGTACGCGGCCTGCATCCAGGAGAACATGCCGGAGGGCATCGACTGCCTCTTCGGTCCCGCCTACAAGGGCATCCCCCTTGCCGTCTCCGCCGCCGCCTCCCTGTACCGCAGCTACGGCCGGGACCTCCCCTACTGCTTCAACCGCAAGGAGGCGAAGGACCACGGGGAGGGCGGCACCCTGGTGGGCTGGCAGCCCCGGGCCGGGGACCGGATCGCCATCGTGGAAGATGTGGTCACCGCCGGCACTGCCGTGCGGGAGACCATTGAGCTGTTCCGGCACACGGCCCCCGTTGAGATCACGGCCCTGTTTGTCTCCGTGGACCGGATGGAGCGGGGCACCCGGGACTGCTCCGCCCTGGACGAGCTTCGCCGGGACTTCGGCATCCAGGTCTTTCCCATCGTAACGGTCCGCGAGATCATCACCTTCCTCCACAACCGCCCGGTGGACGGCCAGGTGCTCATTGACGACGCCGTGCGGGGGAAGATGGAGGACTATCTGGCCCGCTACGGGGCCGGCACCTGACTTCCCCCGCTGACTTCTTCCCAAGGAGGTGCTGCTGCCATGCCCGCATTTAAAGTTGTCTCCCCCTACACCCCCTCCGGCGACCAGCCGGAGGCCATCGAGGCCCTGGCGGCCGGCATCGAGTGCGGCATGCAGGAGCAGACCCTGCTGGGAGTCACCGGCTCCGGGAAGACCTACACCATGGCCAAGGTCATTGAGAAGGTGCAGCGGCCGACCCTGGTGCTGTCCCACAACAAGACCCTGGCTGCCCAGCTCTGCGCAGAGTTCCGGGAGTTCTTCCCCGAAAACGCCGTGGAGTACTTTGTCTCCTACTATGACTACTATCAGCCGGAGGCCTATATCCCCCATACGGACACCTTCATCGAGAAGGACTCCTCCGTCAACGACGAGATCGACCGCCTGCGCCTCTCCGCCACCGCCTCCCTGCTGGAGCGCCGGGACGTGATCGTGGTCTCCTCCGTCTCCTGCATCTACGGTCTGGGGGAGCCGGAGGACTTCGCCCAGATGATGGTGGCCCTGCGGACAGGCATGGAGATCCGCATCGAGGACCTGCTGAAGAAGCTGGTGGCCATCCGCTACGAACGCAACGACATCGCCTGGGAGCGGAACATGTTCCGGGTCAGGGGGGACACCGTGGAGGTCTGGCCCGCCTACTGGAAGGACACCGCCATCCGCATCGAGTTCTTCGGGGACGAGATAGACAGGATCTCCGAGATCAATGTAGTCACCGGCGCCCCTGTCCGCCGCCTCACCAACATCCCCATCTGGCCCGCCACCCACTACGTCACTCCGAAGGAGAAGATGGACGCCGCTGTTCAGGAGATCTACAAAGAGCTGGAGGAACGGGTAGCCTTCTTTGAGAAGGAGGGCAGGCTGGTGGAGGCCCAGCGCATCAAACAGCGCACCATGTACGACATCGAGATGATCCAGGAGCTGGGCTACTGCTCCGGCATTGAGAACTACTCCCGGGTCATCGAGGGCCGGAAGCCGGGCACGCCGCCCCACACCCTGCTGGACTACTTTCCGAAGGATTTCATCCTCTTCATCGACGAGAGCCACGTGACCCTGCCCCAGGTGCGGGCCATGTACAACGGCGACCGGGCACGGAAGACCACCCTGGTGGACTACGGGTTCCGCCTCCCCTGCGCCTACGACAACCGGCCCCTCAAGTTTGATGAATTTGAGAAGCGGCTCAACCAGGTCATCTATGTATCCGCAACCCCCTCGGAGTACGAGATCTCCCGCTCCGGGCAGGTGGTGGAGCAGGTCATCCGCCCCACCGGTCTGCTGGATCCCCGGGTGGAGGTCCGTCCGGTGGAGGGGCAGATCGACGACCTGATCGGGGAGATCAACGCACGCACCGCCCGGAACGAGCGGGTCCTCATCACAACCCTCACCAAGAAGATGGCGGAGGACCTGACCTCCTTCCTGCAGAATGCGGGCATCAAGGTCCGCTACATGCACCACGACATCGACGCCATGGAGCGCATGGAGATCATCCGCGACCTGCGCCTGGGCACCTTCCATGTGCTGGTTGGCATCAACCTGCTGCGGGAGGGTCTGGACCTGCCGGAGGTCTCCCTGGTGGCCATCCTCGATGCGGACAAGGAGGGGTTCCTGCGCAGCGAGACCGCCCTTATACAGACCATCGGCCGCGCCGCCCGCAACGCGGACGGACTGGTCATCCTCTATGCGGACCGCATCACCCCCTCCATGCGCAGCGCCATGGACGAGACCCAGCGCCGCCGGGAGAAGCAGGACGCCTTCAACCGAGCCCACGGCATCGTGCCGAAAACCGTTGTCAAGTCAGTCCGGGATCTGCTGGACATCACCGCCGACGACGGGAAGAAGACCTCTGCCGAGCGCAGAGGGGAGGTCAAAGCCCTTACCAGGCAGCAGAAGCTGGAGCGCATAGACAAACTGGAGAAGCAGATGAAGGACGCCGCAAAGATGCTGGAGTTCGAACTGGCTGCCGCCCTCCGGGACGAGATCATTGAACTGAGGGGGAGTCTGTAATGCCCGCCCTGACCAGCCCGGTGCCGGAGCGCTTCCGGTTCCTCACCGCCCTGCAGCTGAAGCTGTATGCAATCCTCACCATGTTCATGGACCACGCCTGGGCCACCATCGCCGTCAGCCACCGCTGGCTCACGGCCGTGGGCCGGCTGGCCTTCCCCGTCTTCGCCTTCCAGCTGGTGGAGGGCTTCTTCCACACCAGCAGCCCCCGGAAGTACCTGACCCGGATGTTCCTCTGGGCCCTGGCGGCGGAGATCCCCTTCAACCTCATGGCCTCCGGGGGCTCCCCCATCTACCCCTTCCACCAGAACGTGCTCTTCACCTTCTGCGAGGGTCTGCTGCTGATGCTCCTGCTGGAGAAGGCCAGAAAGAAGGGAACCGGCTGGTTCATCCTGGCCGGGGTCCTCTGCACCGCCGGGGGATTCATCCTGGGCACTCTGACCTTTGTGGACTACAACGGCTACGGCATCCTCATGATCCTCCTCTTCTACTTCACCCGCACGGTCCGGTTCGGCTGGATTCTGCAGCTGGCCGGCATGTTCTACATCAACTGGGAGCTCATCGGCGGGCTGGTCTACCCTGTCACCCTCTTCGGGATGGACATCGACATCCCCCAGCAGGCCATCGCCTGCCTCTCCCTGATCCCCATCTGGCTGTACAGCGGCAGGAAGGGCTTCTCCAGCCGCGCCGTGCAGACCGCCTGCTACGCCTTCTACCCCGCACACATTCTCGTTCTCTCCCTGCTCATGCTGGCAGGGGTGTCCATCTGACGCCATGGCCAGGAAGAAAGACGACAGAACCAACGTCCTGCGGATGCTGGAGGAGCAGGGGATCCCCTGCACGGTCCACACCTATCCCCACCAGGAGGGTGTGCCGGTGGACGGGGCCACTGTGGCCCGCTCCCTGGGGGAGGACCCGGAGTGCGTTTTTAAAACCCTGGTGGCCAGAGGGGCCTCCGGGGCCGTCCTGGTCTTTGTAATCCCGGTGGAATACAGCCTGGACCTGAAGAAGGCAGCCCGGGCCGCCGGGGAGAAGTCCGTGGAGCTGGTCCATGTCAAGGAGATCCTGGGTCTTACCGGCTACGTCCGGGGCGGCTGCTCCCCCGTGGGGATGAAGAAGCAGTACCCCACGGTCATCCACGAGACGGCGGAGATTCTGGACACCATGATGGTCTCCGCCGGGCGAATCGGCCTGCAGGTGGAACTGGCCCCGGGGGACCTGATCCGCATCACCGGCGCCTCCACTGCGGACCTGACCCGGGACTGACCGCCCCCCGGGGGAACCTGACACCAAGGAGCTGATTCTGCATGCAGAGTCATATCATTGTCAAAGGTGCAAGAGTCAACAACCTGAAGAACATCGACGTCTCCATCCCCCGGGACAGACTGGTGGTGCTCACAGGTGTGTCCGGCTCCGGGAAGTCCTCCCTGGCCTTTGACACCATCTACGCCGAGGGGCAGCGCAGGTACGTGGAGTCCCTCAGCTCCTACGCCCGCATGTTCCTGGGCCAGATGGAGAAGCCCGACGTGGACTACATAGACGGTCTCTCCCCCGCCATCTCCATCGACCAGAAGACCACCTCCAAGAACCCCCGCTCCACCGTGGGCACCGTCACGGAGATCTACGACTACCTGCGCCTGCTCTGGGCCCGGGTGGGGACCCCCCACTGCCCCGTCTGCGGGAAGGAGATCAAACAGCAGACCATTGACCAGATCATCGACCAGGTGATGGCTCTCCCCGAGGCCACCCGCATCCAGGTCCTGGCCCCCGTGATCCGGGGCAAGAAAGGGGAGCACCAGAAGATCTTCGAGGACGCCCGCCGCTCCGGCTACGTCCGGGTACGGGTGGACGGCTCCCTCTACGACCTGTCGGAGCAGATCTCCCTGGACAAGAACAAAAAGCACAGCATCGAGGTGGTGGTGGACCGCCTGGTCATCCGCCCCGATATCAGCCGCCGCCTTACGGACAGCGTGGAGGCCGCCTCCGCCCTCTCCGGGGGGCTGGTGCTCATCAACATCGTCAGCGAGGACCGGGACGTACTCTTCTCCCAGAACTACGCCTGCGAGGACTGCGGCATCTCCATCGAGGAACTCACCCCCCGGATGTTCTCCTTCAACAACCCCTACGGGGCCTGCCCCGTCTGCTCCGGCCTGGGCTCCCAGCTGAAGGTGGACCCGGACCTGATCATACCGGACAGAAACCTGTCCATCCTGGACGGAGCCATCACCGCCTCCGGCTGGAACAACGTCAGAAGCGACGGCATCTCCCGCATGTACTTCGACGCCCTGAGCAGAAAGTACGGATTCAGCCTCAGCACCCCCTTCAAGGACCTGCCGGAGGACGTGGTGGACATCATCCTCAACGGCACAAAGGGGGAGAAGCTGACCCTCCGCTACGACCAGCCCCGGGGGCAGGGCACCCTGTACCAGCCCTTCGAGGGGATCGTGGGCAACCTGGAGCGGCGCTACCGGGAGACCCAGTCGGACTCCGTGCGGCGGGAACTGGAGGAGTGCATGTCCGAGTGCCCCTG
>CAYYHY010000192.1:0-5629 GCA_964471855.1 uncultured Oscillospiraceae bacterium | reverse complement strand
CTGCTGTGACAGAGTCTGTCGCCGTTCGCCTCCTCCAGTCAGGTCAGACACCCGAGTACGCCGCCGACATCCTGCAGATTTCCCCCAGTGAGGTCCGCCAGATCGCCAAACGCTGCGGAATCCCGCTCCCGCCCTGATCCTGGAACTGATTACAGTACTGCCCGCCTGCCGCTTCCGGCGCAGGCGGGTTTTCCTGGTTGCCGGCGGAATCCGGATCCCCTGTGGCGTAAAACAGGACCTGCAGCATTTCCGCAGGTCCTGTACAGAAAGAAGCATGTCAGGTCAGCGCCTCACCAGATTCTTCAGCGGCCTGCCGGCCAGATAGAGACGCAGGTTGTCCTGGGCCATCTGTATGCAGGTGCGCCGGGTCAGCTCCAGGCGCATGCCGCCGGCCACATGGGGCGTCAGCAGGAGATTGGGGATATCCCACAGGGGGCTGTCCTCCGGCAGGGGCTCCGGATCTGTCACATCCAGGGCGGCGCCCCAGAGCTTGCCTGCCTTCATGGCCTCTGCCAGGGCGTTCTGGTCCAGGACAGAGCCTCTTCCTGCATTAAGCAGGACCGCGTCGTCCTTCATGAGTGCGATGCGCCGGGCGTCCATCAGACCGGCTGTGGCCGGGGAGTGGGGCAGAAACAGCGCCACCACATCCGCCCGGGGCAGAAGGCTGTCCAGTTTATCCACCGTCTGAACTTCATCAAAGCCATCCACGGGGCCGGATACCGTCCGCTTCACACCCACAGTCCTGGCCCCCAGACTTCTGCAGAGCCTGGCATACTCGGTCCCCACGTTGCCTGCACCAACCACCAGCACGCTGCTGTCCAGCAGAGTCCTGCATTTCCCCTCGTCCAGCCAGCGGTGCTTCCCCTGGCTGTCCCGGTAGGCGGGAAGCCGCCGGAAGAGGGAGAGGGTACAGGCCAGCATGTGCTCCGCCACGCTGCGGCTGTTGGAGCCGCTGGAGCTGGTAAAGAGAGCGCCTTCGGGGACAAAGCCCTCATACTCGTCGGTGCCTGCCCACATGGTCTGGAACCAGCGGAGATTCTCAGCCTGCGCCAGCATTCTGGGCCGGATCCAGCCGAAGATGACCGTGGCCCTCTGCACCTGCTCCAGGGTGCAGGTCCGCCGTCCCGCATACATGTGCTCCGCATCGGGGGCTATGGACTCAAATTCCGCCCGCTCATTCCCCCTGAGAGGGAGCATGTTCAGTATACATTCCTGCATGAGGTCCTCCTCTTCCGTCTGTCTCAGTTCTTTCCTCCTGTCCCGGGGTGCCGGGAGAGGAGAATCCGGTCGTTGTCCAGCTGCTTTCCTGCATTTGCATGGAACTGCTTCAGGAGGTCCGTCACCGTCATCCCCGCTCTCTCCTCCCCCTTCACATCCAGCACAATGCGTCCGGAGTCCATCATCAGAGTCCGGGTGCCCAGGTCCAGGGCCTGCTGCATGTTGTGGGTCACCATGAGAGTGGTGATCCTGTTCTGCGCCACCACGTCTCTTGTCACCTTCAGCACCTTCTCGGCGGTAGCCGGGTCCAGCGCTGCCGTATGCTCGTCCAGGAGCAGCAGGGCAGGGGGATTGATGGTGGCCATGAGAAGGGTCAGCGCCTGGCGCTGCCCGCCGGAGAGGAGCCCCACCGGCTGCTTCATCCGGTCCTCCAGTCCCATCTCCAGCATGGCCAGCTGGTCACGGAAGCGCTTCCTGTCCTTCCCGGTCATATGGGAGAACCAGCCGCCGCTTCCCGCAGCCAGGCCCAGATTCTCCTCGATGGTCATGCCGGGGGCCGTGCCCCGCATGGGGTCCTGGTACAGCCGCCCGATGGACCGGGCCCGGATGTGCTCCTTCTGGAAGGTAATGTCCTTCCCCTGAAGCTCGATGGTGCCTGTATCTGTCAGGAATTCGCCGCAGATGGCGTTGAACAGGGTGGACTTCCCCGCCCCGTTGGAACCGATGATGGTAACAAACTCCCCGGGGTCCAGATGGAGGCTGAGATCTGTCAGGGCCTTCTTCTCGTTGACGGTGCCGGGATTGAACGTCTTGGAGATATGGGAGACTGTCAGCATGTCAGCTTCCCTCCTTTCCCGCCGTCAGGCGGCGTCTGACCACCGGCCACTGCTCCTTGAAGTAGGGGATGGAGAGAGCAAGGACAACAATCACGGAGGAGACCAGCTTCAGCATGAAGGCCGGCATGTCCAGCCGCAGAGCCAGTGCATACACAAGACGGAAGATGATGGCGCCCGCCACCATGCCCGTGGCACGGAAGGCGATGCCGCCCCGGCCCATGACGGTGGTGCCGATCAGCAGGGAGGCCAGGGCGATGGTGACGACCCCCTGCCCGATGTTCACGTCCATGGACTTCTGCATCTGCCCCAGCATGCAGCCGGAGAGGCCTGTAAAGGCGTTGGAGATGCACAGCCCCACGGTGGTGGTGAAGGCCGGGTTGATGGAGGAGGATCGGACCATGTCCGGGTTGTTGCCGGTGGCCCGGATGGCCAGACCCAGGCGGGTGTTGAGGAACAGAGTCAGGAAGACTATCACCAGAACCACCGCCACGGCGGACACCACAATGCTGTAGAAATCCCGCAGAGGCGTGTCCTCCAGGGCCTCCTTGGCCCAGGAGTATACGGTGGGCGTCTTCGTCAGGTTGATCAGGGAGGAGCCCCCCAGCACCGCCACGTTGACGGAGTAGAGTCCGGTATTGACGATAATGCCGGAGAGCAGACTGTTGATCCCCATCCTGGTCTGCAGAAGCGCCGTTGCGAAGCCGGAGCAGACCCCCGCCAGCATGGCGGCGGGAATGGAGAGGACCGGGTGGCCTGCGGCCGCCGTCACGGCGCCCACCGCCGCCCCCAGAGTGAAGCAGCCGTCCGTGGACAGATCGCAGACATTGAGCATGGAGTAGCTCAGGAACAGAGCCAGCACCATCAGGGAGTAGATCAGACCGAGGTCTACGGCGGTCTGGACAACGGTGAGCATGGAGAGTCCTCCTTGTCAGTTTCTGGAAAAGTCAGGGAAGGGGCAGGGGATCTCTCCCCTGCCCCGGGGCGTCGGAGCGCTCAGCTCTCGAATTCCTCAGCGGTGGTGATGGTTGCAACTTTGGAGCACAGGGGCTCGAAGGCAGCCTCGATGGTGTCGAAGTCAAGGCCCAGGGCCTCGCAGGTCTCGGTGTTGACGGTGGCAATGCCGTTGTCAAAGGTCATGACCGGCGTGGATGCGGGGTCGGCCCCGTCCAGCAGGATGGATGCGATCATGTTGGCGGTCTCCTGGCCCAGATTGGCGTAGTCCACGCCGTAGCCCACGAAGGCGCCGTTGAGGGCGAAGGAGTCCGCGCCGCCGTACTGCTTGATGCCCGCGTCGATGAGGCTCTCATAGATGGCCAGCTCGGCTGTCATGACAGTATTGTCGGAGGGGGTGAAGACGGCGTCCACGCCGTCGGACACCATGGACTCCACAGCCAGGGTGATCTCGGAGGTGTTGCTGCCGTTGTATTCCTTGTAGGCGATGCCCTTGCCGTCCAGGAACTCCTTGGCGCTGGCGATGGCGGCGGTGGAGGAATCCTGGCCCAGGTCATAGAGCAGACCCACCAGGTCGGTCTCGGGGTCGGCGGCAAAGACCAGGTTCATGATGGCTTCCGTGTCCAGGTAGTCGGAGGTGCCGGTGATGTTGGCGCCCGGGGCCTCCATGGACTCCACCAGCTTGGCCCCCACGGGGTCGGATACGGCGGAGAAGACTACGGGGATCTGGCTGTCCTCAGTGGCCGCCTGCATGGCAGTTGCCACGGGGGTGGCTACGCCCACCATCAGGTCCACGCCGTCGGCGATGAAGTCGGAGATGATCTGGTTCATGACGGCTGCGTCGCCGTTGCTGTTCTGGGTCTCCACCTCGATGGTGACGCCCCGCTCCTCCTCGATGCTGTCGAGGCGGGTCTCGATGTTCTCCACGATCTGGTTCAGGGATGCGTCATCCACATAGTTGCAGATGCCGATGGTGAAGGTATCTCCCCCCGCCGGCTGGGAGACGGAACCGGAGCCGGAGCTCTGGGACCCGCTGGAGGATGTGCCGCCCGAAGTGCTGCCGGAGACGGAGCCGGATGTGCTGGAAGACTGGGATCCGGACTGGGAGCCGGACCCGGAGGAGCTGCTGCCGGAGCTGCAGGCAGCCAGGGACAGGGCCATCGCAGCAGCCAGCGCCGCTGCCAGGAATCTGCTTGTGTTCTTCTTCATTCTGATTTCCTCCCGAATCTGTGGATTTGAGCGGCAGATGTGGGGACCTTGCCGGAGTCCCTTTTACCAGAGCAGGCAGGGGCCGGACATAAAAAAAGGCCCCTCATCCCCCATGGGACAAGAGCCTTACTCCTGCGATACCACCCAAATTGACCTCCCCTCTCAGGGAGCGTCCTCTCGCTTCACGCACCATCATGCGTGCCCGATTGATAACGGGCGGGTTCCCGTCGGCATCTACTGGGGGTCTCCCCTGTTCAAGCCGCCCTCGAAAGTCCATTCACCGGCCGCGCCCTGTTCCGATCCCACCGCCCGGAACTCTCTGCCTGGTCCGCCGCACCGGCTACTCCTCTTCCTCACAGGTTTTCAGTATTCTTCTGGCTGAAATTATACTCATGCCCTCCGCCCCCTGTCAACCCTCCGGTTTCCGGCATTCTCACCACAATCCCCCGGTCTCCGGGGCATCTGCCTGTGCATTCTGTACAGAAATCCCCTGTCCGCACCCCGCAGCCCGTGTCTCTCCCGACCCTCTCTGCAGCGTTTCCGAATTCTTCCAGCACCCCCGTCCCGGGGTTTTCAGCGCATTTCCCCCTTGCCAGCCATGGAGGAAAAGACTATAATGTCCCTGCTGATTCTGGACCGGACAAGGCAGACCCCGCTGCAGAGGCTGCGAATCCCGGTCCCCGGAGGACATATGGTTAAAGCGATCGTGGGCGCCAACTGGGGCGACGAGGGCAAGGGAAAGATCACGGACCTGCTGGCCGGCCAGTCGGACGCGGTGGTCCGCTTCCAGGGCGGTGCCAATGCGGGGCACACCATTATCAACGAATACGGGAAATTCGCCCTTCACACCCTCCCCTCCGGGGTCTTCTGTCCCGGCGTCACCAACATCATCGGCAACGGCGTGGCCCTGGACATCGGAAAGCTGACAGCGGAGCTGAACGACCTGGAGAGCCGGGGCGTCCCGGCCCCGGACCTCATCATATCCCAGCGGGCCCAGATCCTGATGCCCTACCACGTGCTGCAGGACGGCTACGAGGAGGAGCGCCTGGGGGGAAAGGCCTTCGGCTCCACAAAGAGCGGCATCGCCCCCTTCTACTCGGACAAGTACGCCAAGACCGGCATCCAGGTCTGCGACCTCTACGACGACCGCCGCCTCCGGGAGCGCCTGGACCGGGCGGTGGAGGTCAAGAACATCCTCTTCCAGCACCTCTACCACAAGCCCCTGCTGGACGGGGACGCCCTCTATGCCATGCTTCTGGAACAGCGGGAGGCCATCCGCCCCTGGGTGGGGGACACGGTCACCTTCCTCCATGACGCCCTGAAGGCGGGGAAGACGGTGCTGCTGGAGGGTCAGCTGGGTTCCATGAAGGACCCGGACCTGGGCATCTTCCCCATGACCACCTCCTCCCACACCC
>CAYYHY010000191.1:0-5642 GCA_964471855.1 uncultured Oscillospiraceae bacterium | reverse complement strand
ATACAAAGAGTTTATATCGAAATATCAGCTGTCTGATTATTACTATTTAGAATATAATCAAATAAGCGGATGCCACAGCACCCTGGACGTATTTTCAGGTGACGGCACCTGGTCTGACGCTGGAACAGCAGTACAGGCACTGAGGGCGTATGCCAGGGCTGCAAGCGTTCCTGTATACAGCTATCCGGTTGTGGACCCAGGTGACAGCCGGTACGCAAAGATCGAGGGGGCAGTCACAGGGAAAGGAACAATCCAGAACGCGTACGGCATCCTGGATGACCTGTACTACGTTGTACTTGACTCCGGCAGCGGCTATATTGGCTGTCTGGTCAGAGTCACAAAGAACGCGGGGGCAGAGGTGTGGTCGGTTCAGGAGGTCCATGACCAGGCAGCAGCCCAGGAGTCTCTGGATGCTGTGGCAAACCAGCAGCTTTCTGCCTCCAACGTGACCCTGGATTTCAGCCTGATATCTGGATTCAGCAGTGCATCGGATCTGACGGCCTATCTGAAGCAGCAGACAGATACTATGAACGGGCTGGTTCCCAATGATGCAGCGAAGGCTGAGATTGCAGCTTTCATCGAGAGCTGGCTGGCCTCCCGGAGCACCGGTGCCGTGGCGGCCCTGGACAACATGCTGACAATTGATTCATCCACCCCGGGCACCATACCTGCGGAGGCAGGGGAGGCGCTGAAGGAGATCGAAACCTGGCTGAGTGCGAACGGCATCGCCCTCAACAAGGAGATCGTGCCCGTCATTCGGGTGCTGTGGCAGAATCTGGACTGGAGCAGGGCGGCCCAGGTGACAGTTGACCCGTCACTTACCGCTGCACTGGACGGCTGTACGCTGCAGCTTCTGCTGGGAGACGGGAAACACTGCATCCAGCTTTCTGCGGAGCGGATCAAATCACTGAAAGACCAGTACGGATCCCTGTCCATCCAGATTGAGCAGACAGGGGACGGCCGGTACAGCATTGGCTTTGTGGACGGCAGCGGCGAAACCGTGTCTCAGATATCTGAGACTGTTACCTTCGGTCTGCCCGCCGGCAGCGCCACCAGTACAATCATGGCCACCTACACGGGCGGCAGCGACAACTGGGGCGGTCAGTATGACCAGGCGGCCGGCATCATCTCCTTCGAGGTGAGATATGCAGGCGAATACGAGGTGCTGGAGAACAGCGTAGAGATCACTGACATCGCAGACCTTCCGGAGGAGACGCAGACAGCCATCCGCTTTCTGACATCCAAGGGATTCATGAGCGCACCCGGCGGGAAATTCAATCCGCAGGGGGTCATGCAGCGGTACCATTTCACCAGGGTCATCGTCAGCATGTTCTTCGCCCTGGACCGGAGTCAGCAGGTGTCTTTTAAGGATGTTGACAAAAACAGCGCATACTACCCCTATGTCGCCTCGGCGGCAAACAGGGGGATTATTACAGGCTTCAAAGATGGAACCTTCGGCGGTGAAAGCAGCATCTCGTTGGAGCAGATGCTGGCGCTGGCAGCCAGGACGCTGAAGGACCAGAAGGGGTATTCTGACCCATCCGATCCCGGGCAGTATCTGAGCTCTTTCACAGACGGTGACAAGGTCAGCGGCTGGGCAAAGACCCAGGTGGCCATGGCAGTCCGGGAAGGAATGTTCGACAGGGGCGGAGAGATGCATCCCCAGGGGGAAGTAACAAGGGCACAGGCGGCGCTTGTCCTGTACCGCATGTTCCTGAGACTGTATGAGGTGCCGCCCATTGCGCTGGAACTGCCGGAGGCGGATGCAGAGGTTCCGGAAGCACCGCCGGAAGAGGACGCCAGTACAGACAGCAGCGGGACACCGGAAGAGGAGGAGAATGCGGGCAGTCATGGCAGCAGCAACACAGGGATAGCCGTCGTTGCCCTGGTTGCAGGTGCCGTCTGCGGCGGAAGTGCGGTGTACCTCATCGTCAGAAAGCGGAAAAAGGACGGTGGAAATCCGTAAAGTCCGCTGTACAGAGACAAATGTACATAGCATACTGACATAACAGCAGCACCGTTCTATGACTGGCATGGAACGGTGCTGTCTGCATTCTGCCGGGGGATGTGCCGATCTGACTGCGTCGTTTATCCCGATATCGAACGTCAGACCGGGGGAGAACTGGCTGCGGGCAGACCCGCTTCGGGTCAGATGCTCTGGTTCTTCCGGAGCCGGTCCAGCGCATCACGGGCGGCCTCGCAGCCTGCTTTTTCTGCTCTGCTGTACAGCTCAGCAGCCTGATCCAGGTCCTTCTCAACACCGGTACCAGTTTCGCAGCAGCGGCCCAGCAGGTACATCCCCTCGGGATTCTGGTACCTTGCCGCCTTCCGGTAGCATTCAGCTGCTGCTGTGGGATCAGCAGCTGTACCGAGGCCCTTTTCAAGGCAGCGTCCCAGGGCGGTGACAGCAGGCGGGAAGTTTGCATCGGCTGCCTTCCTGTACAGGCGGAAGGCTTCCCCTGCATCTCTGCCGCAGCCGGCACCTTCTTCCAGACATCTGGCCAGCTGGAAGACGCCGGCAGTGTCCCCCTGCTCTGCCGCTTTCCGGTACCACCTGACAGCTTCCTGCAGATTCTGGGCGGTTCCGGTCCCGTGCCGGTATGCATCTCCAAGCCTGGTCATGGCACCGGTATGCCCCAGCGCTGCAGCACTTTTCAGAAGCGAAAAAGCACGGGAGGGGTCCGTCCTGCCCGCCTCTCCGGAGGACAGGACAGCGGCAAGTTCCGTCATGGCGGCAGCGTTGCCGGCTGCTGCCGCACGCTCATACAGTTCGGCGGCTTTGGACATATCCGTATCCACGCCCAGCCCGTCGTGAAAGCAGTGGCCGCAGAAGAGCAGACCCATGGAGCTTCCCCGGGATGCAGCTCTGGAGAAGTACTCGTAGGCCCTTGCATAGTTCCGTTTCAAACCCTGGCCGTAGAAGTACATGCGGCCAAGTTCGAATGCAGCGTCCCCGTGTCCGGCGAGCGAGGCTCTGGAGTAGTACACCGCCGCATCTTGAAACCTGCGTTCCTTTCTGAGCTGCTCCCCCTTCTGATACAGCGACTTCGCCTGGGGAGAAGGAGGAGAGACCTTCTGTGATTCAGAAAACGAGGGGAGAGGCGGGGATTTCAGCGTCTGCTTCGCAGCCGGACCAGGAGAGGGAAAAACGGGAACAGGGTTTGCACCGGTCTGCTTTGATGCTGCCTTCCGGGCTGTGAGTGACGTCTGCTGCGTGTCTGCAGAATCGGGGGGAGTATCCGGTCTGGTCGCAGGTTTCGACGCCTGTCTGGGGGGAACTGTCTGCTTCGTCTGCCGGGCAGACGGTCCTGAAGAGGACGGGGTGGGAGCAGGTCCCTTATCAGAGGGCGGAGTGGAAGGTGCCTTCCCGCCTGACGGCGGTGCTTTCGGGGTTTGCTTCTCCGCCGAAGCGGGCGGAGACCGGTGAATGACAGGCGGTGCAGCAGTCTCCGGCTGCGGAGCTGACGGCGTCTGCCTGACCGGGGGGAACTTTCTGCCTGTCAGAGCGGTCAGGTAGCACTGGCAGACACTGCGGCAGGCGCCCTCCTCCAGGGAGAGTTCCTCCCTCATGCGCTGGACAATGCGTTCGATACAGGCGTCCTGCTTGTCTGTGGAAGCATGTTTCAGGGCGATCAGCTGCTTGTGTCCCTGACATTCCAGGAAGAAGCCCAGGATCCGCTTTTGGCGGGTGAGCTGGGGCGCCAGGTCGGAAAAGTAGGCGAGCAGGCGGCTGTCATCTTCCAGAACGGCGGTGCCGAAGGAAGAGACAATGAGCTGCAGGGCTTCATCCATGGTTTCCGGCTTCTTCTCCTGGGGCGGTACAAGAGGTGCCGAGCAGAAGGGGCAGACTTTCAGCCGGGCGGCCAGTTCGGGAGACGCAGACCACTCGCTGCCGCAGCGTTCACACATCATAGTCGAAATAGTCGAAACACCTCCGGTGAGGACGACGGAACGGGAAGAACATTTCAATTGAACTGCTGATTCCAATAAAGCCAGATCTCAGCAATTGAATTTTAAAAATGACAGCATTATGCAGGTGAATAAACTGATATGGACGATACATTTACAGATAAAAAGAAAAGAAATCAGGATGCTGGACCAAATCACTGAAGCAGTCGTCATTTCCATAAGATTATTAAGAAGGATTGGAATTAAAATATTAGTAAAATCAGTATTTATATACATGTGCTATACGTAAGGACCAGATAAATTATTAAGCTTGCGTTTAGCACCTTCATGCCCCTGCTCAGCTGCTTTTTTATACCAATTGACAGCCTCTGCCTTATTCTTGGGGATTCCCTGTCCGGTCTCAAGACAGTAGCCAAGCCGAAATTGAGCACCTGCATTACCATGTATGGCAGCCCTGCGATACCATTTGACTGCCTCTCTTTTATCCTCTGCGGTTCCTGTCCCAAATTCCAGGCAAAGCCCCAGATTATACTGTGCACGGTCGTAATCCTGTTGGGCAGCCTTGCGATACCATTCGACAGCCTCTTTTATGTTTTTTGAAGTTCCTATCCCAAACTTTAAACAGTATCCAAGATTGCACTGAGCTTTGGCATACCCCTGTTCGGCGGCCCTGCGATACCATTTGACCGCGTCGTCTGTATTAATTCTGGTGCCTGTCCCGGATTTAAGACAGCTTCCCAGCTGGTATTGAGCTTTTGCAAATCCCTGACCGGCAGCCTTTCGATACCATGAAACAGCTTCAGCCTGATTTGCAGAGATTCCCTGACCAGTTTGCAGGCAGAGTCCAAAATGGAACTGCGCTTCAGCGAGTCCCTGAATGGCGGCTTTTTGGTACCAGGAAACAGCCTCAGACTCATTCACAGAGATACCTTCACCGGCCTCCAGACAGCGCCCCAAGCGGAACTGCGCTTCAGCAAAACCCTGCTCGGCAGCCTTGAGATACCACTTGACAGCTTCCTTTTTGTCAGCAGAGGTTCCAACAGCATTCTCCAGACAGCGTCCTAAGTGGAACTGGGCTTCGGTATGTCCCTGGGTGGCGGCCTTGCGATACCAGGTGACAGCAGCCTTTTTGCTTTCAGGGATTCCAGAACCCGTCTCCAGGCAGCGTCCTAAGCGGAACTGAGCCTCGGCATAATCTTGCTCAGCGGCATTACGATACCAGAAAGCGGCATCCTTCTTGTTTTCGGGGACTCCAACGCCGGAATCCAGACAGCGTCCCAAATGGAACTGAGCTTCGGCATATCCCTGCTCGGCAGCCTTGAGATACCACTTGACAGCTTCCTTTTTGTCAGCAGAGGTGCCAACAGCGTTTTCCAGGCAGTACCCCAGACGAAATTGAGCCTGTACGTATCCTTGCTCTGCAGCCGCACGATACAATTTGGCAGCTTCAAATCTGCGCTCAGGGGTTCCTGTTCCGAGCTCTTTGCAGTACCCCAGGCGATACTGAGCCTTGGCATAATCATGATCAGCAGCCCTGCTGTACCATCGGACCGCATCAGTCATGCTTGCAGAAATACCTCTGCCGGTTTCCAGGCAGCGCCCCAACCGGTATTGAGCCTCAGCATGCTCCTGGTCGGCGGCTTTTTGATACCAGGAAACAGCCTCAGACTCATTCAAAGAGATACCATTGCCAGTCTCCAGGCAGCGCCCCAGGCGGAACTGGGCTTCGGCAT
>CAYYHY010000190.1:4501-5674 GCA_964471855.1 uncultured Oscillospiraceae bacterium | reverse complement strand
AATGCAGAGTGCAGAAAGCTGTTCTGTCTCCTTTATGCATTCCCGGACATGTGGGGCAGGGAAGAGGAGGACTCCCCGGCCGCGGAACCCGATTCTGTCAGGAACCCTGCTGTTTATGATGCTGTATGGTGCCGGAACGCCCCGGTTCTCCTGCCGTGCAGTCCCCGGATATCTGTCTGTACCCTCTGCCCCTGCCGCTCTCCGGCAGGGGCTTTCTGCTGTCCTGATTCCAGTCCCGGCCGGGGCTGAATTTTTCTTCCGGATTTTCGGAAAACCCGGAATATTTTCTGCCGGTCCGCATAGTACGGCAGCAGAACATCAGAAAGGAGAGGGGAGACCCCAGGCCTCCCCGTACAGCAGCATGAAGCACCCTGTCTTCACCCTCGTTCTCACCCTGATCCTCTGCATCACCTGCCTGCCCGCCCGGGCCTCCGCGCCGGACAGCTCCGGCTCCCCCGGGGTCCAGGAGAGCGGGGACAGCTCCGCCCCGGCAGGGAACAGCAGCTCCCCCTCCGCCCTCCTGGGGCAGCCCGACGACGTGGTCACCACCCAGGACATCGACAGCTGGGTGGGCCGCAAAGGGGACGACATCATCACCATCCTGGTCCACGTGGTCCAGGTCCTGGCTGTTATCGGCTTCTTCATCGGGCTCATCATGACCATCACCGGCGCCCTGTCCAGCCGCCGCTCCGCCGCAGCCGGTCTTGTCTCCGCCCTCATCTCCTGCGCCGTGTTTGCAGCCGCCTCCATGGGGCCCGAGCTGGTCTCCATGGTGTCATCCTGGCTCCGCTCCTGAGGGAAGGTGAACTGCAGTGAAGTTTCTCACCTCCTCGCCGATGGCGGTCCCCTTCGTCATCCTCCTCCTCTGCACCCTTCTGCTCTTCCGCCTCCAGACGTTCCGCCTGGCCCTGGTCTCCCTCCTTCTGACTGTGCTGATCCCTGTGACCGGCGCGCTGATCTTCGGGGACGGCCAGCCTCTCATCGCCGGTCTGTGTCCGGAAGAGACCCGGACCGTCCTGGAGTGCAGTCTCCCTGATGCACCGCAGGAAGGCGAACCCCTCCTCAGCCGGGAGCAGGTCCAGGCCTGGTGCTTCTCCGCCGGCAGAGCCTTCAACGGCTGCGTTGACAGCCTCATGGACCTGGCTTCCGCCCTTTCCTGCACCCCTGCGTCCG
>CAYYHY010000190.1:0-4401 GCA_964471855.1 uncultured Oscillospiraceae bacterium | reverse complement strand
GTCGATATGCAGAAATACGAAACAGCGCCCGCCGGGCTTTCCGGCGGGCGCTTCAAAGCAGCAGCTGTTGAGGTCCTGTATTACAAGTTCACATCCAGGCAGAAGACTCCGCTGCAGTTTCTCATCTGCGCACTGCAGGTTCTTCAGTGCATCTTTCCATAAGCTTCCGAATATATTCTTTGTCTTCCTTCGCCTGTTCATCCGTAATAATCTTTCTCCCTGCGCAGAATCTGAAGTTTGTCAGCAGGCTTCCAAAAGAGCAGCTCGCAGAAGGGGTGTCCGTCCATTTCCCGTCGATGCCTGAAGATTTAACTTGAACATCAATCACATCCTGCGGAAATGACTGAAGATACTGCACTTTTTCCTGATTAATATGCCCCTCTTCGTACAGCCTCATCACAAGTGCATTATATGGAACCGAAAAAATTCCCATCAAATCAAAAATATCTTTCAAGATAACCTTGTCAAATTCAAGGTTCCTGCATTTGATCTGCTCGGACAGAACAGAAGCGGGAACCAGCAGACTGCAGGCAAAAGCGTTGGCTTCAAAATCCTCCCGCTCCCTGGTTTCCCTGTCAATGTTCAGCGTAAGCACTGTTCCATATTTAACAGCATTAAAATTAAGAAAACGGTAAATATAATACAGTTCGTGTGCAGCCGCAAAGATCTGTTCAGACTGCGTCATTGCCGTGTTAACAAGCAGAAAAATACGGCCGCCGCGCAGAAACGTACATGCGCAGAACCTGCTGTCCCATACTGGATAGCGCAAAAGTTCAAGCGGCCATTCGTTCTCCGCTGTGTACTCTGACATCATCCTGAATATATCTTCGTGAATAATGCTTTTGCCATATCTGCTTAAAAAATCATTGGCCTCTTCTGCAATCTCATCATAAAGTTCCGGATTTTTCTTTTGAAGACAGTTCACAGGATCCATTTTATTCCCCCCTGGCGTGGCCAGTATACTTCCGGCGCAGTTCTCTCCATTCCTCTTTTGCGTGTTCAGCTGCTGCCGCATAGCTGCATATGATATCAGCAAGTTCGTCTGCCATCTCCAGCTTGCGCTGTACCTCCAGTGAAGCGGCTTCCCCCAGGCACGCACTTGCAGTATCCCCCTGGTCAAATTTCATGCCAGGTGGAGCTGCAGCAAGATCTTCGACTTTTGTGTTAAAGGCATCAGCAATTTTCCTTAAATCGCGCTCGGTCAGTTCATAATTCCCAGTGAGCATCTTGTTCACAGTCTGCGGGCTGACAGAAAGTACAGCTGCCAGATCACTGTACGTTTTTCCGGTCGACTGCATAAGTCTGCGTACATTCGTCCCGATGACCGCATCCATCGGCGTCATAAAGATCACAGCCCTCCTCTGTCCAGAACAGACACCTGTCTGACAGCACGTCTCTGCCGGCTCTCTCCAAAACAGAAATACAGCAGCCGTGCGCATTGAGTCTGCGGTCATTTTACGACAGCACGCACCGGCGTTCAATACTCTTGTGAAGTTTTTCGACCGTATGTGCGCACCTGCTCAGCTCGATATGCAGACAGGCGGTGTTCAGATGAATCCCGCGGGCTCTCCGAGCCTGTCCCTCCTGCCGCCTGCGTTCACTGCATGCGCCCGGACGGGGCATAAAAGCAGGATATCCCCGGCATACGGCAGAACAGTCTGCACGGCAGGGGAACGGCAGCAGGTCATCCCGGTTCCCCGGTCCCGGCTGCACGCCGGTCTGTCACCGGCCGGGCGAAAACAGAAAGGACGCTTTTTGAACGCATTAAGGACATATTTAGAAGAGCAGAGGCAAAAACCTGTTGACAGGCAGCGTCTCAGGTGCTACACTCATGCTGTTCGCCTTAAGTGCGCTTTTTGTACGTATTCTCTCTGTTTACCTGTCTTACTTTTCTTTTAAATCATTTCTCAGGCTCTTTATGCGTCTTTCATGCGTCCTGCTCCCGCACGCCAGGAGGAGGACCGGTGCATGGCGCAGCGGCACCTGCAGTCCCATTGCAGCCTTCCCCGCAGGAGGGGAAGAGGAAAGGAGGGAGATCATGGAAGACCGCGCCATTCTTCACAGCGATCTGAACAGCTTCTATGCGTCCGTAGAGATCATGCTGGACCCGTCCCTCCGCGGCAAACCGGTTGCAGTCTGCGGCTCCACCGAGGAGCGGCACGGCATCGTCCTTGCCAAGTCGGACCCGGCCAAGCGGGCCGGCGTCAAAACAGGCATGGTAAACTACGAAGCCAGACAGCTCTGTCCCGGTCTCATCGTCGTGCCCCCGCAGTACGACCAGTACATCAAGTACTCCAGGCTGACCCAGGCCATATACAGGCGCTACACCGACCTGGTGGAGCCCTTCGGCATGGACGAGTGCTGGCTGGATGTCACAGGGAGCCGGGCGCTGTTCGGGGACCCCATGCATATCGCAGAGGAGATCCGGCGGACTGTCCGGGAGGAACTGGGGCTCACGGTGAGCATAGGGGTCTCCTTCAACAAGATCTTCGCCAAGCTGGGCTCGGACATGAAGAAACCGGACGCCATTACGGAGATCACCCGGGACAGCTTCAGGGAGAAGGTGTGGCCCCTGCCGGTGTCTGACCTGCTCTACTGCGGACCCGCCACCACAGCCAAGCTGAAGCGGTTCGGCATACGCACCATCGGACAGATGGCCCAGACCTCCCCGGACTTCATGAAGCGGCTCCTGGGGGTCAACGGTCTGGCCCTGTGGCGGTTTGCCAACGGGGCCGACTCCTCCAGAGTCATGCACAAGGACTTTGAGTCCCCCATCAAGTCCATCGGTCACGGCATCACCTGCGTCGCCGACCTGGAGGATGAGACGGAGGTGCACCGGGTCATGCTGTCCCTGTGTCAGGATATCGGTCACAGGCTCCGTGTCAACCAGCTGAAGGCCAGCGCCGTCCAGGTCTCAGTGCGCTGCAGCGATCTGTCCGGATATCAGTTCCAGTGCAGGCTCCCGTGCTTCACCCAGCTCCCGTCGGAGATAGAGGCTGCAGCCTTCCGCCTGTTCCAGGAGCGGTATGTCTGGTACAGGAAGGTCCGGGCGGTAACAGTGCGGGCCACCGAGGTGGTGCCGGAGGACCAGCCGGAGCAGATGGATCTGTTTCTGGACAGCCGGCGCAGAGCCCGGCGGTACTGCATCCAGGACGCCGTAGAGGACATCCGCGGCCGCTATGGAAAGACATCCATTACCTACGCATCCCTTCTGGGGGACCTGAAGATGCCGGACGACGGCCGGGACCTGGTCCGCATGCCCGGCCTCATGTACCAGTAGGGGCTGCCATGAGGCCCGGAACTGCAGCCGCAGCAGGGAAGATGTGCCTTCTTCTTCCGCATGCACAGTTCCATTCCCGCCGGGGCAGGGGAGGGGAGACCCGTCCGCTTCCCCTCCGCAGCAGACGCATCTGTCTGCCTCCCTTTCTGTTCCCATGTCCTCCGGGTTTTCCAGCAGGGGAACAGACAGCATTTCCCGTATTCCGCACAGAAGAGCCGGCCGCCGCTGCGCGCCGGAATTCCACAGTCTCTGCCGTCCATACCGGCCGAAAGGAGCAATGTCCCATGCAGACCTGCAGTTCAGGCGTCAGGCTCAGGAGAAACCCCCTCTTCAGCGTCATCCGTCCCCGTCCCGGCACAGCCGGTGTCTCTGTCCCCTGCCACCCCAGAGGCTTTGCTTCACCGCCCTGCAGAAACATCATGTGCAGCGAGTGCCAGGGGCAGGCGGAGACCTGGAGCAGCAGCGCAAGGCAGAAGATGGAGGCAGCCGCCCGGAAACCCATGAGAATCACTGCTGTCCCCTCGCTGTGCGAACTCCGGCTCTCCATTCCCTTCCACACCGGTCTCTGCAGCATGTCGCTCCCCCTCTCCGCAGGGGACAAAAGCGGATCCCCCGGCGCCATGCTGGAGGAGAGCGCTCTCATCATCAGCATCTGCACACGGGGCGGAGCATCCTCCGTACGGGGAATCCCCGTCGACCTGCCCTGCAGCAGAGGGATCCGCGGGGCTCTGTCAGCATCCCTGGCGGAGAAGACCTTCTGCTCCTGCCATCTGGAGGGTCAGAACTGGGAGTCTGTCTGCTGCCTTCTCGTCTGCGAGTACCAGCGCTGCCCCGGAGGCGGCATGTTCCTCATCGTGGAGCGCTACGCCGACACCTCTCCGGCGGCGGCCGGTCTCCTCTCCGACCAGCTGCTCAGAATCGAGGATTTCTGAGCCCGTCTCTCTGCAGCTGCCCGGGCACCGGCACGCCGGGGGTCAGCGTCCTCACTCACATCACCGGCGGTCTCCTCTTCAGCGGGACCTCCGGGTTCAGGGCGGAGGATCCCCGGCGGATGTCTCCCGCCGGCTTCTTCCCCTCCATAACGCACAGCCGGGAGGACAGACACCCCATGCCTGCCCTCC
>CAYYHY010000189.1:0-5704 GCA_964471855.1 uncultured Oscillospiraceae bacterium | reverse complement strand
GATACTCCAGCAGGTCCACCACGTTGCCGTAGTAGGCGATGGCGCAGGGCTCCTTCTTCGCCTGCTTCTCCTTCGCCATGGCCACGGCTTCCGGCAGGCTGTCCGTCTTCAGGCTGACCCAGCCCTGGTTGTAGCGGGTCATGAGGCGGGAGTAGTCCACCTCGGCGATGATGGCCACAGCCCCGGCGATCTCCGCCGCCTTGCCCTGGGCGCCGCTCATGCCCCCCAGTCCGGCGGATACAAACAGCCGCCCGGCCAGGTTGCCGTCCTCGGGGATCCCCAGCTTGAGCCGGCCCGCGTTCAGCAGGGTGTTGAAGGTGCCGTGGACGATGCCCTGGGGGCCGATGTACATCCAGCCGCCGGCGGTCATCTGGCCGTAGTTGGCCACGCCCAGGGCCGCCGCCCGGTTGAAGTTGCTCAGGTCGTCGTACATGCCCACCATGAGGCCGTTGGTAATGATGCAGCGGGGTGCGTTTTTATGGCTGTGGAAGAGACCCAGGGGGTGACCGGACATGACCACCAGGGTCTGCTCGTCGGTCATGACTTCCAGGTACTTCTTGATGAGCCGGTACTGCATCCAGTTCTGGCACACCTGACCGGTCTCCCCGTAGGTGACCAGCTCATAGGGGTAGAGGGCCACGTCGAAGTCCAGGTTGTTGTCGATCATCACCTGGAAGGCCTTCGCCTCCACGCAGTTCCCCTTGTACTGGTCGATGGGCTTCCCTGTGATGGCCCCCTGGGGACGGAAGCGGTAGCCGTAGATGCGGCCGTGCTCCTCCAGCTCCTGGGCGAACTCCTTCGCCATCTGGGCGTGGTGGTCGGGGTGGATGTAGCGCAGAGCGTTGCGGATGGCAAGCTCCTTGTCCGCCCGGGAGAGATGGGACTCCCGGCGGGGCGCCCGGCGGCAGCCCTCCACGAAGGCGGGGTACTCGGGCAGATCGTAGTCCAGCTTGATGGTCATGGCTCCGTTGATAAGGTCGTTCATGTCATGCCCTCCTGTCATAAAAGTTTCCGTGCCTGACAAAATATGGTTCCGCTGACTTGTATTCTACACCGTACCTGCTATAATTGAAAAGTACTTAAAACGTATATCTGCCATACAGAAAGGGTATGACGCCATGACACTCAAGCAGCTGGAGTACTTCAGCGCAGCGGCGGAGGCAGGGAGCCTCTCCGGCGCCGCCCGCATGCTCCACGTGGCCCAGCCCCCCGTCAGCCGCCAGATCGCCCTGCTGGAGGAGGAGCTGGGGGTGCAGCTCTTCGCCCGCAGCAACCGGGGCATCGAGCTGACAGAGGCCGGCCGCTGTCTCTGCTCCCAGGCGAAGCACACCTTTCAGGACCTGCAGAACATCGCCCGCCAGGTCCGGGATGTGGACGCGGGGCTCCGGGGCCAGCTGTCCGCCGGGGTCATCTACTCCGACATCCCTCTCTTCCTCAGCCTGCTGAAGAAGTTCCGGGCCCTCTGCCCCCAGGTGGAGCTCTTTGTCCGCCAGGGCACCCCCGCGGACCTGCTCTCCGAGCTGGAGAAGGGAAACCTCCATGTGCTGTTCCTCCGCAACCGGGAGCAGGGGATCACCGGTTTCCGGCAGCAGATTCTGGGGGAGGACCCCCTGGAGCTGGTGGTGCGCCGGGACATGGACCCGGCCCCGGACTGCGCCGCCGTCCCCGTGGAGTCCCTGCGGGGGCTGCCCATGTGCCTGCTCCGGGGAGACGACATGTGGGGCTACAGCGACGCCCTCATCGCCGCCTGCCAGCAGGCGGGCTTCAGCCCCACCATCTACGCCCACTGCTACGACACCCCCATGGCTCTGCAGATGGTGTACTCCGGTCTGGGTGCGGGGTTCCTTCCCCGCAGCATCGTTACAAACCAGCCCGCCGGTCCCCTGTGCTCCAAGCCGGTCCAGGGGGTGCAGGCGGTCTCCTACCCCACCATGGTGTGGAGCGACGCCCTCTACCAGCCCGCCTGTCTGCAGCGGTTCCTGAACATGGTTCTTGCTCCCGGGGCGGGGAACCCGGCTTAAAAAACAAAGCCGGGGCGCCCCTTTTCCTTTCCTGTCTTCTTGCGCGGCGTCCCGTCTTCTGCTATTCTGTACCCGCTCCCGGCGGCGGTCTGCGCCGCAGATTTTGGTTCTCACGGAGGGACAGAGAATGTCAAAACTGGTAGAATGTATTCCCAACTTCAGCGTCAGCAGAGAGCAGGACGAGGCGGTGTTCCAGGGTCTTGTGGATACGGCGAAGGCCATGCCCGGGGTTACCCTGCTGGACGTGCAGTCCGACGGCAGCCACAACCGCTGTGTCTTCACCATGGTGGGATCCCCGGAGGGCATGGAGGAGGCCGCAGTGCAGCTGTGCCGGAAGGCCGCGGAGACCATTGACATGACAAAGCACAGAGGTCAGCACCCCAGAATGGGCGCCACCGATGTCATCCCCTTTGTCCCCGCCATGGACATGACCCTGCAGGAGTGCGTGGACCTCTCCGTGCGGGTGGCGGAGCGCATCTGGAAGGAGCTGCAGATCCCCTCCTTCCTCTACGAGGACTCCGCCCGGGACCCCCGGCGCCGCAACCTGGCCGCCTGCCGGAAGGGACAGTTTGAGGGCATGCCGGAGAAGCTGCTGCAGCCGGAGTGGGCCCCCGACTTCGGGGAGCGGAAGATCCACCCCACCGCCGGCATTACCGCCATCGGCGCCCGCATGCCGCTGGTGGCCTTCAACGTAAACCTGGACACCTCCGACCTGGAGATCGCAAAGAAGATCGCAAAGGCCATCCGGGGCTCCTCCGGCGGCTTCCAGTACTGCAAGGCCATCGGAGTCATGCTGGAGGGACGGAATATTGCCCAGGTGTCCATGAACATGGTAAACTATGAGGGCACCCCCCTGTACTACGCCTACGAGATGATCCGGGCCCTGGCCGACCGCTACGGAGTGCGCATCATCGGCTCCGAGGTGGTGGGTCTCACCCCCGCCAAGGCCCTCATCGACTGCGCCGAGTACTACCTGAAGATCGAAAACTTCGACTGCCGCCGCCAGGTGATGGAGTACCACCTCATCGGCCTGGAGTGATTAGGAGGACACGGACATGAATCTCTCTGACATGACCCTGACCCGCTTCGCTGAACTGCTGGGCTCCGACGCCCCCGCCCCCGGAGGCGGCTCCGCCGCCGCCTTGGAGGGCGCCCTGGGGGCCTC
Organism: uncultured Oscillospiraceae bacterium; assembly: GCA_964471855.1. Classification (GTDB taxonomy): domain Bacteria; phylum Bacillota; class Clostridia; order Oscillospirales; family Oscillospiraceae; genus Lawsonibacter. The sequence goes on along the minus strand of CAYYHY010000189.1, from coordinate 2,518 downwards.
CCTCACCGCCATGGTCTGCGCCCTTACAAAGGACAAGAAGAAGTTTGCGGAGTACCGGGACCTGGCCGTGGAGACGGAGGCCGCAGCGCTGGAACTGAAGGACCGCTTCCTGTACGTAATGGAACTGGACACCCAGGCCTTCAACGAGGTTGCCGCCGTCTTCTCCATGCCGAAGAACACCCCGGAGGAGAAGGCCGCCCGCTCCGACGCCATGCAGGAGGCCCTGAAGGGCAGCACCGCCACCCCCCTGGAGATGATGGATCTCTCCCGGAAGGCCCTGGAACTGGTGTCCCGTGTGGTAGGGAAGAGCAGCACCAGCGCCGTCAGCGACCTGGGGGTCGCCGCCCTCTCTCTGAAGGCCGCCTGCCAGGGGGCCTGGCTCAACGTGCTCATCAACATCGCCAGCTTCAAGGACAGGGAACTGGCAGAGCACTGCCGCAGCATCGGGGAGGCAAGCCTCTCCCGGGTCTGCGAACTGGCGGACCAGATCTACGCCGCCGTGCTGAAGCAGATCTGATTCCCTGCATCTGACTCATCCTGTCCGGCACCCCGCCCCCGGAGCCGCTGCACCGGTTCCAGGAGAACGGCACAGGTGCGGACAGTTTCTTCTGATTCATAAAGCACCGGAGGGCCGGAACGGGAAGACGGCCTCTCCGGCAGGGCAGCCCGGAGGACACCGGGTCCTGCCCCCGCGCCCGGCTGCCGGGCGCAGAAACGACTGAGTAGGGTCACCGCGTCAAGTGCTGCCGGATGGGAAGTTGCCGGCAGACGAAGGGCTTTCGCAGCCCGCGGTGGTGGCCCGCTTCCGCTGTCGAGGAAAGGATGCCCTTTTCCGACGACGAGAAACGGAAAGGAGTATCTAGCATCATGTCCGACTTCAAGCACGCGAAACTCTACCCCCACCCCTTTTCCCCCGGCTACTGGAAGGACGCGGCGGCGTCCCTGCGCTCCCTGCGCATGCTGGTCTTCGCCGCCCTCATGATCGCCATGACCCGGGCCCTGTCCCTGATCCCCTCCATACCCATCGGGCATACCAAATTTTCCTTCGGCTTCATCGCCCGGGCCCTCTGCGCCACCGTGGTGGGACCCCTGGCGGGGATGCTCTTCGGGTTTGCGGAGGACATCATCGGCTACGCCCTCCAGCCCACCGGGGCCTTCTTCTTCGGCTACACCATCTCCACCATGGCGGGGATGCTGGTCTACGCCCTCTGCTTCTACCGGGCACGGATCACCATCCTGCGTCTGCTGGTGGCCAACACCCTGGTCAATCTGCTGGTCAACGCCCTCATGGGTTCCCTGTGGAGCGCCATGCTGGCGGGGGGCGGATACTGGGCCCTGTTTACAGTCAGCTTTGTCAAGAACCTGGGAACCATCATTCCCAAGACCATCCTCATGTACATCCCCTACCAGGCTCTGCTCCCCATCCTCCAGCGGATGGGGGTCATGCCCCGGCAGCTCAATGACAAGGGGCTCATAACTCCCTGGTAAAAAGACAGAAACCGCCCTCCGTTCCCTGCATCTGCAGGGCGGAAGGCGGTTTTTCGTCAGTGCGGCTATTTGTGGTAGGGGGAGCCCTCCCGGATCTGGAAGGAACGGTAGATCTGCTCCAGCAGCATGACCCGGGCCAGGTGGTGAGGGAAGGTCATGGGGGACATGGACAGGCACAGGTCAGCCCGTCTCTTGACGCTCCCGGACAGCCCCCAGGAGCTGCCGATGAGGAACACCAGGTGCTTCTCCGGGCTCCGGTCCCAGTCCTCCATCAAGTCGGCCAGCTCCTCGCTGGAGCACAGCTTCCCCTCGATGCAGAGGGCGATCACCCGGGAGGACGGGGGTATCTTCCCCAGCACGGCATTCCCCTCCCTCTCCAGGGCCGCAGCGATCTGGGCCGGAGAGGGGTTCCGGGGCAGGCGCTCCTCCGGGAGCTCCGTGACGGTCAGGCTGCAGCGGGAGGACAGGCGCCGGACGTACTCCCCGCAGGCCTCCTGGTAGAACTTCTCCTTCAGCTTCCCCGTGCAGATGATCCGGATGTCCCTCACGGTCTCTCCTCCGCCCGCCGGACCTTCCCCTTCTCCAGCAGGAACAGGGGGCCGGGGTCAAACCGGGGTGCTGCGGACAGGTCCACACTGTCAGCCAGGCCCGCCTCCTCCAGCGCCGCCGCCGAGGCGTCCAGAGCCAGCTCCGGGGTGTTGTTCTCCGGGGACAGGTGACCCAGTATGACGGCCTTCGCCCCGCTGCGGGCCCCCAGCACCACCAGCCGCGCCCCCTCCATGTTGGACAGGTGGCCGGAGGAACCCCTGATCCGGTTCTTCAGGGGCCAGGGGTAGCTCCCATTCAGCAGCATCTGGATGTCGTAGTTGCTCTCGCACACCAGGATGTCCGCCCGCCGGACAGCACTCTCCACCTCCGGGGTGATGACCCCCAGGTCCGTGCACAGCACCACGGTGCCGTCCGCTCCGGACAGGATGCAGCCGGTGCTGCCGGGCGAGTCATGGGAGGTGGGAAAGGACTCCAGCACCAG
>CAYYHY010000188.1:0-5742 GCA_964471855.1 uncultured Oscillospiraceae bacterium | reverse complement strand
GCACAGTATGAGAAGATCTTCCGGTACTGCTGGCACCGGCTGGGAGACCGGGATCTGGCAGAGGACCTGACCCAGGAGACCTTCCTGCGCTGGTTTGCCAGCGATACGTACCGCAGCACCGGACAGACCCTGCAGTACCTCTACCGGATCGCCCGGAACCTCTGCATCAGCGAGTACCGCAGGCCCCATGCGGAGCCGCTGCCGGAGGATCTGCCGGCCCCGGAGGAGGAACCCCTGGACCGCCTTGCCCTGCGCGCCGCACTGGAGCGCCTCAGCCCGGAGGACCGGGAACTGGTTCTGCTCCGGTATGTAAACGAGGAGCCGGCCGGGGTGCTCTGCCGCCTGTATGGCATCTCCCGCTTTGCCCTCTACCGGCGTCTGCGCCGGATCCTGAACGTCCTCCGGGACGCCATGAAGGAGTGATGGACTGTGACACGGCAGGAACGCAGCGCCCTGAAGGCGGCCTTCGGCTGTCCGGAGCCCCGGGACAGTGCCGCCTTCTTCCACCGCCACCGGCGCATGGAGATGAGCCGCCGGGAACTGATCCTGACCCAGGCGGCCTGGGTCCGCCCCGCGGCGTGGACCGGCTCCGCAGCAGTCCTGGTGCTCATGCTGCTTCTGACCGGCGGCTGGAGCGACGGCACCCTGTGGCTGGCCTCCACGGCAGGACCTCTGATGGCTCTTCTGACAGTGGCGGAGCGCAGGCGCAACGTCCGCTGGGGGATGGAGGAACTGGAGAAAGTCTGCCGCCTCCCCGTCAGCACGGCGCTGCTGGCCCGCATGACCGCCCTGGGGGGCTTTCAGCTTCTGCTGCTGCTGCTGGCATCCCCCGTCCTGGCGGTCCGGGGACACATGGGGGTGGTCCGGGCCGGAGTCTATCTGCTCACCCCCTATCTCCTGACCGCGGCTTCCGGCCTGGAGGTCTCACGGCACACAGGCGGAGTGGCCTGCATCGCCCTCTGCGCAGCGGCTGCCATGCTCCTCACCCTGGCGGCCCTGCGGATATCCGCCTGGGCGGGAACCGTGCAGGGCCGGCCGGTGCTGCCGGTCTGGCTGGCGGTTCTGGTTCTCTGCGCCGCCGCCACCGCCTGTGAACTGTCCCTGCTGGGAAGAAAGGAGAGCCGGCAATGGAACTGGCAGTAAACAGCCTGACCCGCACCTATGGGAGCAGGGAGGTGGTCAGCCAGGTGTCCCTGCGTCTGCACGAGGGCATCAGCGGTCTCCTCGGCCCCAACGGGGCGGGGAAGACCACCCTGATGCGCATGCTCTGCGGTATCCTGAAACCTACCGGGGGATCCATCTCCCTGGACGGGGTGGACGTATCCAGTGAGGACTACCGGGCAGTTCTGGGATACCTGCCCCAGGACTTCGGCTGCTATCCGGACTTCAGCGGTCTCGATTTCCTGCTCTACCTGGCCGCCCTGAAGGGCATCTCCCGGCCCCATGCAAAGCGGAAGGCGCAGGAACTTCTGGAGATGGTGGGGCTGCAGGACGCAGCCCGGAAAAAGGTCCGCACCTACTCCGGCGGCATGAAACAGCGCCTCGGCATCGCCCAGGCCCTGCTGAACGACCCCAGGCTCCTCATTGTGGACGAACCCACCTCCGGTCTGGACCCCAGGGAGCGGGTCCGCTTCCGCAGTCTGCTGCGGGACCTGGGGCAGGACACCATCGTCCTGCTCTCCACCCACATCGTCTCGGATGTGGAGCCCGTCTGCGACCATCTCCTGATGCTCTCCGAAGGGCGCATCGTCTATGATGAACCCTGGGACAAGTCCCGCACGGATCTGGAGCAGCTCTACCTGCGCAGGTTCGGAGGACTGGACGGGTGAGGGCATCTGCAGGAAAGGAGGGAACACCATGAGGACCCTGTTTGGATACGAGATGCGCAAGATCTGGAAGCGCCCCCTTCTCTGGGCGGTCATTGCCGTGACTGCTGCCGCGCTCTGCATATCCCAGGTGCGGGACCTGGTGAAGGAAGGTGCGGTCTTCTCCGCCCGCTGGGAATCGGCAGACGGCACCGTGGAGACAGGGGAGTTCAGCCAGAGCGACCGCTTCCGTCTTAAGGTGGAAGGGTCCCGCGCCCTGGCGGGTCTGCCCATGGATGAGGCCTTCTTCCAGCGGGCGAAAGAGGAGATCCCCCTGGACGCAGACCGCGACACCCTGGAGTCCTGGTTCTGCCTGGAGGGCTCCGCCTGGTGGGAGTGCTGCAGCAGCTGGAGTGAATGGCTGGAGGGCACCGCGGCGGAGTTTTACGGGGCCAGGGAGGATGGCATCCGCCGGGAACTGCAGAGGGAGAGTGCAGACGTGCAGGCCTTCTGGCAGGCCATGGAGGAGAAGGTGGAAAAGCCCTTTGTCTGGCAGCCCGCTGCAGGGATCACCCGCCTCCTCCACTCCCTGGGAAACGGGGGCCTCGCCCTTCTGATTCCCCTGCTGTGCGGCATCTGCCTCTGCGACCTCTTCAGTCAGGAGCGCAGGCACAGTATGGAGTCCATCATCTTCTCCACCCGAAGGGGCCGCTCGGTTCTCTTCCGGGCCAAGCTTCTGGCCGGCGTCTGTTCCGGCGTCCTTCTGGTCCTGCTGACCGCCCTCCCCGTCATTCTTGTCAGCCTGGCCCTCTACGGCACCTGGGGCTGGAACGGGGCCCTGCAGCTGCACAGCTGGAGCCGGTTCTCCAGCCTCCCCATTACACTGGGACAGGGTCTGCTGATCCTGCTGGGGCTTCTTCTGGTCTATGCATTCCTGGCTGGTGCCCTGATCTCCCTGCTCTCCGTGCTGAGCGGGGATCCGCTGCCCGGCCTCATTGTCTCCGCAGCAATGGTGCTGCTGAGCATGGTGCAGTTCCGCTCTCTGGACTGGGCCATTCTGCTCCCCTGCAATCTGGTGGACCAGACGGTGCTGAGCAGCCACAAACTGGCCTCCTTCTTCGGTCTCCATCTGACCGCCATGCAGACGGGCGCCCTTCTCTATCTTGGCCTCGGCCTGCTCTTCTGGCTGGCCGCCTCTTTCCTGTGGCACCGCCGCGCGGTCCGGGCCGGCCGGAACTGAGAACCAGAGCGGGATGAGCTTCAGAACCCCCGCCAGAATAACCAAAAACGGAAAAGGAGCGGAGAGGACCTGGTGTCGCTCTCCGCTCTCTTCTGTTTCCTGATGGTTGCCGCTCCTGCTCTGTGGAGACTCCCGTACTGTGCTCAGCGCACCTCAGCAGTAGCACTGGGGTGCCATCTTCATCTGCTGCCTCTGCCGGGTGTCGTGGCCGAAGATGATGAATGCGTCGTACCTCTCCGCCAGATTTCTGACCTTCTGCAGGGATTCCCTGCAGCTCTTCTCGTCCTCCAGGAGCCCCGGAACCATGCATTTCGGGTAGTAGTTGTCGGCGGCGTATACCGCATCCTGTACGAGAAACACGTACTGGGAGGGAAGATGCACCAGCAGCCCCATCATGCCCGGCGTATGTCCGGGCAGCAGCACCGCCCGGACTCCGGGGAAGAGCTCGCAGTCCTCCTCCACCAGGTGCCAGTCGCAGGGAACGCTGTAGTCCTGCGGCGCATATGCGGCAGGCGGATTCGCCGAAAAGGCCAGTTCGTACTCCCGCCGGGAGACAAAGCAGGGCCTGCCGGGAAAGAGGAACAGGCTGCCGGCGTGGTCGTAGTGGAGATGGGAGAGGACGACAGCGTCGATGTCCTCCGGCGCCGTACCGCACAGTGCCAGCTGCCTGACCAGTGTCTGGCCGGGAGTCTGATACCGCCAGCTCTCGCTTTTCGCCCGGATTCCGCCCGGGTACACACCGGCATCGAACAGGATCTTCCTGCCGTCATCCAGCTGAATCAGGAAGGCATTCACCGGAAACATGATCCGTTCCGGACCTTCGTACTCCCCCTCGCGGTAGAAGATCCTCCAGCTCCCCTCAATAAACCCGTTGTCCAGCACATACAGCTTCATGCTCCGCCCTCCCCGTGTTTCTGCCTCTGCAGCATCCTGTCTGCCGGGCGCATGCCTGCCTCTCTGTACCAGGACGGGACGAAGCAGTGCAGACCGTCGTACCAGTCCAGCACAGTCTCCGACATCCTGTTGGAGTATTCCACTTCCTCCCTGCCCAGCCTGACCGCCACAGGAAAAGCGCCGATGTTCTCCGCCGCCGTGTAGAAGACGCTGAGTTCCCAGAAGTCCTCCGGCACGCCATCCGGGAAGAAGCTGTGGATCTCGCCGATGGAAAACAGGGGGCTTGTCTCCGCCGACACCATCACGCCGGACAGTGCATAATACGGATCCGCCAGACCGCTCCCCTGGAAGTCGATCACCTGCAGTTTCCCCTCAGGGGAGATCACCATGTTGTCAGACTGGAAATCCGTGTGAATCAGGCAGAGCGGGCGGTTCTCCAGACAGCTTCCGTGCTGCTCCAGGAAGGAGATGTACCGCTCCTCCCCTGCAAGCACCTCGCCGCAGGCTCTGTATGCCCTGACGTGCTCCCGGACCCTCGCCCCGTACATGTCCGCCCAGTCAGAGGATGGAGGGCGGCGGTCGATCTCCTGCATCCTACGCAGAATCTGCCCCGCCTCCCGGCCGAAGGAGTACTGTTCCTCCTCCGTCAGAGACGGCAGGACCTCTTTGGCCTCCCTGCCTTCGGCCCAGGACAGGATCTGATATGCGTACTTTCCGTCATCGGAAATTCCGAAAACAGCCGGCTCCGGAACAGGAAGGCCTGCATCATGGAAGCGCTTCAGCATCTCAAACTCCTGCTTTTTTGTTCCGGCTGCCCCGCTGTCAGACACCCGGATCAGCAGACGCTCCCCGGAAGGCGTCTCGGCACAGTACTTCCTGTCCTCCGACCATCCGCCAGTGACAGGTTCGATCTTTGCAAACTCTTTGAAGTCCGGCAATATCAGCATCCCTTTCCGGCACATGCATCCCGGCGCTCCCTGCTGTCCTCCCAGGACCCATGTCAGGTGAGGAAACATCTGGTGCTCAACAGCACTGCATTCAGAGGCCAGGTGTGAAATGGCAGGACAGCCCTCGAGAACCGCTGTGATTTGCAGACTCCTGGAGACAGTCATGCCATAAGCGGTGATTGCAGCCGTTAGAACCTCCGCAGTCACACACAAACAGAATCTTTGCAGCATCCGGGTACAACATAATCGCCCCGCCAGTGTCCCGCTGTCTGATCAAACTTTTGACAGCGCTGATATCAGCGGGGCAAACGCCCCATTTCCTCTGATTATTCCGATATCGGAATAATTATCAGACCTGTGATCTCGTGAGCGTAAGCAATTCCTCCATAGTCCCGGGTTAGAGCTATGCTGCCTGCGAAAAGTCTCTTCGGTTTCTGTGTCCAGTGAGGAGACATCTCCATCCAGATAGCATGCAGAGCATTCTTATCAAGGTTATATTCTTTTTTAACGATGAATGGAATTTTAGATTTTGTTTCCTCAGTTTTTAGATTATTGATGTCCAGTATCGACAGATCCCCGGATGTGGCTGCCGCCCTGACGGGTCCTTCTCCTTCAGCTCCGCTGGGAGATGTACTGGCATCCTGGGGATTTCTGCCGGTCTCTGCTGCTGTCTCGGCAATCTCTGCCATATGGAATCACCGCCCTGTGTTAATAATGTTGAGTACATAATACAATGCAGCAGCAGAAAGTGTCAATGCATTCGCATAAAGAATTGGTGTTTCCGGCAGAAAACATTCAAAATCAAATGCGCCCAGAACCTGTGCTACTGCAGTCTGCCCTTCCGGGTCCTTCTGTC